>NZ_JBXUKU010000006.1:0-295168 GCF_057180105.1 Marinomonas sp. ATLA20
CCCACTGTTGAACGGCTGCGTTGTCTATATAGGGGATTTGCTTTTTTCATGGTAGGACTTCCCTGTTATATAACTCGCTAAATACCAACGTCTGTCTGGACTATGCCGCTTCAGATCGTCTTTGATCGCCGCTATGTTGATTCTTAATGTACCCTTTTTGTAGCGTGATTTGATCAGATAGGCAAGGGGTTCCCTCAGGCCTTTTGACCTGATCTGTTTTATTACCGACTCTCACCGTTTGCTAACGCTAACAGCCATTGTCCCATGGCAGCTTGATGCGAAGCCGTTCTGTCACTTTATTCTCAGATACACCGGCAAGATAAACAAAAAGAAAGCTTCGCTTTCGCGGCAGATCACGCTGCGCTCATCGTGCCCTACATGTAAGTTTGTACGCGAGGTATTTTGTTGATTGACGTGGAGCAAGGCGAACACCAAAAACGAGGTCAAACGGCAATCTATGAATTTAGGGTCAGATGAAAAAACACTATTTTTCATCTGACCCTAAATTCCCAAATGGTAAATTGTACGTAGAAAGTGTTGGTCTATTTTTTTATTCATTGGAGACTCAATTCTCTCGTATATGTAGGAGATGCCTAACGTCCTAATCAGCCGCGCCGCTTTTTGGCGTCGACTGGATTTGCCTGTTAGACCACTGGTTCGGGTTTGGTAAATTGACTAAATACATTTCTTTATAGCTATCAATAGCATTTTTATAAGGTATTTGTTCAATAACTAAGCTAATAACGCCTATGCAGGCTTGATATGCCCAGAGTGCAAAATCTTTGTTGTCTATAATTGTTACCCAGTCATATGAGTCATTGTTTTTACCAAACCCATTGGACTTTAGTTTTTTGATTAATAGTTTTTCGAATTTTGGTGGTTCAATAACACCACCTGAAATATTTAAAACAGAAGCCTTTGGATGCGTTAATTCATTGCGTACGTCTACAACAATACTAAATCTTTGAAATTCAGGAGTATTACCTTTTTTGAGTCTTTTACCAGATAACGCTTCATAAGCAACTTGAACTTTCTTTTTGGGAGATGCTCGGTTATTTTCAGCTTTTTCCAATTCTTTTGCCATTTTTACCATTGGGTTTTGGATAGAGTGATTATGTTTCTCGTAGCCAATACCGAACTGACAAAATTCGTTAAGAAATGCTTCTACAGCAGAAACTGAAGATTTCACTGCTGCTTTTGCACCAGATCCATTTTCACCTATAGATAAAATCTGATTTCTTGCATCCTCAAGAAATGCGAAAGACCTCATCGTAAATCCATGTGCTTCCACTCAACACCTCTATATTTATGATTTGTGGCCTAACGCTCAAAGCAGCTGCGCGGTACGCGTCGGCTGCCTTTGCTTGTTAACTCATTATACGACTGTAGATGTTTCAAAAATTATCTTCTCAGATATAAATCTCAACAATGGTACTTCTTTTACCAAGGTTTTATCATCCCTAAAAGGGGTGTATTTTTCTTTTTCCGATTCTTTACTATGTACGATTGAGTTTCGATTTTTGTATATTCTTGCCGCCAGATGCTTGAATATTATCTCATCATCATCGCCTTCGAGATGAACTGTTCCTGCGCCAGAGAATTCAACTGACTCAAGCTTATAGTAGTTTACTAGACTGCCATCATAGTCATTAATTTTTTGCACTAACTCACTTATATTTAAGTATTTTTTGAGAGTTAATCGAAGCCCTTCTTGCTCGTTAAAGGTCATACTATCATCACGCATTTTGATAGACTTACCAATCTCTTTAATGAGAGAGGAAATATCTTTTTTTCTTTTATATGAGAAATCTGGGTGAGTAAGTTTATTTCTCACCTTGTCGACGAGATCTTCATTAAATACACTTTCAAAAAAATGCTCGGCTATATGGTAGTAACAAATGTACTCAAGCATTGGATTTTCAGTGCCAACTGCCAATTGATAGTGATGAATAAGATCTGGTACATATGTTCTTCGCGGAGGATCTATTTCATCAATATTAGACCTGCGATTTCTTGTAATTCTAGCCGTCCTCAATAACTCATCGAAATCCCTTTGCTGAACCAACGCGGCATCAGTATTGTAAGTAATATTAAAAAGAAATGCGGAGGAAAATTTCTCGAAGTCACCAGTTGACTTGCGAGTATCAGACTTTACCTTGAGCGTCATTCTGCCAGCAATGAATTTCTTGAGATAATCAAAAACGCAAGGCTGTTCCTCTATCGCCCTACGTATCATTGAGCCATTCATTATTGGTCTCGATAAAGCTCTCGGGTCACCATATACGACAGCATTTTTGATTAAAAAAAGTATAAATTGGTTAGATGGTCGACCTAAGGTATATCTAATTTTATTCTCAGAGTCTTCTATTTCAAGGATTACGTTTTCATCTCGACCACGTGGTGAAAATCTGAAATACGGCCCTTCTTCTCTTACAAGAATCTCATATGACCTATCTGTTGTGATGACTGTCTCTGATGCTGATTCGAATTCTTTAAGTAGAGTAATTTCATTTATCAATTTTTCTTTGGAAAGAACAAGCTGCAAGCCATCAGACATCGCAGACCTAGCCTTGTAGATAAAGCCATCATCAATCTCTTCAACTTCACACCTAATTATTTCTCCAATCCACGAAGCAAAATCATTAATACTTTCTTCAATTTCCATTTATTCTCCATGTACATGATTGGGAGTTAACAATTAAGGGTTATACAGCAGCGTAGCTGCGGCTATAACCCACTGTTGAACGGCTGCGTTGTCTATATAGGGGATTTGCTTTTTTCATGGTAGGACCTCCCTGTTAAATAAATCACTAAACACCAAAGAATGTTTGGAAGATTCCTCTCAGATGGCCTTTGATCGCCGCTATGTTGGCTCTTTATTTGTTCTTTTGTAGCGCGATTTGACCAAAGAGGCAAGCGATTCCCTCAGGCCTTATGACCTGATCTGTTTTTATACCCTGATCTCACTAAGTGCTAACGCTAACTGCCATTGTCCCATGGCAGTATGATGCGAAGCCGTTCTGTCACTTTGCTATCAGAGACATCGTCAAGATAAACAAAAGAAAGCTTCGCTTTCGCGGCACTTTTAAAATATATAAAAATCCGCTTCGCTTATATGCCCTACAAGGTGAGTTGGGACGCGAGGTATTTTGGTGGAGCAAGGCGAACGCCAAGAGCGGGGTCAAACGGCAATTTATAACAGTAACGTCGAGCGGTGGTGTTTGGTTTGCTCGCGTCTCCAGCGGAGGTCAGGGTCAAAGCCCTTTTCTATAAAGGCTTGTTGTATCCGACAGTACAGTAGAGGAAAAGGGGTTCGACCCTTTGGGTTATTGAAGCACTCTAGATAAAGATTTTATAGTTTGCCAATAATTTCTAATTCTCTTTGAAAGTCTTCATAAGATATTTCTTGCTCACTTGAACGTTCAGATATGGCAGCTAGGTCTTCTTGATCTTCTCTCATAAGCAAACGGATCGCTTCATCAATTAGTTCTGAAATTGAAACATCTGATGATGCCGCTCGCATTTTTAACGCTTTGATAAATTACTCATGTTATGCCTCGACGATTCCTTTGTAGCCTTTATATTGTAGCGCTATAACACTAAACCACCAAAGTAATAACCCCTCCCTCGCCCTCCCCTTGGAAGACATAAGGGGAGGGAATAATTACGTTGTCGAGCTGAAGCCACGACCTACAAAAATTGTTAAATCAATAACTTACAAGGTTAATGTGGAGCAAGACGAACGCCAAGAGTAAGATAAAATTGTTTAAGTAAGCTAAATAAAAGCTAGGATCAAAGATCTTTGGTTTGCACCCATAAAAAACGTCGCTTTTAACGACGTTTTTTTGATTAGATAGGCGCTGCGCTTCCTTTTCTTAGTTCCTCAATGTGTCGCTTGGGCGATTGACCAAAGAGGCGAGCATATTCGCGACTGAAGTGAGAAGGGCTTTCATAACCCACTTTGAATGCAGCGCTTGAAGCATCAAGACTATCATTCAGCATCAAGCGCTGTGCTTCATTTAATCGCAACCATTTCTGATACTGCAAAGGACTCATCGCTGTGTGTTCACGAAAGTGATGGTACAGAGTAGTGCTACTCATTTGAACATAAGCAGCAAGCTCTTCAATATGCAAAGGTTTAGAGTAATGCTTTCTCAACCAGCCAATCGCTCTTGAAATTCTGTGGGCCTGACTCCCGGTCGAAGCAATCTGCCAAAGTCGACCCGCTAGGTCGCTATTCAAAAGACGATAATGAATTTCTCTGATAATGAGTGGCGACAGCGTTGCAATAGCATCTGGCTCATCAAGCAAAGCCAACAAACGAGTAAAGGGCTCCAGTAAAGATGCTGAAACCGTTCCTATTGCCGAGCTCCCACTAATAGAACCTTCATAGGGAGGAGGCATGCCATTTTGAGAGATAATATCCGCCATAAGTAGCATATCGAGCCTGAGCATTAGCCCTAAACAAGGACTATCTGTACTGGCGTCTAGCACTTGTGAACTCGCTGGTAAATCCAGTGAGTTTAATAAAAAGTGCTGAGTATCATAAATAAAGCCTTGCTCCCCTACTAACAGCTGTTTAGTGCCTTGAACGACAAAAAGAACACTTGCTTCAATCGTGCAAGGACAAGGTTCGGTTATCACTTCTCGTCGAAAAAAAGATAGGTTTTCGATTAATGTAGCGCAATCTTCCTGTCCTACTGTTTTTTCTTCGATCACCTTAGCTAAATCGTTTTGTATGCTGCTGATATCTCTATTCATGTCTTTGATTCTAATGATGGAAATGCGTTGAGTTGTAAGGAGTTACTTCGAGAAATTATCTTTTCATAATAGTTGCTGCACTATCCTAGGTCACGTGAAATTCTGCTCTTCAGGACTATCGGCAAGAATCAAGCAGAATCCTGCTAACCCCCAAATACCCAGAGCTGTAAAACTAGATGCGAATGACTGCTTTCAGAAAGACGATGCTTAATAACGCTTTGTGATCGACAACTGGTTTGCCTAACTTACTTATCTGGAGAATGACCATGGATAAACATACTGAAATTACAAATAATATGACTCAACAAGATGTTCCTGATGAAGGCCGTCGCAATATGATGAAATTAACAGGGGCAGGCATGGTGGCACTAGGCGTTGCCTCGCTAACCACTGGCAAAGCCTTTGCTTCGTCCATAAAACTAAATAATGACTGGGACAAAAAATTCGCCAAAAGTGACAAGGTTGATCATAAAAAAGTCACCTTCAAAAACCGCTACGGCATTACTCTTGCCGCTGATCTTTACCAACCAAAAAATGCGTCTGGCAAATTACCAGCCATTGTCGTTGGTGGGCCTTTTGGTGCTGTGAAGGAACAATCTTCTGGCCTGTATGCACAAACCATGGCAGAACGTGGCTTCGTGACGCTGGCTTTTGATCCATCTTATACAGGAGAAAGTGGTGGTGAACCTCGCAACATTGCTTCTCCAGACATCAACACGGAAGATTTTAGCGCAGCGGTGGATTGTATTGGCATGCAATCCCATGTGGATCGTGAGCGTATCGGAATGATTGGTATCTGTGGTTGGGGCGGTATGGCATTAAATGCTGTCGCGGCCGATAAACGTGTCAAAGCCGTAGTAGCAAGCACCATGTATGATATGACTCGTGTCATGTCAAAAGGCTATAACGACAGTGTCACCTTAGCTCAACGTACACAAGGATTAGAACAACTAAGCCAACAACGTTGGGAAGATGCAGGTAACGCTGCTCCAGCTTACCAAGCCCCCTACAACGTATTAAAAGGCGGCGAGCCGCAATTCATGGTCGACTATCATGATTACTACATGACTCCTCGTGGCTATCACCCTCGCGCGGTCAATTCTGGTAACGCATGGTCACAGACGACACCATTATCCTTTATGAATATGCCTTTACTGACTTATATTTCAGAGATTTCTCCTCGTCCAGTTTTGTTCATTCATGGTGAAAAGGCTCACTCACTTTATATGGGTAAAACAGCCTATGAAAATGCGGCTGAACCAAAAGAGATGATGATTATTCCTGGCGCAAGCCATGTTGATTTATATGATCAAGTGGATGTCATCCCATTCGACAAGCTAACTAGCTTCTTTAAGCAACACCTAGCCTAATCGACATCGAAATTGTTGAAGTAACTTCTGCACCATGCGGCTCTTTGGGCTCGCGTGGTGCTTTTTTTATAGAAATCGAGGCGTAACAAAAATCTATGGCACTCACCACATCTGATACTCATGATGGAACATCAACAGACAAGACTAATAACACCGCTCATTGGAGTGGCGTTTTTGCCATGTCGCTATGCGTATTCACGCTAATAGCGTCCGAATTTATGCCGGTTAGTCTGCTAACGCCCATTGCCAACGACTTACAAATTACAGAAGGAATGGCAGGCCAAGGTATTGCAATTTCTGGCGCCTTTGCCGTATTAACTAGCCTTTTACTTCCTATGCTAATTGGATCAATGGACCGTAAAAAGTTAATGCTAATACTGACAGTCTTGATGGGAATATCTGGAAGCATTGTCGCGCTGGCTCCAAACTACACAGCTTATATGCTTGGTCGTGCGCTCATCGGTGTGGTTATCGGCGGATTTTGGTCAATGTCAGCCGCCATGGCGATTCGGTTAGTTCCATCTAACAAGGTTCCTAAAGCTTTGGCTATTTTTAATGGCGGTAACGCACTAGCAACGGTAGTTGCCGCGCCATTAGGAAGTTATTTAGGTTCTATTGTAGGGTGGCGAGGTGCATTTTTAGCTATCATTCCTATCGCACTAATTACCTTAATGTGGCAGTGGATCGCATTACCGTCTATGAAGGGAAAGGTACGCGAACCAGGTTCAGGCAATATTCTCAAGGCGCTAAAAAGCCGTGCCGTTGCCTATGGTATGGCTGGATGCGGTGCCTTCTTTATGGGCCAGTTTGCCCTTTTTACCTACCTACGCCCTTTCCTTGAAACCGTTACGCAGACTAGCGTATCAACACTGTCTCTTCTATTGCTCACCATTGGTTTTTCAGGGTTTATCGGTACGCTAATAATCAGTTCAATCCTAAAACGTACTTTATATGGCTTGCTGATTGGCATTCCCGTTTTTATGGCAGCCATTGCTGTAATACTGATACCAGCTGGAAGCTATGTGTTACCTGTCGCTTTACTGCTAGCAATGTGGGGATTGGTCGCTACGGCTGCGCCTGTGGCTTGGTGGACTTGGTTAGCAAAAGCAATGCCAGAGAATGCTGAAGCAGGCGGCGGTCTGATGGTTGCCGTGGTTCAATTATCCATAGCGTTAGGTTCAACAATAGGAGGCATACTCTTCGATGCAGATGGCTATCAAAGCACCTTTATTGCTAGTGCAGCAGTCTTGCTCTTGAGTGCCTTTCTGACGCTTCAATCTTATCGTATGCAGACAAAGTAAAGTATCTATCCATATGCAAAATAAAATAATGAGGTCCCTATTATGAATAAAATTTTTCGTATCAACACAGATAACGTAAACACCTTACTCTTAATAGCGGACCATCAGAAAGCACAAACCCTAAAGCAAATTTGCCTTTCGTTACTGCTTTTACTAACGCTCGGTAACAGCTATGCAGCGCAGTCAACAACGAAGCCTACTTCTACTCAACAAGCATCCATAAACTCGGAGGAATCACGTATGTGGATAACCATTGGTGAACGTCGTTTCGCAGCGACCTTAGCCGACACTGATGCGGCACGTGAATTTGCGGCTATGTTACCGCTGATCCTAGACATGGATGATCTGAACAGTAACGAGAAGAAATTTGATTTATCAAATGCACTGACGAAGAATACCTATCAACCTGGCATCATTCATAATGGAGATATCATGCTGTGGGGATCTCGCACTTTGGTGGTCTTCTATAAAACCTTTGATACTCCATATTCCTATACTCGTATTGGGCACATAGAAAACTCAGAAGATTTGCCACGAGAACTGGGGCATAGCAACGCAATAATAAGATTCTCGAAGGACTAGCATTTGAATTACGTCTATTTTCGCAGGCGTCAGGGTCAAAGCCCTTTTCCATGGAGGCTTGTTGTTTCTGATAGTGCGTTGGAGGAAAAAGGGTTCGACCCTTTTTTAAGACAATGGATCCCCGCCTTCGCGGGGATGACGTTAATAGTCGCCTAGGACTGTATGATTTTCTAGGGGCAAGACTAACACCAAGAGCGAGGTCAAACGACAGTGTCGTGCGGTGGTGTTTGCCTTGCTCCTGCTACCAAACGACCTAGATGTGAGCCTTCTCTTCACTTAGGACGTTGTTGATTTCTTTCCAAGTCAGTCCGCTGCCCTTTTTCGCTTCTGTTTTGGTTTGGGTGATTTGGATGATTTGCCCAGCAATGGAGATGGCGATTTCGAAGGGCTTTTTGCCTGCGATTTCGTTTAGTCCCACTGGGCAATGTACTGAGTCGATTTCCGCTTGGCTAAAGGAAGCGCTGACGAGGCGTTTTTTGAAGCGCAGGGCTTTGGTTTTCGAGCCGATTAAGCCGATGAATCGGCAGTCTTTTCGATCTAACAAGGCTTCCACTAGCTGATAATCTAACGCGTGGTCGTGAGTCATGACTAAAGCGATTTCGTTATGGCTAATGTGGTCGATATGTTCCAACATGGATTCATACAAAAACGGTGTAACGCTGCTCGGTAGGCCTTTGATATTATGGTCTTGAGCGAGGTTTTCGCGGCTGTCGATCCATGAGATTTTCGCCTGCATGTTGCCCAATACATTGACCAAGGTGGTCGCGACGTGTCCCATTCCAAAGATAGTGATCTTTGTGGCGGGTTCTGGGAAATACTCCAGCAACACGCTAACCGTGCCGCCGCAACATTGGTTGGTTTTGGCGGCGAGGGGAAAGTTCTCCAGCACATGAGAAGGCGAAGACGCATCTTGCAACATGGCACGGGCTTTTTGGCAGACAGCGTATTCCAGCTGTCCACCGCCGATGGTGTCGAAGCTGTGTTCCTCGGTGATAATCATCTTGCTGGATGATTCCCGCGGCGCAGAACCTTGGGTGCCGATCACGGTGGCGATCACCCAAGCTTGCCCTGCTTTTTCCACTTCCTGTAACGCCTGAACCCAGATCATAGAAGACATCATAGGCTGACTTCCCCACCTGTTTTGTGATTTTGCGCCGCTTGCATGGCGTAAAACACCGCTTCTGGCGTGGCTGGCACGGACAATGGAGGCGAGATTTTATGGTCTGCCACGGCAGCGCAAGCGTCTTTTAACGCACACCAAACGGAAATGCCCAGCATGAGTGGCGGTTCGCCCACAGCTTTAGAACGATACACAGATTCTTCACTGTTGGGTCGATCAAACAGTTTAACGTTGAATTTCTCTGGGATGTCCGCCGAGGTTGGAATCTTGTAATTCGCCGGGCTGTTAGTAGTGATTCGGCCTTTTTCATCCCAACTTAATTCTTCTGAGGTGAGCCAGCCCATGCCTTGTACAAACGCGCCTTCGATCTGGCCGATGTCGATGTCAGCGTTTATCGAATCACCCACGTCGTGCAGGATATCCACCTGAGTGACTTTGTACTCGCCAGTGAAAGTATCAACGATTACTTCAGACACGGCCGCGCCATTGGCAAAGTACAAGAAAGGTCGGCCTTTGGCGGCTTTGCGGTCATAACCTATCTTCGGGGTTTTATAAAACCCGGTAGACGATAAAGACACGCGGTTCATGTACGCCAATTTAATGAATTCAGGAAAGCTCATTGTCTCGCTGCCTAGAATCACTTGATCGTCTTCAATAGCAAAGGCATCGGCGGCGATGCCGAAGTGTTCCATAGCGAATTCTTGCAAGCGGCTTTTGATCGTCAGTGCGGCGTCTAGCGCTGCCATGCCGTTCAAATCCGTTCCTGCTGATGCTGCAGTTGGTGATGCGTTTGGCACTTTATCCGTACGAGTAGAGCCTACGTTGACGCGTTGGTAATCAATGCCAAAGGCTTTGGCAACGATCTGCGCTACCTTGGTATAAAGCCCCTGCCCCATTTCCGTTCCGCCGTGACTCACATGCACGCTGCCATCTGTGTAGATATGCAGCAAGGCGCCACCTTGGTTTAAATGTTTCGAGGTAAAGGAAATACCGAACTTAACAGGTGTGAGCGCGAGTCCCTTTTTCAAAAATGGATTCTGCTTATTGAAGGTCTTAATCGCTTCACGGCGAGCACGATAATCCGAGCTGGTTTCCAGTTCTTCAATCAAGGTTAGCAAGACATCGTCGTCTACTTTTTGCCCATATGGCGTGGTGTCTTTATTCGCTTGATAACAGTTCAGCTTGCGAATATCTAAAGCATCTTTGCCCACAGCGCAGGCAATTTCTTCAATGACGTTTTCGGCTAAGATCACGCCTTTTGGCCCACCAAAACCACGAAACGCGGTATTGGAAACTGTGTGGGTTTTACCACGATACCCACTGATGCGAGCATTCGGTAGAAAGTAAGCATTGTCCGCATGGAACATAGCACGATCGACGACGCCGTCTGACAAATCGGCGGTACAACCACATTTTCCGACCATATCGTATTCTGCCGCGAGGATTTCTCCCGCGTCAGAAAAGCCTACTTGGTAGCTGTTCCAGAAGTCATGACGCTTGCCCGTTTGTACCATGTCGTCTTGACGAGGCATGCGATATTTCACCGGACAACGATTTCGTACTGCAAGCACAGCCGCCATACAGCCCAGCACCGCCGCTTGCGATTCTTTGCCGCCAAAGCCACCGCCCATACGTCGCACTTCGACAAGAACCTGTGCCACGGGTAAACCTAGCACACGCGCCACCAGCTTTTGCACTTCGGCAGGATGCTGAGAGGATGCAAATACTTGCACGCCACCGTCTTCATTGGGTGTCGCGACACTGATCTGCCCTTCCAAATAGAAGTGCTCTTGGCCCTTGATGTACAAATCGGATTTGAGTTTGTTCGGCGCGCTTTCCAGTGCCCCTTTGGCATCGCCACAGCTGATGGTGTGAGTTGGCAAGACGAACTCTTGGCGCTCTAACGATTGGCGAGGATGCAAGGTCGCTTCTCGCGGTTTGTACTCTATCTCAGCCAAGGCAACGGCTTGTTTCGCCGCACGTAAGCTGGTCGCCGCGACGGCAAAAATTGATTGGCCGACAAAGTGAACAAAATCACCAGCGAGTAGTAAATCGCCACTTAACACAGGTGACACATCTACTTCACCGGGAATATCAGATTGCACGATAACATCCACCACGCCTGGGTAAGCACGAACTTTGTCTAAATTGATCGACACAATATCCGCATGGGCTTCGGTCGACAATCCCGTTGCCACATGCAATTCATTTGGCCATTCTGGCATGTCGTCAATATAAACCGCTTGACCTGTTACGTGCTTAATAGCCGATTCATGAACAGGCAGGAGTCCCTTTTTAAAGGCTTTTGTGTCGAGGTTAAAGTCTTGTGGAAGTTTACGCATGAGTGCTGCCCTCCAAACCGGTCAATAAAATGGAATCGCTGACAGCGTGACCTGAAAAAGTCACCACCTCGGTGCCGTTTAGTTCCAGCCATGCTTTGCGAATCAGGTTACAGGCCATGTCTAAGCGATATTTCGCGCTGGCACGCATGTCACTCATGGGTGTTAACTCGCTGCGTAATGCTTCGATGGCTTGGTTTAAGGCTTGCTCGTCGTTAATGGCTTTGCCAGTCAGAGTAGCTTCCGCTTTTAAGCCGCGAATCGGTGTGGCCGCCATGCCACCAAATGCAAAGCGTACGTCACTTACTTTGCCATTATCAACGCTAAATCGAACCGCCAACATGACACTGGAAATATCGTCTTCCATGCGTTTCGATACTTTATAAAAACGATGGAATTGCGCCAGTTTGTCGAGAGGCACATCAAAGGATGCGATCATCTCATCATCTGCTAATTGGGTTTGTTTGTAGCCTTGGTAAAAGTCATTGATGTTTACCGTTCTGGTACTGCCGTCTGTTTTCAATAATTGAATATCGGCATCAAACGCCAATAATAACGGCGGTAAATCGGCAATTGGGGATGCGTTCGCTACATTGCCGCCAATCGTGCCACGGTTACGAATTTGTCGAGAGGCAATTCGGCTTAGCAAGCCATGGATCTGCGGATAAAGTATCTTACTGAAATCTTCCAATTCACTGTAAGTCACCGATGCGCCGATGGTTAAAGTGATGGCACCAATGTCCAGCGTTTTGAGTTCTACCACGCTAGAGACATCAATTAAGGTCTCAAAATCACGATAGCGCTGAGTATTTTCTAGCATCAAATCCGTACCACCCGCGATCAAGGTGGCGCCTGGATTCGAGGTTAATGCCTGAGCAAGTTGTTCTAAATTGGTAGGTTGCAGATAATTGCTTTTATCATTCGTCTCGGCTTGTAGGTTTTCAAGCAAACCTTTAATGCCTTCGTTTTTACTCATCAGCTCAATAAAAGGCGTCTCTTTCGATTCTTGAACCTTAATCATAGATAAGCCAGCTTCAATGATTGGGCGATAGCCAGTGCATCGGCATAAATTACCTGAAATAGCATCACAAACCGCTTCACGGTCAATTGGCTGATCATTGCTTTGTTTGTTTTCATACAAACCCGCTAAGGACAACACAAAACCCGGTGTGCAAAAACCACACTGTGAACCATGAGATTCCACCATAGCTTGTTGAGCAGGATGCAACTCATCCACCTTGGACAAATACTCAACAGAGACAACATGCTTGCCCGACAAGGATTGCACTGGCGTAATACATGAATTGAGCGTTGAATAAGTCAATTCGCCGTTTTCTAACGCACCAACAAGCAGCGTACATGCACCACAATCTCCCGATGCACAGCCCTCCTTCGTTCCGGTTAATCCACGCTTTTCTCTTAGATAGCGCAAAGCAGTAAAGTCGCTAGGGAGCGTGTTATCGTCGATGAGCTCGTCGTTTAGTATAAATTGCAAAGCGCTCTCCTTATTTATAGTGATGTAGGCAATGCTAGTTTTAATGCAAAAACCTGACCAATCGTACAGACTTTTAGTTTAAAACTAATTTTGCCTCTTGAACAATCAATTTTGTAATCAAAGCCATCCTCTTGCCACTCAAATATGAATTGAATATGCAAAGAAGAATATTCACTCTAGCAACAAACACAAATGAGTTTTATTATCATTAATACAATTTGATAAAGGATGTAAGGTTACCAATATGGATAAGATTAACATTAATGAAGAATTTGTATCTCTAAACGAAGAATGGGCACCAAAAATCATTGCCGAGTCTAATGGGCAATCGGTACGAATCCTAAAAGGGACAGGAGAATTAGGCTGGCACAAACATGAAGACGAAGAGAAGATTATCATGGTATTCAAAGGCCAACTGACATTAAAGCTCAAAGAATCCAACGACATTATCCTTGAGACAGGCGAAATGTATGTCATGCCAAAAGGCGTCGATCACTGCCCTGTCGCACAAGCTGACACGCACTTCATGATGATAGAACCATCTTAGTGCGCACTCCGAAGTAAGCATCAAACATAAGTCCAGAACGACAAAGATACAGTACCGCCAAAATTTAGGTCTGAAATATGACCTAAATTTTGTCGACAAAATAAAACAAAGAATCTCAGGCTATCGCCTATCAAGTCTGTTGATATCGCACCATTTTGTTTCATTACCTCTATTCAAATCTTTTTCTGTCCTATCCCCCAAAGTTTTCCTTTTTATTTTTTGATATAAAATTCAAATACTTAAAGGAATATTTACAGCTTCACAAAGAAGTGGAACAAATGTTGCTAACTATAAAACATATGAAACAAGCGGGTCTTTAGTCCCTATTAATTGTATGGAGTATGTTCATGAAAGCAGCAAAGAAAACAGCAATCCGATTGACTCTTTTAGCCAGCATCATTTCAAGCACGTCCGTCATGGCGGCCGATCAAGTAACGTTTCAATTAGATTGGTTGCCAGGCGGTGATAAAGCGCCCGTTTATGTGGGGATTCAACAGGGCTTCTTTGCTGAAGAAGACTTGGAAGTTAAGATCGCCAGCGGTCGCGGTTCCACCGATGCGTTAACTAAGATGGCCACTGGCCAATCAGATATTGGCAGTTCTGATATCGGCGCTTTGATGGCGGCTAAAGCGCAGGATAATGTCCCTGTTGTGGCGGTTTACCCTTACTTCACGCAAGCGCCACACGCATTCTTTGTATTAAAAAGCAGCGGCATAAAATCGATCAAAGATTTAAAAGGCAAAAAAGTTGCGACGTCGCCTTTCACCTCATCGAACGCTTTTTTACCGTTAGTATTACAACAAAACGGTCTGAGCGAAGACGATATTAAATTGGTGAAATCCGATCCGGGTGCCCTAGCGCCAATGATGATCACGGGCAGCACTGATGCCATTATTGCTTGGGTTACCAATACCGCCCTTTATGAATCTCAAGCAAAAGGCGCAGGCAAAGAGCTGATCGAAATGCCTTGGTCAAATTCTGGTTTGTCACTTTATAGTTCCTCTGTTTTAGCGTCTGAAAAATTCTTAGAAGAACGTCCTGATGTTGCAAAACGCTTCATCAAAGCGTTCGCGAAATCCATTGAGTTTACTTATGCCAACCCAGATCAAGCGGGTGCTGACTTACACAAAATGGTACCAGAAGTAGACGCCAACATTGTCTCCGCACAAATAAAGAGCATTTATAACTTGGTGTACAACGACGTAACAACACAAGACGGCTTCGGTAACTTCACCGATACGCGTATTCAAAAAACATGGGAATACGTTGCACAAGCGAATGGTGTATCTGTGGATGCAATAGACCCCAAAACCGCAGTGAACAGCAGCTTTAAGCCGGAGTAACGCAATGGAAGACAAAAATACGACGGATGGCAACAAATCCGCCTACGTTAGCATGAAAAAAGTGGGTCATAAATTTGACCCACGTCCAGATGCACCTATGGTTGTGCAAGACATTGACCTCGACATCCACCGCCACGAATTCGTTGCAGTGGTTGGGCCTTCTGGTTGTGGTAAATCCACCCTATTGCGCATGGTGGCTGGCTTACTGATTCCTTCCCATGGTGAAGTCTCTGTCTTTAATCGCCCTGTCACTGAACCACGTGATGATGTGGGTATCGTGTTTCAAAAAGCCAATTTATTGCCATGGTTAACAGTACGTAAGAATGTGTTATTTCCACTGAAACACAAATACGGCCGCTATTCCCCTAGTGATGAAAAGCGCGCAAACGAGTTATTGGAAATGGCAGGTTTAACCCAATTTGCGGATAAAATGCCAGACGAATTATCTGGCGGTATGCAACAGCGTGTTGGCATTGTGCGAGCACTTTTACTCAACCCAGACATTCTATTAATGGATGAGCCTTTCTCGGCACTCGATGCATTAACTCGTGAACAAATCGGCTTCGACCTGCTCGATATTTGGAAGAAGAATCCAAAAACAGTGCTGTTTATTACTCACTCCATAAGCGAGGCGGTGCTGTTATCAGATCGCATTCTCGTCATGAGCAAACGTCCAGGATCAGTGCTGGATTTGATCGAGGTGGACTTACCTCGCCCACGTTCTTCACAAACCATTAACTCCCCTCGCTTTGCTGAGCTAACCGATTTAATTAGAGGCTATATTTATGAACCAAACGTACCAGCCTAAATCTTGGCTTGGTCAGCAAGCCAATCGCTTCGCACCGGGCTTATTCTTTATCGGCCTAGTGCTGTTATGGGAATTAATCTGTCGATTTGGCAATGTGCCAAATTACATCCTGCCTTCACCATCGGCCATTTTCATCGCTTTCTTTGATGTGGAGTTTTCCCGTTGGTTAACCCATCTTTGGGCAACATTACGCGTGGCTTTAATGGGTTTTGCCTTGTCCATCATGATCGCGATTCCCTTGTCGATTGGCATGATGCGCTCTGAACTAATGAACCGAGTGCTTTATCCTGCTTTGATCGTGATTCAGTCTACGCCTGTGGTCGCTGTTGCGCCTTTGATCATCGTATTACTTGGTACAGACGACCCCTCTCGCGTGCTGATAACCTGCTTGATCACCTTCTTCCCTCTGGTGGTATCAACAACGACCGGAATGTTGGAAACACCACCAGAAATGATCGAGCTGAGCCAATCTTTGCGCGCTCCACGTTATCGTGAAACGTGGCAAATTCGTATTCCTTATGCGATTCCACACATTTTCAGCGGCCTTCGTGTCTCTATCACCTTGGCGATTATCGGTGCCGTGGTGGCGGAATTTGTCGCAGCAGAAGAAGGCTTGGGTTATTTCATTCAGTTCTCCACGTCGTTCTTCAAAATTCCACAAGCGTTTGCAGGACTTATCTTCTTGTCGATCATTAGCTTGTTACTGTTTAAATCGATCCAGTGGATTCAGGCTTGGCTTTTTCCGTGGAGCCTTCCTAAGAAACAATCTTAATAATTGAGACAGATATGACATTAAACACTAAAGACACTGACTTTCTACGCCAAAGCTTTGCCCTAGCGGATGAAGCCAAACAACAAGGTATCCACCCTTTTGCGGCGATCTTAGTCGACGATGAAGACAATGTACTCATGACGCAAGTAAACGGCTACTTGCCTGATTTCGATATGACAGGCCACGCAGAGCGCAAATTAATGACTCGTGCGAGCAAAGCCTATCGCCCTGACTTTTTGGCGAAATGCACCATGTTCGTTTCCGCCGAGCCTTGCGCCATGTGTGCAGGCTCTGCCTATTGGGCAGGATTAGGGCGCCTTGTGTATGGATTAAGCGAAGACAGCTTGAAAAACATCACTGGCAATCACCCAGAAAACCCAACCTTGGCTTTGCCTTGTCGCACCGTATTTGAATCGGGACAACGAAAAGTAGAAGTGATTGGACCTTGCCTTGAAGAAGAGGCAGCAAAATTGCATGAGGGTGTTTGGTAACACTAAATCATCGGAGTAGAAGCAGTCAGATGTATTTCATAGGAAATACATTCGGTCATTGCTCCATTTTCCACTAGGCAAAAACGCCTAGTTATTTTAAACCTAGGAGAATGGGAGAAAACCATGACTAATTCATATTCACTGGAAGAACTGCAACGCGAAACCACCTTTGGCGGAGCTGGTGAAGACACCAACGACCGAGAAATTCGCATCATCGACATGAGCGATTTTGAAAATCGCCGAGAAGAAATCACCGAACAACTTTGGCTCGCAGCAACCGAGATTGGCTTTTTCCAATTAAGTAACCACGGTATCGATCCTGAAGAAATAAAAGCGGCCTTCAAAGAGTCCGAGCGTTTTTTTAACCTTCCTGAAAGTATTAAAAGCAAATACCCAAGACCAAAAAGTGTCAATGCTGGTTGGGAAAGTCGCAGCCAAATTCGCCCTTCCACCGGCACCAAAGACCAAAAAGAATCCTATCAAATCACTCAATATCACATGGATAATTTGTGGCCGTCAGAAGAAGAGTTGCCAAACTTTCAGGCCAATACGCTGCGTTTTGAAAAACAGTGCTGGGAAGTGGGTATGAAGGTATTGTCTTGCTTTGCGGACAAATTAGGCTTTGATCGAGACTTCTTTAGCAAAGCCCACGACCCACACCAGCCCGATTACCAAAGCACCTTACGTTTGTTGCACTACTACGCAACGGAAGGTGTCACCGAACAAGGTAATATGTGGCGTGCGGGTGCCCATACGGATTTCGATTGTTTGACTTTGTTGTTCCAACACGAAGGCCACGGCGGCTTACAAGTTTGCCCTGGAGCTGAAGCCGATACTCAACGCTGGACCAGCATTCCGCCTCTTGGCGGCGTGATCACCTGCAACATCGGCGATATGCTCATGCGCTGGAGCGATGACCAGTTGAAATCCAACTTACACAGAGTTCGCCAACCACGAATCGATGAATACTGTGGCAGCCGTCATTCCATTGCCTTCTTTTGCCAAGCCAATAAAACGCAGATCATCCAAGGTCCGGCTAAACGTTATCAACCTATCAGCGCGGCAGACTTTTTGACGCAACGTATTCAAGCTAACTTTGTAGATAAATAAGTAGAAAAAAGACCATCATAGGCTGCTATGATGGTCTTTTAGTATGACTTTATTCAAAATATCAAATAACAATATCTTCTTGGCTGTTAAATTGAGTTAAGGCATTTTCGAATATAGAAAGGCCTTGCTGAAAATCCACTCTTGAGTTGAATCCACCTAAAGATACTCTGAAGCAATTTACCGAAGGTAAAGACGCAGTAGGACAACGGAATAGATCGGCCGTTCTAACTTTAATATTTTTTGATGCAAAAAAATGATTCAGTTGATTCACATTAATATGGCTTGGCAATTCCAACCACGCATTTAAACCACCACTTCGAGAACGAAAACTATATTTCTCCGCGAGAGCTTGAAAAGCGCCTTGTCTATAACGCATTTCTTCAGCTAAAAGAGACTGATTATGCGTAAAGTTTTCACTTCTCAGAAAGCGTGCTGCCAATTCAAAGTTCAGCGTCGAAACCATCCAGCATTGGCTATGGATACTTAAATTAAAGGCTTGCTGCCAAGTCTCAGGCACCAGACAATAGGCAACTCTTAAACCACCTGCTACATATTTTGACAAACTAGAAAGATAAAATATTCGTTCTTTTGCTTGCTGCTGCAAAGGTATATTCCAGCTTTCTGGCAAACAGTAATTCACATCATCTTCAATGATATAAAAATGATATTTCTCACTTAATTCTAGGATGGCCTTTAGCTGATTTTTTGAATACTTAATATTGGTCGGATTTTGAATATTGGGTGTTATATACAAAACCTTAGGACTGTATTTTTCACAGTATTCTTCTAATACAACTAAATCTAAACCTTCCGCAGATAATGGCACACTTAATGGTTTTACTCGACTCGCTTCGGCGGCACGAAATAACCCCGGATACGCTAACTCTTCATGAAGAATATAATCATTTTCTTTGGTAAGAATTTGCAAGCATGTATAAATACCCTGCTGGGCACCTTGCGTAAAAATAATATCTTTCGCTTCAATATAGATTTTTTTAGATGCCAGCCAATCGGTAAAAATTTGTTTGTGCTTTTGTATGCCTTGAGGCGAATAAGTCATCACCTGCTCGATCGAAACAAGATCTTGAGAAAATTCGCTTAAGGCATGTTTGAGCAGCATCTGTTGCCCCAGCATAGGCTGCATACTGGATGCAAAGTCGTATTCTTTGATAACAGAATCATTAGTAGTAACGAAGGAGCTTGGAAGGTTCACATAGGTACCAGCACCCAGTTTAGCATTCACTAGACCTTTCTTTTCAAGCAAGTCGTACGCCCTTGTTACCGTGCCATGAGTAATCTCTAGCCTATCCGCCAAAAACCTTTGTGCTGGTAACTTTTGTCGATCCAGTAACTCGCCAGACTGAATCGCCTGCTCAATAAGCAAAGCCAATGCTTTGTACTTTGGATGTGCCAAACAAGCTTGATCGAATGTGTCTTTACTCATTTCTATAATTGTATTCATAACAATAAATAAATTGCCCACAATTGTATTGTATGTAAATCTATATGGGTACATTACACCAATAATTGTATCGATACAATTATTGGCTGAATTTTTCTAAGAAGGAAAGGAAATGATAAATAGCGCCCTATTGGAACTCGCTCCCGCTCTGATGCTTTTTTGCCTAATAAGCACCATCACACCTGGACCCAACAATATCCTGCTGGCTAACTCAGGGGCCAATTTTGGCATTAAAAGAACCTTGCCTCACGTGATTGGCATTCGTTTTGGCATGACATTACTTCATATAATGATTTTGTTTGGCTTGGGTGAAATGTTTAAGCATTGGCCTTACCTGCATAAGGTGTTCACCTTTATTGCAGCAAGTTACATTGTTTATATGTCTATAAAAATCGCTTGTGCAAAAATGCCTTCAGACAAAAAGAGCCTTCAACCAATGGGCATTTTACAAGCCGCATCATTTCAGGCAATTAACCCTAAATCGTGGGCCAGCTTAATGACTGCAAGCTCTGTCTTTACTTTGACTGGAGAGCTTTTTTGGTCATCAGCTTTGCTATGCATCATGATGTTTAATATTGCCACACTACCAGGAACATTCATGTGGATTACCATAGGCAAACTCGTATCTAAAAGGCTTCAAGAACCTAAATTCCACCGTTACTTTAGTGTATCAATGGGACTATTACTGCTAACAACTTTGCCTATGATGTTTATCTAAAGATCCGCCAATCTAAACCCTGCAATTTTATGAACTTCGCTCATAGCGCGGTCAAATTCTGTTTGCCAGTCATTGGGCGTTCTGGTTTCAAACCCTGCAAGTATCTGATCCTTAGTCGCGCCCTTCACGGCCATGATGAAGGGAAAGCCAAACTTCTCTCGGTAGGTATCGTTCAACTGTAGAAAATGCGCTAACTCTTCTGCTGAACATTGATCAAGCCCCGCCCCAGACTGTTCGGACGTTGATGCATTAGTAAGCTCGCCAGCTAAAGCCGCTTTGCCAGCTAAATCTGGATGAGCACGTAGCAGTATGAGTTTTTGTTCGTCTGTACTTTGTTCTACGATGTCTGCCATAGTGGCTTTGATTTTATCGATGCTGTCAAAGTACTCGCTGGGGTGCGAGGCTTTTTGTCGCCATAGCTCTTCTGCCACCCAAGTGGAATGTTCATAAATACTGCTAAATAGCGCGATAAAATCCGCTTTTTCCATTTCACTGATTACAGCTAACGGGTCGTGCATAATAGGACTCCAATCTCTGACGGCTTATACAAAAAGATCTCTAAACGAATCTCGATAAATAATAAAAACGCTTGCTATAGGAACACATGGCACAAATATTGATCTCTATGAAACAATATTTTCAGCACCATTTCACTTATAAAGACGCTTACTTGCAAAAAGCAGGCTAGTTTTCAGATTAGATTGAGGTAAAACAATGGGATACTTAACCACACACATTTTAGATACGACAAAAGGCATCGCCGCCGCTGGTGTTAAAATCGACCTTTACCAGCAAACTAAAGACGGACAACGACAGCTCATTCATAGCACGATATCCAACAATGATGGTCGCTGTGATCAGCCCTTATTACAAGCGGATAGCTTCTCTACAGGCATATATGAGCTGGAGTTCGCCATTGATGAGTACTTTGCTGACAGCTCTAATGAAGCCTCTCTAAAAGAGGGTCCGAACTTCTTAAATACAGTAATTATTCGTTTCGGCATCAGTGATGAAAACGCTCACTATCATGTTCCTCTTCTGGTTTCGCCTTATTCTTACAGTACTTATCGTGGCAGCTAGCCTTGAATAACCAGCTCAACATTTAACGAGCCGAAATAGAGCAAAAATAAATAAAGCCGCACCAAGATAAGTCATTTCCTGCCCTATCGGTCAAAGAAGAAAACCAGCCTATTTCTTCTTTGACCTAACACCACCGATTACGCACCCCTCTAAAACAAAGGTTTCACATAAATAAATATAGGCTCATTTGTTTCATGGCATATTTATTGCCATTTATTCCTTTAACAAGACATTAAAAATTCGCTACGACAACACGACAACGAAGCGAAAGATTAAAGGGGAATGGTATGAAAGCACTTATTATTGGCGGCGGTATTGGCGGCATGTCTGCAGCGGCTGCGTTAAAGCAACAAGGCATCGAGTGTGAAATTTTTGAAGCGGTGAAAGAAATCAAACCTGTTGGCGCGGCGCTTTCTATTTGGTCTAACGGTGTAAAGTGCATGAACCATTTAGGTATGGGCAGCATTATGGACGCACTGGGCGGACCAATGCATAACATGGCTTACCACGATGGTTTAACTGGAAGCGTCATGACCCAATTTAGTCTTTCACCATTGGTTGATGCGGTTGGCGAACGCCCTTGCCCAGTATCACGTGCCGACTTACAAAGCCAAATGATCGATTGGTGGGGCCGTGATAAGGTTCAATTTGGCAAGCGTATTGAAAAAGTCGAACAGAGTGACATTGGCGTCACCGCATATTTTACCGATGGAACGAGTGATGTGGGTGACTTTATGATTGCTGCTGACGGCACGCATTCTGTTGTTCGCGCTGATGTCATTGGTTATCAAACCGAACGCCGTTATGCCGATTACGTGAATTGGAATGGTTTGGTTGAAATCGATGAAAGTATTGCCCCTGCCGATCAGTGGACGACCTTTGTAGGGGAAGGCAAACGCGTTTCTATCATGCCGATTGCCGATGATCGTTTTTACTTCTTCTTTGATGTGCCATTACCAAAAGGTTTAGCAGAAGACAGGAGTACTGTCATTGCTGATCTAACGGGTTACTTTTCTGGTTGGGCTGAACCCGTTCAAAAACTGATTGCAGCCATTAATCCAGAAACCACCAATCGTATCGAAATTCATGACATCGAACCTTTCGACACCTTGGTAAAAGGCAATATCGCCCTACTCGGCGATGCGGCTCACAGCACAACACCAGACATTGGCCAAGGCGGTTGCTCGGCGCTGGAAGACGCGGTCGTGCTTGGTCAGTGTTTCGCGGATCAATTCAAAGAGAAAGGCAAAACGGTTTCTGGTGTGCTAGCGGCTTTGAAGCAATACGAAGAAGAACGCCGTTTTCGCGTGAAGGATCTTGTACTAAAAGCTCGCAAACGTTGCGATGTGACTCATGGTAAAGACATGCAAGAAACCCAAGCGTGGTACGACGAACTAAGACACGAAACGGGTGAAAATATTATTGCAGGATTACGTACTACTATTATTGGCGGGCCATTGGCGTAATGCTAATAAGCCACTGATAAAGCACTAGTAAAAGTGATTGCCCTTACAGGGGAATCACTTTCTTGCCAGCTTCAAAAAGCGCTCTCGACTGTTTGTTAGATGCAAACGCATTGCGGCACGCGCAGCATAGGAATCTCCTCGCTCTATCGCGGTATATACTTCTTCGTGTTCATGGTTCACATGAGACACATCAATACGCTTACGTGGCACTAAACTGTTTTCCATATGCTGCATGATATCGACAAAGTAATGATTACCTGCCGATTTTGCGATTAATAAATGGAAATTAAAATCCGCTGATCCCGCGTCTGATACATGACCATTTCTGTCTATGGCTCGCAATGCATCTAATGCTTTGCGGATTTCCACCAGCTGCTCATCTGTGCGTCGTAACGCGGCTAAACCGGCTATTTCCACTTCCAATCCAATGCGCAACTCCAAGATTTCAACTGCATCGTTGACATAATCAAACGACAAGTCCATCGGCCCTTGCCCTTTATTATTTAAAACAAAGGTACCTATGCCATGTTTGGTCTCAACATTTCCTGATGCTTGAAGGCGTTGCAGGGCTTCTCGCACAACCGTACGGCTAACGCCATGCTCTTGCATGATATCCGCTTCTTTAGGCAACTTATCACCGGGAACTAAAACCTTACTTTCAATTTTATGCAGTATTTCTTGAACCAGTTTCTGCGCCAGATTCCGTTGTGGTTTTTGCTCCCGACGGGGCTCATCAGAAGAATTAGCGGACAATAAAGGGTCATGTTTCACTTTCAGTTATTCCTACAACCAAAAAAGTCATCATACAACATATAAAAGAAATACGGAAAACGAAATAAAACAAGGTATTAAACAAAGATCCGCCTCACAAATCATCGTAACTGGGCGTAGTAATGACTAGAAACTCGGTGTTAGCCCGTATTAAAAAATAGTCATCGTACCTCTTGACCAATAAAAAGTAAGTTGTATGATGTACTACATCAAATTAAATACATTAGATCGACAGAGATTTTCTTAGCCATGAAAATTACAAAAATAACAATTAGGCGCATCGCCATTCCATTTACGGCAGGAGTACGAGACATCGCCCCTGTAAAAGAGGAAGACAAATTCAACGGCGCCTCTCCTAATATCGACAAGATGGAATCGTTGCTCGTTGAAGTAGAAACAGATACCGGCCTAGTTGGCTGGGGCGAAGCGTTCGGACACGCCTCAAACGTCGTTACCTTCGCGACTTTAGAACATCTTGTTGCGCCCATGTTTATTGGCAAAAGCATCACGAATTACGAAAAACACCTCTACGCGGCCAAACGCGCTCTGCATAGTTTCGGCAGTTCTGGCCCAATGCTTTACGCCTTATCCGCTATCGACATAGCGATTTGGGACCTTAAAGCACAGCAAGCCAAACAGCCTTTGTATCAATTTCTTGGTGGCAAGAGCGGTAAAATCAGTCTTTATGCTAGCTTGGTAAGTTATGGCAACGAACCAGATAAAGTCCGCGAACATGTCCTGCGAACTGCCAATGCTGGCTTCAAAAAAATCAAACTTCACGAAACAACTTATGAAGCCATTGCCGCTGCTCGCGAAGCTTTGCCTGATGACGTGGAGCTTATGGTTGACGTTAATTGCCCGTGGAGTCTCACTGAAGCTACCGTCAAAGTTAACGAATTAAAATCGCTTAACTTGAGCTGGGTAGAAGAACCTGTTTGGCCTCCCGAAGATGCTGCACAACTTGCCACTATTAGAAACATTGGCGTGCCGATCTCTGCGGGTGAAAATGCCTCTGGCCCAGAAGGGTTTGAGCAACTTTTTAAAGCAGGCGCCATTGATATCGCTCAACCTAGCGTCAGCAAAATAGGTGGTATTACAGGCATGTACGATGTGTGCAAACGCGCCAAACATCATAACGTAAAAGTCGTACCTCACTGCTTCTACTATGGTGCCGGTATGATAGCGACTGCCCATTTCATCGCTGCCACCATGCCTGAAACATCATTAGAAATTCCCTTTATTGAGTTGGCTGATTCCCTTCATCCACTTAATGAATGCCCTGCAACATTCGATCTTGGAGATTCTCTAGGGCTAGGGTTCTCACCGAAGCCTGAAATCTTAGAGAAATACACCATAGCAAGCTGCTTAATTAGCGAAAAATAGCACTATCTTTCTTAGCGCAATGTTTCTTAGCACAATAAAAATAATCTACGCTTAAAGCGTATTTAGGAGAAGACTATGTTCACACGAAAAACCCTTGCGGCCCTCACTATCACATCAGCCCTTGCTGTCACACCAACGGCTTTTGCAGCAAAAATGATAACGGTTGCTAACTTTTTTCCTGATACTCACCCAAACAGTATCGCCCTAAAAGACACCTTCAAAAAAGATGTCGAAAGCCTTAGCAATGGCGAGCTAAAAGTTAAAGTGTTTAGCAATGGTGTATTGGGCGCAGAAGAAAAGCTTTATAACTCCGTTCGAGGCGGCACCATTAGCATGGCTATCCTCGGCACCATTATGGATAAAGAAGTAGAAAATGTTGGCATCATCCAACTGCCCTTCTTATTCAAAAATTACGAACACGCTCAAAACGCGTTAAACAGCGATATCGGCCAGAAATTGGTGAATGATATGGACACCAATACAGGGATGCATTTCCTGGCTTATGGTGTACAAGGTTTCCGCGTAGTTGCCAGTAACCGAGAAATCTCTTCTATGGATGATTTCAAAGGATTGCGCCTTCGCTTCCCTGGTATTTCCAGCATGCTAGAAATCGGTAAAAACCTAGGTGCGAATATCACGCCTTTGCCTATTTCTGAAGTGTTTAGTGCATTAGAGCAAGGTGTTGTGGATGGCGTTGAAAACCCATATCCAAATATCGTCGCGTCTAAATGGTATGAAATTGTGAAATACATCACAGAAACGAATCACGTTTTCACGCCAAACTTGTACTTGATGAACAACAACACTTGGAACGGCTTAACCAAGGAGCAACAAACAGCCGTCTCTACAGCGGCACAAAATGCAGCGAAGCAAGAATGGAGTTTGTTGATCAAACAAGAAGCACAAAACAAAGCAACTCTTGAGCAAGATGGTGTGAAAATCACCGTTCCAGATCAAGCATTCCACAGTGCGTTAATACAAGCAGAACAGTCTGCTTATGAAAATTTCTATAAATCACACCCAGGTGCTCGCGATATTGTCCAAGAGATCATTGCACTAGGCGAAAAGTAAGCTTGATAAGGGCGTCTATATAATCCATATAGACGCCCTTTTTTACTCTTAAACCTTAATACTGTTTGACCAATTAAGAGCTTCACCATGATGAAAAAGCTATCTCGCTCTGTAGACTTACTACTGGGAATCGGCATGGCGGGTTGTCTGGCCACGATGTCCTGCCTTGTCTTCTCGAATGTCATTTTGCGCTACTTATTCGACTCAGGTATTACATGGTCGGAAGAAATGTCGCGCTACCTATTTGTTTTTATGATTTTTCTCGGCACGACACGAGCTATGAAGCTCAATCAACATTTGAATGTCGATATTTTCATAAAGCTTATGCCCTTCAAATGGCTACGAGTTGCGCTGCAACTTATTTCTGCGGCCTTAATGCTGTACGCCCTCTGGTTACTTATTGATGGTAGCTGGCAGCTAGTCAAAATAAACATTAACACCCTTGGCCCTGCTACTAATATGCCTCTATGGCTACTCTATGCTGGCGCCATGATTATGGGCGCTTGTATGTGTTTGTTCATTTTATTTGGCATTAGACGCTTATTCGAAAACGAACAGCAACAAGACGCTCTCAATAAAAATCATCAAGAAGGAGAAGCATAATGGAGCTGGTCATTTTTGCTGGCGCGTTATTTGGCGCCATTATTATCGGTATGCCTATCGCCTTCGCGCTCATCATGACAGGCATGGCGCTGATGTTTTACATGGACATGTTTAACAGTCAGTTGATTGCGGAAAACCTAGTCAGCGGTAGCAATAATTTCTCTTTGATGGCCATTCCCTTCTTCATACTTGCAGGGGAGTTAATGAATGCAGGCGGGATTACCCGTCGAATCATTGATTTAGGCATGACCATGCTGGGTCACAAAAAAGGCGGTATGGGTTATGTAACCATTGTGGCGGCGATACTTTTTGCGTCGTTATCTGGCTCCGCCGTTGCCGACACCGTCGCTCTTGGCGCTATATTGATTCCACTCATGGTGAAAGCGGGTTATGACCACAACCGCTCTTGTGGCCTTATTGCCTCAAGTGGCATCATTGCCCCAATTTTACCGCCAAGCATTCCATTGATTTTATTTGGTGTCACCAGCGGTGTTTCTATCTCACAGCTTTTTATTGCGGGTTTGGCACCTGGCCTAATGATGGGTGTGCTGCTTATTTTTGTATGGTGGTACGTAACGCGCAAAGAAGACATTGAATTACTAGAAAAAGCCAGTCTTAGCGAGCGTCTACACGCTCTAAAGAATGCACTATGGGCGCTCATCCTGCCAGTCATTATTGTTGTTGGTTTGCGCTTTGGCGTCTTCACTCCAACCGAAGCGGGTGCTGTTGCGGCGTTCTACGCATTGTTTATTGGAACATTTGTCTATCGCGAACTCACACCTAAGCGTTTATATGGTGTGTTAGTAAATTGCGCGACCCTAACCAGTATTATTATGTTCTTGGTAGCGGCCTCTTCTATTGCCGCTTGGATGATCACCATGGCGGATATTCCTGGTGCCGTGTCTGAGTTACTACAACGCTGGAAAGACGACCCAACCACTCTAATGATCATTATCAACATCTTGGTATTAATCATCGGTATGGCGATGGACCTTGCGCCGGTTATCTTAATTTTGACTCCGGTTCTCATGCCGGTTGTTACAGCGGCAGGTATTGACCCTGTCTATTTTGGCATCGTCTTTGTACTTAACCTGAGCATTGGCTTACTGACACCGCCAGTGGGAACGGTATTAGCGGCCATATCAAGCGTCGGCAACACCAGCATGGGAGCGGTTACAAAAGGTATTGCACCTTTCTTATTGGCTCAACTGGCCTTGCTTATTGCGTTAATTCTGTTCCCTTCACTGGTCTTGGTGCCTTTCCATGCCCTGTATAATTAGCCAATAACGTCTGTTTTTTCAGAAAAATATATGGCTTTCTCACAAAGTGAACCAAGTGAGGAAGCCATTTAAAACTTGATAAGAATCATAATACTCGATATAAAGACATCTTGAAGTGGAGATGATGATGAGTAAAAAGTTCTTATTGCTAACACCTGAAGACGGCGCTGATGTCCTAAAAAGCCTAGCGGCTCCAGCGCGTTTGGCAATTTTGTCCTTGCTACATGAAAAAGGGCCAATGAATGTTAATGATATTGCCGACCTACTCGAATTACCGCAATCATCTACCTCCAGCCATATCAATTCCCTCGAAACAGTTGGCTTAATCACCACAGAAAGCCAAAAAGGCCGTAAAGGCAGCCAAAAAATCTGCCGTGCGGCACATGAAGAAATCGTCTTATCTTTCAGCAACACCAAGCAAAATCAAAATAATGTCATTGAAGTATCCATGCCAGTTGGCCTGTATTCTGAATTTGATGTGATGGCGCCTTGTGGTTTGTGCTCTGAATCTGGCATCGTGGGTTTTTTAGATAGCCCAGATACTTACCTTTCTCCAGACCGTATGCGAGCCAGCTTATTATGGTTCACCAAAGGGTATGTGGAATATCAGTTTCCCAACAATGCCCGCATCGCAGGTCAAACGGTGAAAGAGCTAGAGCTGATAATGGAGCTTTCTTCTGAGGTCCCTGGCACTTCTGAAAACTGGCCTTCGGATATCCATATTTCCATCAATGGCAAAACCGCCGCCATCTGGACCGCTCCTGGGGATTATGGCGACCATCAAGGCAAATACACACCTGACTGGTGGAAGCTGGCAGGCAGCCAATATGGACATTTAAAAAGCTTCCGTGTCACTAATAATGGTACTTTTGTGGATGGCATGCGCGTTTCTGACGTCTCTTTGAAAGACCTAGCACTTGAAGAACACAGATCCATTCGGGTACGAATTTCAGTCCCTGATAATGCTGAACACCCTGGCGGCATCAATATTTTTGGCAAACAATTTGGCAATTACGATCAAGATATTATTTTACGCCTTCAATCTTAAGCATCTCATTTTCTGATTTTGATATCATCAAATTTGTTATAGCGGTTAAAAATTCATAAAAACTCTAAATATCAACACTTTAGAAAATCTCCAAACATTCACTTCTTACTATTTTCGTTATAAATCCCGCTTAGACATACCAATTTTGGTATTTAATTGCACGAAAATTAAACGTCTTATTGATTGACCTCAGGTCAAATATGCAATTAATATCCATTAATCGGATAATAAACAAAAAATCAGATACTTAAAAATACCTTAAATAAGTACAAAAATAAGAAAGGAGTAAGCATGCGCGCTAACGTGACTGCACACAAAGATTATGTAATTGCTAAAATAGACCCTCGCCTTTACGGCTCTTTCATCGAACATTTAGGTCGCGCTGTTTACAGCGGCATCTACGAGCCAGGCCATCCGACTGCCGACGAGCACGGTTTTCGCCAAGATGTTATCGAGCTGATCAAAGACATCGATGTACCAGTTACTCGTTACCCTGGTGGTAACTTCGTTTCTGCTTATAACTGGGAAGATGGCATAGGGCCAAAAGAAGACCGCCCGACTCGCTTAGACCTCGCTTGGCACACCTCAGAAAGCAACGAAATAGGCATTCATGAATTTGCCGAATGGGCAGAACAAGCGGGCACAGAAATGATGTTAGCAGTGAATCTTGGATCACGAGGTTTAGACGAAGCTCGCGCCTTCTTAGAATATGTTAATCACCCTGGTGGCTCTTACTGGTCTGACCTGCGTAAGAAAAACGGTCGCGAAGAACCTTGGGACGTGAAACTTTGGTGTCTTGGTAATGAAATGGATGGCCCTTGGCAGATCGGTCAAAAAACAGCAGCGGAATACGGTCGAGTCGCCTTTGAAACCGCTAAAGCCATGCGTGCCTTTGACAAGAATATCGAACTGGTTGTGTGTGGTTCTTCTTCCCCTAAAATGGCCACTTACCCAGAATGGGAAAGCACTGTTCTAGATTACACTTACGAAACCGTCGACTATATTTCTCTGCATATGTACTTCGACGACCATGAAAAGAATACCGCCAACTACTTGGCGAAAGCCAGTCTACTGGATAACTACATAGACACTATTGCGGCGGTCATTAAAACCACCAAAGCCAAAAAACGCTCTAACCACGACGTATATATTTCTTTTGATGAATGGAACGTCTGGTATCACTCCAACGAACAAGACAAAAAAATCCTTGGTGGCAACGACGGCTGGCCACATGCTCCAGCTTTGCTAGAAGACATTTACGACTTTGCTGATACCCTGCAAGTTGGCTGTATCCTGAACAGCTTTATTCGTCACAGCGACGTAGTAAAAATTGGTTGTTTGGCACAATTAGTCAACGTTATTGCCCCTATCATGACAGTGAAAGATGGCCCAGCTTGGCGCCAGTCTACTTATTATCCATATTTGTATGCTTCTCAATATGGCCGCGGTACAGCGCTCAATCTAGCAGTGCAATGCGAAAGTTACAGTACAGACTTTGCTAAAGATGTACCTTATTTAGATGTGTCTGCCGTGGAATCTGATAAAGATGGCGGATTGACCTTCTTCATCGTCAATCGCCACCCAAATGAAAGCATTGAATTGGATCTATCTCTACAAGGCTTCACACACCAGAAAGTGATTATGGATAAAGTCATGTCAGGTTATGCACTTGACGCTAAGAATGGCCCAGATGCAGAGCAAGTAGCACCAAAAGATGGTCAAGGCGCATCTGTTACGCAGCAAAAACTAACGGCAAGCATTGCTCCTATGAGCTATCGCATGATTCGACTTGGGGCGTAATACCCCAAGTTTTTCCGTTTAAAATTTGCTGAGAGAGGAAACCATGTCTGCATCTATCTCTATAAAAAATATAACAAAGCGATATGACAGTGTTACCGTTTTAGACGACATTAACCTACACATTGAAGACGGTGAGTTTGTTGTATTCCTTGGTCCTTCTGGCTGTGGTAAATCTACCCTATTGCGCATGATTGCAGGGCTAGAATCCATAACTAATGGCGCGATTGAAATTGGCGAAAAGCGCATCGACACGCTACCACCAGGGCAACGCGGTGTAGCCATGGTGTTTCAGTCCTATGCGCTCTACCCACACATGACGACACGTCAAAACATGGCGTTTGGACTAGAAAATGTGAAAGTAGCCCAAGACGACATTGATCGTCGCGTTAATGACGCAGCGAAAATCCTCGAAATCGATCACTTGTTAGACCGTAAACCTGGACGATTATCTGGTGGCCAGCGCCAACGTGTCGCTATTGGCCGCGCCATCGTCAAAGAGCCGAAAGCCTTCTTGTTTGATGAACCACTATCTAACTTGGATGCCGCATTGCGCGGCAGGACGCGATTGGAGCTAGCACAACTCCACCAGCGTCTTGGCTCGACCATGATCTTTGTTACCCACGATCAGGTGGAAGCTATGACGTTAGCAGATCGCATCGTCATCATGCACAACCAAAAAATTGAACAAATCGGCACGCCTATGGAGATTTATCAATATCCCGTTAGTCGTTTTGTGGCTGAATTTGTTGGCTCTCCACCTATGTCTATGTTGCCGATTAATAACATCCAACAAACTGCTGATGGCGTTACTGTTGAAGTCAGTGGAGCAGGAAGCGTCGCCACAGCGATTACCTTGCCACCGGAGTTTAACGCCAAAGACGCAGTAATCGGTATTAGAGCAGAAGACACTGAAGTGGTTTCTGAGCAAGAAGATGGCCTAGATTTGACCATAAAAGTCGTCGAGCGCCTTGGCGATCGTACACTTCTGTATGGCACATTGATTGATGGTACAGAGCTGATCGCGGAGGATTCAGGACGCTCAAAAGTAAAAGCTGGCGATAAGGTGAGAGTGGCAATATCACCTCATGCCGCTCATATTTTTGACGGCGATGGACTTGCTCACCACAGTCAGCTGGAGGTGTAAAATGGCAGAAAGTTATCGTCGTTCCCGTTGGTCGAATGGCTTGTTTGTCGTTCCCTATCTCAGTGTCTTTTTGACCTTGCTGGTTTTCCCCCTTGGCTGGGGAATTTGGCTATCCCTCAATAAAGTGGACTTGTTTGGTGGCGAACGCTTCATCGGCTTAAAAAACTACGCCCGTGTACTAAGTGATCCAATTTTTGGCCAAGCTGTCAAAAACACGGTCATTTTTGTTGGGGTGTCTGTTCCTACCTTAGTGGTTTTAGGTTTGTTTCTCGCATTGGCCTTGAACAAAACCACCAAGGGCTCGTCTTTCTTACGCGGCGTATTTTTTGCGTCTTCCATCTTATCTGTCACTATTGTAACGCTCATTTGGCGAATCGTTTTCATTCCTAATGACGGCTTAATGGCACTGATTTTTGAATATTTCGGTTGGCAGCCAATAGGTTTCCTATCAACCACTGGTTGGTCATTATTTTCAGTTGGTGTCGCAACGGTTTGGTGGTGTATCGGTTTGCCGATGATGTTGTTCTTAGCAGCATTACAACAAATACCGAAAGACCTTTATGAAGCCGCGGCTCTCGACAATGCTTCGCGCTGGCGAGTCCTCACGCGTATCACGCTGCCGTCGATTAAATCGACAATTATGCTGGTCGCGATTATCCAAGTCGTCATGCAATTCCAGTTATTTGGTCAGGCTCAATTGATGACAAACGGTGGCCCTGCGGGTTCGTCACGCCCCATTGTCATGTACATATACGAAGTTGGCTTCCTACGCTGGGACATTGGTATGGGCGCGGCTGCGTCGCAAGTTCTGTTTTTAATCATTCTCTGTGCCGCCATGCTGCAGTATTGGGTCAGCACTCGTAAAGAGGAGACAGACGCATGAAAGCATTAAACTACTCGCCAGAACATTTAACGTCGAACCGAAGATTGTTCTGGATAGCCGCTTTACTGGGCTTAATTATGATGGCGCCAGTGGCATGGATTATTGGTCTTTCTTTAAAGGATAACGCCGAATTACTGAAAGGTACTGAAGCCGTCTTTTCCTTTCCTTACACAATGGAAAACTATGCGAACATCTTAAAGTCATCCAGTGTTTTTGGTTGGTTTATGAATTCGATGATAGTAGCAGTCGGACAAACGTTTGGCGTCTTACTACTCTCTTCTCTCGCAGGTTATGCCTTTGCAAGACTGGAATTTCCATTTCGTAAAACAATATTCATTATTGTGTTATTTGGCTTAGCCGTACCAGAGCAAGCCGTTATCATCGCTCGTCATCAGATGTTTAACTGGTTTGATCTGCATAACACGCATATCGGTTTGATATTGCCTAACTTGTCTTCGGCGTTTGGGGTTTTCCTGATGACGCAATTCTTTCGGGCTATTCCGAAAGAAATTGATGAAGCGGCCATGTTAGATAACACATCAACTTTTCGTATCTTCTGGAAAGTACTATTACCGCTAACGCTGCCTGCACAAGCGACCTTGGGAATATTTACTTTCTTACAGGCTTGGAACGATTACTGGTGGCCGCTGATCTCAGCGACAAAGTCCGATATGTACACACTCACCATTGGTATCGCATCGTCACAAACCAACTTTGCACAATCCGAAGGGCTAGGCTTTTTAGGTGCACAGGCTATCTTTGCATCACTGCCAGTAGTGCTCGTCTATATCTTCTTTCAACGCCACATAGTCACTGCGGTATCAGGAGGAGCCGTAAAATAGCGCGAATAAGATACTTGAGTAATAGAAATTGACACTGGGCTATACAACAACAATAAAAATGAACTAGGAGAAAAATAATGAAAAAGTTACTTCTCGGAACAACCGCAGTTGGCTTATTAGCTCTCGCACCGCTGGCTAACGCCAATACCACCATTGAACTGCAACGCTTCTTTGGTGCTTGTGAAGCTGAATACGGCAAGGTCACCGATGTTTCTTCCGCTGTGGGTGAATGTGGCATCATCACCGCATTGGTTAATAAATTTGAAGCCGATAATCCTGACATCGACGTAAAGGTCACGACAGTGGAATGGCCAGGTTACGATCAGCTGAACGCTCAGCTAGCATCACGGTCGGCTCCTGATGTTGTTTCTATGCATTATTCTGCTATGTCCGATTACCAGTCTCGCGGCCTATTAGTACCGCTGGACAAACTACTAAAAGACCAGAATATCAAACCATCTGATTTTACGAACGCGGCCATCTCCAGTGTGACGAAGGAAGGCAAAGTCTATGCCTTACCATTTGATAACTGGACCATGTTATTTCATGTAAATAACAATATGATGAAGAAAGCAGACTTAATGAAATCCAATGGCAAACCGATTCTGCCAAGCAGCGCAGATGAATTATTTGCCCAAGGTAAACAATTTAAGGATGCAACTGGAAAGCCTTACTTAGTTCAAGTCACAGCAAATGAAACCGCTGTTTACGCCCGCATTTTCTACACCTTATTAATGCAGCAAGACAGCCAATTTTTCGCGGATCCAAGCCGCATTGATTTAAGTGGAAAAGAAGCAAAAGCCGCACTTACCTTGATGAAAGACATCATGGATAAAGGCTTAAGTACGACCAATATGGACTATCCTGCTGCGGTCGCCGGCTTTGCAAATGGTGCAGGCGGCATTGCCGTAAACGGTACTTGGTTAATTGGTTCTTATGATGCGCAATCAAAACAAGCCAATAATCCACTATCAAACGGTTACAGTGTATTCCCTGTGCCACAGTTTTTTAAACAAAAAGACGCCACTTATGCTGACGGCCACGGCTGGGTTGTACCACGCGGAAACCGTGACGACGAAAAAATGGCGGCCATCGGGAAACTGTTTAAATTCCTATACGATAACGACTATGAATGGGCTCGCACAGGTCATTTACCAACGGTAAAAGCCGTGATTGACAGCGATAAGTTTAAATCCCTGCCTCATCGTAGTGATATCGCGAAAGTCGCAAAAACAGGGCAAGCTCTACCCGCTCAAGTTTTACGTCAATTCGCCATACAAGACATCCTTGGTGAAGAGTTAGGGTCTGCGATTAGTGGCAACAAATCAATGGACGATGCACTGGAAACAGCGCAATATCGTATTAACGACTTGTTAGAAAACATCTAATAACCGATCTATCTACACTTTCGGGAGCTTCGGCTCCCGTTTATTTTAAAGGATACTTCCGTGAACCTAGCGCCAGATTTAAACCAAATTCAATCTATCACGCTAAAAAACGCGCAGCTTAAAGTGTCTATTCTGACACTGGGTGCGAGCATTCAATCTGTTTATCTAAACGGCCATGAGCACTCTTTAGTTTTAGGCTCTCCAAAGCTGACTGACTACCTTCAAGGGGCAAAATACTTTGGTGCAGTTGTCGGCCGAGTAGCAAACAGAACCAATAAAGGGCATGCCGTAATAGGTGGAAAAACTTTCCTACTCCCTCCTACCCTACCTGAAGCCCATCACCTACATGGTGGCCCAGATGGAACAGGCAGTAAAAATTGGTCTATCATCGAGCAAAGTGACGACATGGTACACCTGCAAACTAAGCTCGCTGACGGTGAGATGGGTTATCCAGGCAATATGATTGTGAATGTGTTTTATCGCCTGATCGATAGCGCATTGGAAATGGAAATTACGGCAACCACAGATCAACTGACAATTTGTAACTTTGCCGGCCACAGTTACGTTAACCTTGATGGCACAGGTTCTATCTTGGACCATCAACTGAGCATTCAAGCAGACCATTATTTACCTGTCGATGCAGAATTAATTCCAACAGGCGAAGTCACACCAACCGCAGACAGTGCGTTTGATTTTCTACAAATGCGCACTATTGGCCGTGAGGACTACCCAGAGCTGGATACCAATTTCTGCTTATCTCTTGCTAGCCATCGCCCGTTACAAACGGTTGCCACCCTTAAAGCCCCTATCACGGGACTGACATTGCACTACCAGACAACCGAACCGGGATTGCAAGTTTACGACGGTCGCCATATTCAACTGAGTGCCGAATCTAATATTAACCAAGGCGCTTTATCGGCATACGCAGGCCTTGCCCTTGAAGCCCAACACTGGCCTGATGCGATCAACCAGTCACATTTCCCGCCAATATTACTGGCGCCTGAAGACACTTATCGACAAGTTACACGCTACGTCTTTGAATGATTTTTGAGTTAATCAAAGAATAAAAAAACAAAAAAAAGGGGCTTTCTACTGTCCATGTAGAAAGCCCCTTTTTCTTGCTTAGAGCAAGTATCAAATCTATTTACAGTGCCAGAGTAAAGGTTCCTTCTGGCGTTACAGGAAGGTATTTTTTATAAAAGTCTAAATAAGCTTTTTCAGGATTCAAATCAGCGAACAAATCTGGATACATAGCTTTTGCATAGAATTCAATCATAGCGGCATCAAAAATAGTACGGCATGCGCCATGATAAGCAGCATACAAACGATTATTTTTAACTGCATTAATAGACGACCAACCTAAGCGATTTTTATAGCCTTCTAAACGCTTGCGGGCTTCCGCTCTATCAACACCTTGACCCATGATCATTGAATCAGAGCCTTTGCCTGTTTCATAACCTGTGATAACGATGACATCAGGGTTTGAAGCAATCACTTGCTCAGGGTTCAATTTCCCCCACCACTCAACAAACGGCGCAGAAATATTGTCGCCACCTGCCATAGTAGAAATCGCACCCCACATGTTTTTACCAAAGGTAAAACCAAGCTCTTGTACACCAGAAGCACCGAACTCTGTATACACTTTTGGAGTTGGCAGATTAGCATCAGCAAGGCGCTTACTTATGCTTTCAACCGTTTTTTTGTAGTCAGCCGCAATAGTCGCTGCGCGTTTTTCTTGCCCTGTAATCACACCAATTAACTCGGTGCTCTTAATATGGCGTTCTAAGGTTTGCGCGTTGTAATCAACAACAATTACTTTTACACCAGCATTTTCAAGACGCTCAATGTCGGTACCTAATCCCTTGTATTGCCAGTCAGCTAACATCAAAACATCTGGTTTCAAGCTAATGACTTTTTCAATAGAGAAAGTTTGCGTATCAACTCGACCAATACCCGGAATATCATCTAATGACGGACGATGCTTAACGTACATTTCCCAGTTAGCTTGACGTGCCTGCCAAATGTATTTCGACATACCCACAACCTTGTCGTAAGCGGCTTCAGTTCCAATAGCCATATAATCTTCAGGGTAAAATCCAACAATTACACGCTGTGCTGGAGCATTAAATGTCACATTACGACCAAGAACATCTTTCACCGTAACTTGATCTGCCCAGGAAGCACTCATAAAGAGAGTGAGCAAAAGCACTACAAACGATTTAATCATCTTACACCTTTATTAGTAAATTTAGACAAGTATGATAATCGTTATCACTTGTTTTTTAAAACCAAATATTGAAATTTTTAACTTTAAATTTCAACTCACTCAGTAAACATAAATGCTAATCACGGAAAAGCTCGAACCCAAAGTAAAAAGACCACTGTTAAGTGGCCTTTGTGTACTCAATACTAGCAAAAACGTCGCTTATTCGGTTCGGAATCTAACAACCATCGAATGTAGCTCTTTGCTTAACTGATCTTGCTGCTTACATAGCTCAGCAACGTCACCAGAAATACCTGAAACTCGATGCGCTGATTCACTAATAGAATTAATATTTCCATTAACATCTTCAGTGACTGCACGCTGTTCTTCAGCAGACGCGGCCGTTTGCATAGTCATATCGCGCATTTGCTTAACCACTTCTTCAATTTGCTCAAAAGATTCAAGCGCTTGGTTTGATAAACCAATTGCATTTTCCGACTCGGCTAAGCTTGTCACCATTGAATCCGACGCTTGCTTGGTTCGATTAGCAAGAAGCCCTAAAATGTTACTAATTTGCTCCGTCGATTCTTGTGTACGCCCTGCAAGCGTTCTCACCTCATCTGCAACAACAGCAAAACCTCGACCTTGCTCTCCAGCTCGAGCCGCTTCAATAGCAGCATTTAGTGCTAACAAATTAGTTTGCTCGGCAATCGCTTGTATAGTCGATAAAATCTGATTGATATTGGTCGTTTCTTTTTGCAGCTCTGTAATGATTAGATTCGAATCTTTCAAACGATCGCCCAAACGGTTAACGCCTTCTGCACTATTTTTAAGAAGTTTTTTACCTGCTATCGTCGTTTCTAGGCCCTTCTCAGAAAATTGAGCAGAATTAGCGCAACTTTCTGCTGCTTCATTCGATGCTATTAGCATTTGCTGACCCGCTTCAGAAATTAACTCGATAGACTGCAACTGGCCTGCTGTCGCTTTAGCCACATCACTTGCTTTCGCCGATGTCTCAGCTGCAATCTTATCAATCTGCATACCTGATCTTTTAATACCAACTATAAGCAACCTTGTAGATTCAATGAATTGATTGAACCAATTAGACAATGTTCCTGTTTCATCTTTAGTCTTGATTTCAATCTGAGAAGTTAAATCCCCCTCACCTTCTGCCAAGATGCGCAAGTGATTAGAAACTGATTCAATAGGCGTGATTAGCTTTTTCGACATAATATATGCAACAAAGCCAAAAACAATCAGCAACAATATACATACGATAATAGTTGTTTTAATTAGTTTTGATGTACCAGAGTAGATTTCAGAGGCTGGCATAAAACCGACGAACTTCCACTTTAAATTAGGGGAGGTATAAACATTAGCGTAATACTCTTCGCCATTAAGCTGAAAACCAACAACACCCGAAGAGGTTTGAGCTATTTTTTTATAAGCTTCACCAGCAAGATCGCCAATTTTCTTGAAATTATTTTCAGGGTGTTCTGCATCAACTAAAATAGTACCTGTATTTTCGACAACCATAACACTGCCAGCATTACCAAGTTTGGATTTGTTTGCCATATCAATTAAGGTTTTTATAGACACATCGACGTTAATCACCCCACCAACAGCATTTCCTTTGTTGTAAGTACTCACGGCAGAGATATAAATGGAATCGTCTGCTTCCCAGTAATAAGCATCCCGCATCACCACTTTACCTGGATTCTCCATTGCTTTTGTATACCAAGAGCGTTGCTTAGGATGATAGTCCGCATATTCATATGTACCCGGCCACTCAAGGTAGCCGTCAGATTCGTCACCTAAATACAAATAGGCAAAGTTTGGATTGTTCTTAGCAATGGCCGCAAACATATTATACAACTGCGCTTCACGCCCACCGTTTTGTTTAGCCACTTCACGGGGAGCTTTTCCTTTTTGCTCATGGTAAGTAGTAAGAGCTTCAGCATCAGGGGAAATAACCAGATCGCTATCGGAAATATAGCCAACAATATAATTCACATCGGTTAAGAACTGATTAAATGACTTTTCAATCGCACTTAACGTCTGACCACTATTTTTAGAGAAGCTCTCAAGCGCTTGATTTGAGGCTAGATAAGCCGTTATAGAGCTAACAAACAGCACAGGTAGAACAGTCGCAATTGAAAAAGCTATTAATAACTTAGTTTTAATTCTCATAATATCTACACAACTCGTTAAATAAAGTAACCAAAATCCATTTTAAGCATCTTCCATTTCTAAAAAAATGCTAGCGTTAAATTTTTATTCCTGAATAAAATTTAGCACAAGCCAAAGACTAGCTATAGATGTATGGATTGTGAAAAATTAAAAATACAGAAAGTGAGAATTTATAGACTTTTTTATGATAAGTAAAATTTATATTTAATAAATAAATAAAAAAAAGCAACCAATTAAATATTAATTAGTTGCTTTTTTTAAAAGGATAACTGAAGAATTAAACTATTAATAAGTGAGTTCTAACTGAAGGCTGCCAATACGCTCGACACTTCAGGTAAAACAGTTGTCGTATCCTTTTGCATTTCAGTACAAAGGTCTTTTACGAAGGGAGTTTGTTCAGGATACGCTTGTAGCCACGACAACACAGCCGACTGCACTTCTGCTAAGCTTTGCTCTTGAGTCACTGGCGCTCCAAGAGCGATGAGTCTTTCTTTAAAGTCGACTTCGTCGACCAAATCTACAATCATCATATTGCATACCTATAAACAAACAATCTGTTCAATCAATAACCAACGGGGACTATAGCTTATACCTAAACGCACACTTAGCGAACCACTTTCTCTTCTAATAAGAGATCAAATATCGCTTGTGCTTTTTCAGCCGCCGTTTCGTCCTTCATTACCTTACCACCACCGCCGACTGGTTTTGCAGTCGCTGCCTTCATTCGATCTGCGGCCGTTTTTGCCTTAACTACTTTAATCCGCTTAGGGCGAGGTTTCGCGGTACTAATCTGCCATTGACTGGCAGCCTCATCGGTTACAGCATTCACGTTTAAAACGTTTAGCTCCGCTCTCAACCCTGGACCAAATGCGGTTTGGCGTGCTTCTTGCGCCGCGTTATCAACACTGGCGATAAAAGGCAGTTTGACAGTCACAGCTCGACGCTGCCCACGCGGCAATGCCAAAAGCACTTCGGCTTCACCATCTTTCACGTTCAAAATCTCAGCCACACGAGGAACTAACGGCCAACCCAGTTGCTCTGCTAACAGATATGGTAACATGCCAGATGACTCTCCGCCTTCAGCACGAACACCAGTCAGCACCACATCGATATGTTTATCTTGTAAAAACGAAACAAGAATAGGCAACGCATCACAATGACGCTCTTGCTCCAATACCGTTAACGACGACAACCCCATACCTGCGTATTGTCGAAGCACTGACTCTTGCGCATTCCCAGCGTGCACTACAGTTAATGCTTTGCCTGCAAGTTTTAAACCCAGTTCTACCGCGCGTCCATCTTGTTCAGCACGACGAGCACGACCAGATTGTGGATGGCGCCCTACAGACACTAAAGAAACCACATTGATATTAGGCTGCATCGCTTTTCTCCCCTTGGTCTTTAGATGATGCATACTGTTGAGCAAGTTTAGTAAGCTCTTCTAAAATTTCTTCACTATCTGCGATAACAGCCAGATCCGCACGTTTTACCATGTCACAGCCCGCGTCTGTATTAATGGCAATTACCTTGTCACACTGACCAATACCCTGCATATGTTGAATCGCACCAGAGATACCAACAGCAAGGTAAACTCGAGCAGTAACCCAAGTACCAGAGGCACCAACTTGGCGTGCACGAGGCATAAAGCCATCGTCCACCGCAACGCGACTTGCTCCTTCTGTTGCACGCAAAGCAGCGGCAGCACCATGGAACTGATCCCAGTTATGAATACCATTACCAGCAGACAAAATGAATTCGGCTTCTGCTAACGGCACCGCATTTGAATCGACAGCGATTAAGCCTTTATCAACAACTGCTGGAGATGCTTGTTCAACACCATCAACAGAAATTGGCAATACCTGATGACGAGTTTCGTCTATCGCATCACCACATTCTTCCAGTAAAGTTAGAATACGTGGTGTCTCACGCAAAATATCTTGGCTAGCAGACGCGCCACGGCAAACCGTTTGTTCAGCATTTACTTGCCATGCCTGAGTAGCAAGACGCTCACCCAATCGAGCAGATAAGCGACAAGCTAAATCCATTCCGCCATGAACACTATCAGGAAACAACCAATGAACAGGTTTATATTGTGTTTCTATTTGCTGCAATACAGCTAGCCTAGCTTCTGGTGCAAAACCGTCATACTGCTCACCTTCTAAGTGAATCAAACGGTCAACACCTGCTAGATCGCATTGAGTTTCTTTATTTTCGCCAAAGCACACCAGTGTCACAGCACCATTGCGTTTGGCGACCAACTGATGCGCCAAACCAAGAATATCTTTATCGTGACCAGTCAAACGACCGCCGACCATATCTGCCACAACCATGATATAAAAATCTGGGTTCTCGACAGTATGCAAAGGCAACTGTACTTCTTTTGCTTCGCCTGAGCGTTTTTTACCGCCAGCGCCAGCAGACGACACGTTTGCCCTATCGATTCGCTTAATGCCGTTTGGACCAATAAACCCAATGACATGTGGATTCTTACGCAGTAAACCAGATGGTCCGCGCACTTCTCCACTTCCAGCTTGCATCATTTCGCTATGCAAAGGATGCAAGCGGTTACGTGCAATCCATTCAGCTCTAGGATCTCGTCGAAACAGGTTATCTAAAGAGCTATCTTTTGATGATAAATCGCTCATCAGTGTGCCTCCTCAATTAGCTGCCCAGCAAGAATTTCAGCAATATCTTTTACCACTGGACGTGGCTCTACGACACCTTCAAGCATAGCAGTACATTGCTGACAACCGACCGCGACCATGTCTGCGCCAGTACTAGTAACATCTTCCATACGCATATCAGCAATACGACGTTCACCAGGGATATCAGTAATAGGGGCACCACCGCCGCCGCCACAACAGCGTGAACGGAAACGAGAACGTTCCATTTCAGCGATTTCAATACCTAAGCTTGCAAGTAATTCTCGCGGCGCTTCATACTCTCCGTTGTAACGACCTAGATAACAAGGATCGTGGTAGGTCACTTTACTGCCTTGAAGAGGGTTCAAGTTAAAGCGATCTTCTTTGATCAAGCGATTCAAAAATGTCGTATGGTGCAGCACTTCCACGTCTTTCAACGCATCAGAACCAAAATCACCGTATTCATTTTTCAAACAATGAAACGCATGTGGGTCTGTCGTAACAATGGTTTTAAAGCGATATTTCGACAAAGTGGCCAAATTGCGTTTCGCCAAACTTTGGAAAGCCGCATCATCACCCAAACGACGGGCAACATCACCACTATCAAGCTCTTCATCGCCTAAAATTGCTACATCAACATTCGCGGCTTTTAACAGCTTCACAAAAGAACGTAAAATTCGCTGGCTACGCATGTCAAAAGCACCATCAGATACCCAAAACAGCACATCAGCCTGTTTTACATCTTTCATTACTTTAAGGTTCTGATCGGCAGCCCAGTGAGTACGACTTGCTGGAGAGTAACCATTTGGGTTATCGGTAGCGATAATATTTTCTAATACTTGAGCGCCTTTATTAGGAGTATCGCCCTTTTCTAGTGTCAAGAAGCGACGCATATCGACAATGGCATCCACGTGCTCTATCATCATAGGACATTCTTCAACACAAGCTCGGCACGTTGTGCAAGACCAAAGTGTATCTGGGTTTACCAAACCATCAGTAATAATCTGATTCGGCGCACCTTTAGCATTACCAACTTCAACACCTGGGTATGCACTACCAGCGTATTTTTCATCTGTACCACCAGCAAAACCCACCACCATATCTTGAATAAGTTTTTTAGGATTCAATGGCTGACCTGCTGCAAACGCAGGGCAAACGGCTTCACAGCGACCACATTGTACGCAAGCATCAAAACCTAACAATTGGTTCCATTTGAAGTCTGTTGGCTTAGCCACACCATGTACCGCTTTCACGGTCACGCCATCGCCAAAATCAACAGGTTTTAAGCCGGTAGAACGACCGCCACCAAAACGCTCTGAACGTCGGTGGAAAGCAAGATGCAAAGCCCCAGCGAAAGCATGCTTCATTGGCCCGCCCCATGTCATGCCAAATAGCATTTCACTCAAGCTCATTAGGATCAACGCAGACAATACTAAAGTCAGCGCCCAACCACCAAACCCCTCAGGTAATATCCCAGCAGCAGGTAAGGTCAATACGAAAAAGGTAATAGAAAACGTCAGCAAGCTTTTTGGCAAACGCATCCACGGCCCTTTAGAAAGGCGAGATGGTGGATTTAAACGACGTTTTGCTACGAACAGAGCACCACAAAACATCAACACCAAAGCACCCAATAAGGCCCAAGCGAGAATCTCACTTTTCACGCCAAACAGGTGAACAAACACGACCAACACCATCGCTAAGACAAAACCGCCGCCTGTCGCTACGTGGGTACGAGACATATATTTATCGCGTTCTACTACATGGTGAAGATCATGCAAATAGCGCTTTGGCATCGCGAACAAGCCAGCCAGAAAGTCAACTTTTTCAGCTTGACCTGCACGCCATAGATTCATACGACGGATCGCACCAATCCCCGCTAGCACAAGAAGAACACCAATTAAAGTTGGAGGTAACCAATCAAGAATCATCTTAAACCCTCATTCATCGGGCATATTGAAAACAGAAAAACCATGAAAAGATGGAATGAGCGATTTAAAAACAAAGCAAAAATGAACAAAAAATGATGACCTAAATTGGTCTTTGCTCTAAGTAATCAAAATACTAATTCGTATTTGTATTACCTAGACATGCATTTCAAGTTCATTTTTAACTTTGTTTTTACTAACTCAACTATCGCTTCTTATAGGTCTTTGCAAAGGCGAAGTGCATCATACATAGCAGCGTGAACATTACGCTGGGACACACAGTCTCCTAAACGCCACAAGATCATGCCTTCATCTGAACTACCGTCTAGTACAGGCTGCGGTTTGATATCAAATAAAGCTTCGTTATCAATTTGCCCTTTATTACGTGAGCTTTCTTTCAGCGCGTAATACAAGCCTTCATTTGGACGAATACCGTTTTCAATGACTACCTGATCAACGACACGCTCTTCTTTCTGTGCTGTATACTCATTTTCAAGCACTGCGACTAAGCTATTACCTTCACGATACACTTTATCTAGCAGCATATCGGATGTCATGATCACTTCTCGCTCGTACAAAGAACGATAGTAAGTTGGGAAAGTAGTACCACCCACCCCGACACCAGGTTTAATATCATCTGTGACCAATTCTACCAAAGAGCCTTTTGATGCAAGGTAATCCGCTGCAGACATACCAGAGAACTCACAAATAGTGTCGTATACCAAGACATTTTTACCTGGCTCAACAGCACCACTCAGAATATCCCAAGAAGAAACAACCAAGCCTTCTTCAGCGCCCCACTCTTCATTCTGATCGATAAATGGACGACCACCTGTTGCTAAAATACACACATCAGGATTCAATTCTTTAACCATTGCCTCATCCGCTGCAGTATTTAAACGTACATCAACACCTAAGCGCTCTAATTCCATAACCAACCAACGAGTAATACCCGCAATTTGATCACGTTGAGGCGCTTTAGCAGCAAATACTAACTGCCCACCTAGCTCATCAGCTTTCTCAAGCAAGGTCACTTTATGGCCTCGTTCTGCTGCAACACGAGCCGCCTCTAATCCACCAGGACCACCACCTACAACTAGCACGTTACGAATAACGCCTGTGGTTTTCTCAATAATATGTGGCAAGCCCATGTATTCACGTGATGTTGCCGCATTCTGGATACACAAAACATCCAAACCTTGGTACTGACGATCGATACAATAGTTCGCGCCAACACATTGACGGATCTGATCAACCTGATCCATTTTGATTTTGGCAATGAAATGTGGATCGGCAATATGAGCACGAGTCATACCAACAAAGTCTACGTAACCCGCTTCGATAATACGCTTAGCTTGGTTCGGATCTTTGATATTTTGTGCGTGAATAACCGGCACTTTAACCACTTCTTTGATACCAGCTGCCAAGTACAAGAAAGGCTCAGGCGGGTAGCTCATGTTTGGAATAACGTTAGCTAAGGTATTGTGAGTATCACAACCAGAACCAACCACACCAAAGTAATCCACCATGCCAGTCGCATCGTAGTATTGAGCAATTTTTTTCATTTCTTCATGGCCCAAGCCATCAGGATGAAACTCATCACCCGTGATACGCATACCCACAACAAAATCTGGTCCTACTTCGGCACGAACGGCTTTTAGCACTTCCATACCAAACTTCATGCGCCCCTCAAACGTTCCGCCCCATTCGTCGGTACGTTTGTTTACGCGTGGAGACCAGAACTGGTCGATCATATGTTGGTGAACAGCAGACAGTTCTACACCATCTAAGCCGCCATCTTTGGCACGACGTGCTGCTTGAGCAAAGTCACCAATGATGCGCCACATTTCTTCAACTTCAATGGTTTTACAGGTCGCACGGTGAACCGGCTCACGAATACCAGAAGGAGACATTAGGTTAGGCCAGTTTTCACCATCCCAACGAGAACGACGTCCCATGTGAGAAATCTGAATCATTATTTTCCCGCCGTGCTTATGAACTGCATCAGCAAGATTTTGAAAATGTGGAATAATTCGATCAGTGGACAAATTCACTGAACTCCACCAGCTTTGTGGGCTGTCTATAGAAACAACACTTGAACCACCACAAATACACAAGCCACAGCCGCCTTTGGCTTTTTCTTCGTAATACTTCACATAGCGATCAGTTGTCATGCCGCCATCAGTGGCGTACACCTCAGCGTGTGCCGTACTGACAATACGATTGCGGATGGTTAATTTATTAATATTGAGGGGCTCGAACAACGCATCATACTGGGACATAACATCCTGCCTTCTTGGAAACGACGTTTAACTTTTACTGTGTTGGTTGCCACCTGCCCGTGGCAACCTCATACATTTAAGTTTTGATTAAAAGATCTAAAGTGGAGAAACTTGGAAATAACCTACATCACAACCTTCTTCGGCTGCGCTCTGGGTTTGAACTGCTTTAGTACGAGTGGCCAAACCTTTACTTTCTAAGATTTGATCCAACGCACCAGCAAACCAACCGGTAAACATGTAGTCTATTTTTCGGTTCACTTTTTTACCGTGAATTTTTTCGTAGTGGTAAACAAAAGCGGAGTTTTCTAAACGTACTTTTGCTGTACCTTTTTCAATGTCTAGCTCTTCTGTAATAAAGAAGCCCCAGCCACGTTGTGAAAGACGTTTTAAATAATGGTGCCAAATTTCTTCACCATAAATACCATGGCACTCAGATTCTTGTTCACACCAAAAGTAAGCAGACTTATAACCTGCTTTATAAAGAATCTCGGCATAACGCTCAGCACCGATTTCATCTTCAATACCCATGTGATTATTCACGAAGAAGTGACGAGGCACATACAACATAGGTAGTGCATCTGTCGTCCAAACACCGGTTTCATCATCAACAACAATTGGCATTTCTGGAGCATGTGTAGACATGTTTAATTCCTTAAATTCTTTTCGTTAAGATCAAATCCTGTAAAGCAGTCGCTTTACTCACCCCAAACTTCGTGTAAAAGATTTACCCAGTTTTCACCCATAATCTTCACTACTTGACGCTCGCTAAAGCCACTTTTCAATAAGGCTTCTGTCAAGTTAGGGAAATCACCCACAGTACGCATACCTAGTGGATTAATGATTTCACCAAAGCGCGTTAAACGGCGGGCATAGCCTTTATCATGTGTTAGGTATTCAAAAAAATCTTGTCCGTGACCTTGAGTAAAGTCAGTACCAATACCGATCGCATCTTCACCAACGATGTTATAAATGTATTGAATCGCTTCTACATAATCATCAATCGTTGCGTTAATACCGGCTTTTAAGAAAGGAGCGAACATAGTCACACCAACAAAACCGCCGTTATCAGCAATAAACTTAAGCTCTTCGTCTGTACGATTACGAGGATGCTCTTTCAAACCCGATGGCAAGCAATGAGAGTATGCGACAGGTTTTTTCGATTCGATAATGACTTCTTTCGCCGTATTTGCTCCAACGTGAGACAAATCACACAACATACCGACACGGTTCATTTCCGCCACGATCTCGCGACCATAGCCTGACAAGCCACCGTCACGTTCGTAACAGCCTGTACCCACCAAGTTTTGTGTGTTGTAGCACATTTGCACAATGCCAACGCCAAGGTCTTTAAATACTTGTACGTAACCAATTTGATCTTCAAACGCATGAGCATTTTGAAAGCCCATCATCACACCAGTTTTGCCTTCGGCTTTAGCACGGTGAATGTCTTTCGTCGTATAAACTTTTGTAAGCAAATCACTATTTGCTTCGATCAGCTGGTTCATTTCAACAATGTTGCGAACCGTCCCTTCAAAGTTTTCCCAAAATGACACAGTGCAATTTGCTGCGGTCAATTTACCCTTAGACATATCTTCGAATAACTCGCGATTCCACTTAGCACAAATCAAACCGTCAATAATAATGGACTTATCGTGTAGCTCTGCTGCGTTCATTGTTCTTCCTTACCTATCAAATTGGTAAAATATCAATGAACTCAGTGTAATTTTTCGGTACAGGGGGGAGGTGGCTGGAAACGACTAGAGGTAGACTAAAAGCGACTTTCTATCTTTTACTTCGTCGTAGAATGCGACAAGCTAACCGCCTTAGGCACTTAGCTAGTTATTCCTTCCTTTAATTCAGCGCAAGCTAATCGGATAACGTTTACCCGCCATAAAAAAGCACAGTACAGAATGGGCCATCCCCTTTCTCAAGGGAATGGCAGAGGATGGGGTTATTTCTTAACAATTAAGTCTTCTAGTTTCAATCCAGTGGCTTTTTGGATGCTACGCCATAGATAATAAAATATCGCCATTAGCATGATCATCGATGGAATGGCGATCATTGGGTAGCTGTATAAAGTCATTTGACCTAGTTCTTCATTAAAGGCTTCCGTACCCGCTGGGCTGGTGACGATCCACTTCGCCAAGACATAATTCATCGTTGCAGAGAAGGCAAAAGAACATGCGATAAAGTATGTGGCTTTCATTAAGCGCTTTTCGAACATTGCGGTACTGTTGTTCTCTTCTAGCTTTTGCTTGATGGTATCGACATCCATGATCGCCGCATTAAAGAACATTGCTCGCACCAAGGGATAAGGCGTAAAGGTCGAGATCAAAACAGCAATACCAATGACGGCTGGAATCGCCGCTTCTTTAATCGCTAACCATTTATTGTCCAGCTCAAACAAGCCAATACTGCCTGTTAACAACACACTCACCAAACCCAGCAAAGCGATGAAGTTAAACTTGCGGTACTTTATTAACTCATAAATCCCCCAACCAAGAGGAAACGCCAACGCCGCCAGCAAACCTCCGGTTGTACCCAACTTATCTTCACCACTTAACTTCATCAAAATGACAGATGGCAAGATAACACTAACAATAAGATCAACCATCGGACGTGGTTTATGTGTAGGAGTACTGTTCATAATTTTCGGGTTCCAACTTTAATTCAAATTCTAATGGCGACTATCATAAAGGAAAAATACGCTCGGTAGTGAATAGACAGTGATTTTTGGCAGAAGTGCCAGAGGTTTTGTGGATTTCATCCAGTACCTATCCACTCTTATCTTCCAAGAGAAAGATGCATCTTTGGGTAATCAAGTATATTTGTTTCTTCTCAATAGCTTTGAGCTGCAAGTCTATTCCGCCCTGCTGGGCGTGTAACTTTTGCCCAGATCCGCAAAAGTAACCAAAAGGTCTCTTTATCTGGCTTTCGCCCAAACGTCTCACTCATTTTATTTAATGACATGTTTAGCAAGACGATTTATACCGTAAGGCATAGATTGTTTTTGCTGTTTTTAGGAAGGATATTTTTAACTGACTCTGAAACTCCATAAGGTCGCGCAACGCTGTTGCGTCGAACTGACTTCTTCGTAGCTAATCAATGGTGTAATGAGAACCTATTTTTGATTGGCCCCCCAACACTCCAAGTAACACCTAAAATTCGCCATCCATTTCTTTCATCAATTCATCATAGCTATACTCAACTTCACCACTATCGATGCCCTCTTGAATAAGACTTTGAAGTGTTTTCAGTTTCGTATCCTTGTCGGTATTAGGTTGCTTGCCATTGTCGGTGCTGGTTTTTGTGTTTTTATCCATTTGTATTTTTATCCATTTGTCTTTCTCTTGCGTTTACGCATGTTCATCATTTTTTAACAAAGTCTAAGCTTAGTATGTAACTACAACAAACACTGCGATATTCTTTCAACGTTTAACCAACCCAATAAGAAAAAGGCCGCCAATTGCTTGGCGGCCTATCTGGTTTCGCTGGTCATAATTTGCTCCTTTTTATCTAAAATTTTGTTTGGCTTTGAGGAAGGAGATCAGTTCTTCCTTGTTGATCATTTCAATGTGCTTTCCTCGGCGGATTGTCAATTTTCCCGCTTGGGCTTCTTGCTCACCTATTATGACGATGTTGGGGATTTTCAGTTCGAAACTGCGTTTAATCTTACGCCCAACCGAGTGATCACCAAATTCACAAGCGACATTGATGCCTTGTTGCTCTAGGTCTGCTCTTAGCTGATTAGCGTAGTCTAAGACGGAATCATTAACAGTCACTAATGCGATGGGTTGCGGATGTATCCATTCTGGCAATACGCCTTGTGATGCTTCCAGCAATATGCCAATCCAGCGCTCTATGGAACCATAAACGGCTTGATGTAGAATAATAGGTTGCTCCACTTTGCCCTGCTCATTGTCGAATTCTAATTCGAAACGGTCTGATAAATTGAAGTCCAGTTGTATTGTTCCACATTGCCAAACTCGTCCCATGGCATCTTGTAATGCCAGCTCAATTTTTGGCCCATAAAACGCGCCCTCTCCAACTTGAATGTCGTAAAGAACATTTTCTGCCTGACAGGCTTCTTTAAGTATGTCTTCCGCACGTCGCCACGATGCATCGTCACCTAATGCTTTCTCTGGTTGAGTAGAGATTTTTACTTGTAGCGCCTGATAGCCATAGTCGTTATAAATCTGCTTCGCTCGCTGAAGAAACTGGCCAACTTCCTGCTTCACCTGTGACCAAGCACAAAAAACATGGGCATCATCTTGAGTAAACTGCCTCAATCTTAGGCATCCATTTAATGAACCGGATGATTCATTACGATGCACTAAACCAAATTCAAATAGCTTCAGTGGTAAGTCTCGATAGCTGTGTACGCCGCGTTTATACATCAATATATGAGCAGGACAAGACATAGGTTTTAAAGCGTATTCTTGCTCGCCATTTTGCTCGCCACCAAAGAACATATCTTGAGCGTACATATCCATATGACCAGATATGTGCCATAGCTCTTTTTTCATTAACTGAGGTGTACGCACTTCTTTAAAGCCATATTGACGATAACAGCGTCGCATGTGCTCTTGTATATTTTGAAACAAATGCCAGCCATTGGGATGCCAAAATAGCATTCCTGGGGCTTGTTGCTCTGAATGGAATAAATCGAGTTGTTCCGCAAGTTCGCGATGAGTTTTCATACCTTTCTCCTAACGAAAGATTTTTAGTGAAATACTCTGAGCGAACAACAAGGTATAGACATAAAAAAGCCCTCTGGCGATTCGCTCAGAGGGCTTTTTTATCAAATAGCAGCTACCCTCCAAACAACCTTGCGGTCGTGGTGGTAGAGGCGCTGTATTGAAAAAAACTTAATAAAGGATTCATGGGAATATTTTTATCATTTAAATCTCGTTCTTACAATGACTAGGTTTGGAAAAGTTCCCATTTGCTTCTTGTGAAAGCCCTTCTCTATAATGGCGGTCATGCTCAACAGTCTAGGCAGTTTTTTTAAAGGCGGTTTTATCATGGTGTTTATGAAGGTTTCTTTTAAAGCGGTTCTGGCGGCGACGTTGGTTGTAATGGTGGGTTGTAGCTCTTCACCGACGGGCCGTAAACAGTTTGCGGTGTTGCCTGATAGCCAGATGAATGAAATGGGTGTTCAGTCTTTTACGGAAATGAAGAAAGAAACACCAGCATCATCAGATGCAAAGTTGCGTGAGCAAGTACAATGTGTGGCGGACTCATTGATTGCAGTGTTACCAGATAAATACCGCAAGCAAGACTGGGAAGTGGTGTTGTTTAACGATGATCAGGTAAATGCGTTTGCTCTGCCAGGTTACAAAGTAGGCGTTTATACCGGTTTATTAAAAGTGGCGGAAAATCAATCCCAACTTGCTGCAGTCGTGGGTCATGAGTTAGCCCATGTAATCGCAAGACACGGTAATGAACGTGTTTCAACTCAGTTGGCAACAAGCCAAGCCCTAGCGCTGGGTTACCAATTAAGCGGTGAAGAGTCACCAGAAAAAATCGCGATATTCCAAGCACTGGGTCTTGGAGCACAAATCGGTATTATTTTGCCTTTTAGCCGATCCCATGAGTCTGAGGCCGATTTGCTTGGTTTAGAATACATGGCAAAAGCAGGCTTTGACCCTCGCGAAAGCGTTCAGTTATGGCGCAATATGAGCGCTGGCGGTGAAAGCAAAACGCCTGAGTTACTATCAACTCACCCGTCAAATGCTAACCGCATTAAAAACTTACAAGCTAATTTAGCCAAAAATGTACCGATTTATGAATCCTTGATTAAACAAAACAAAGGCGCTAAATGTTACTAATTTTTTAATTAGGCTAGTAAAGACGAGTCATCATTAAAACTCGTCTTTACTATTATTCATTAAAAGATAACTACGATATTTTCTCTTTATTACAAGCAATATCTATAAGCTTAATTTATAGCACCCACTGAAATGCCATAAACAACACAAAACACATTCGATAAATAGACTTAAACCCCTTAGTTTTAAGGCATTATTGTCTCTCAGTAACATTTGGAAACATTTCAGTAAAACTCTTTGTGATATTATCCAGCCAATTTACTGAAGTTTGTTATTACCCATTCCGAGCATTCATTTCATAGTAAAACTAGCAGAGCAATATTATGAATGCCTATCGCTATTAAAAATATTTTTCAATAGTGGACACCAGCAATCTCGATGTTACTAATTTGTATAAGTATGAGGGAAAAATGACGCTTATCAGTTCGTCAAAAGTGATAATTGGAATTCTGATGTTCTGCGCTTTTCATTTAGCTCATGCTAAATCTTCTATTCCAGTTTCAGATTATTTCAAAGATGCTTGGTCAACCCAAGAAGGCCTTCCGCACAATAGTATCAATGCCATAGCGCAAACCTCCGACGGTTATTTATGGTTTGCAACTTGGGAAGGCGTTGCCCGTTATAACGGCCGTGATTTTCGTTTTTATGAACGTTCAAAAGAAAAAGGCATTCTTGATTCGGGGACTCGTGCCTTGGTGTCTGATACCGATAATGGTCTGTGGGTTGCTGGCGTCAGAGGCGGAATTACCTATCGAAAAGACAATACCTGGCAGCCACACTTTGCCGCTCCTAGCATGGTCAACCATTTAATTAAAGACAGCTCAGGTGACCTTTGGATAGCGGTGGAAGGTCTGGGGGTATTTCATCGAGCCAAGTCTAGTGTTGAAGATGCTGTGGGTGAGGAAACCTGGGTATTACAAAACATTAGTGCAAATAGATTATTAGAAGACAGTAAAGGTCGAATTTGGGCAGCGACAAACAAAGGTTTATTTCAGGTAAATGGGCAAAGCAAACTAGAAGTGTTAACGCAGTATAACTTACCAACCCTAAACGTATATTCCGTGCTGGAAACACATAATGGTCAAATACTAGTGGCGACAGAAAGAGGTGCTTACATAATAGGCGATAACCGCCCCACGCTATTGCACCCAAGTCTAGCTGGAGAAGCGATCACCACCTTAATGGAAGACGATGAAAACACCCTATGGTTAGGTACGATAAAAAACGGTGTAGTGAGATTAACAAATAATCAGATAGAAAGGCTCAACACGCAATCAGGTTTACCAAATAATCGTGTTCTATCAATCTTACAGGATTTTGAAGGCAGCATTTGGATTGGCACTAACGGTGGATTGATGCGTTTACGTAAAGCGCCTTTTACCACTTGGACCAAGAAACGTAGGCTCATAGGCGATTATGTTCGTAGCGTTATCGACATTGATGAGCAATCCGTATTGGTCGGTTCAAGTGAAGGACTAAGCGTTATCAGTAATAATATAGCTCGGAACGCCCTAGCCAGTAACAGCAGCCCTATTTCGGTCCTTAGTTTTGCCAAGCGACACGATGGCGGCATTTGGGTTGGCACTTATCTCAATGGTCTCATGCTTTGGAATGACCACGAGCTATTGCCTCAACTTGATCATAAAAATGGCTTACCCAGTGATGAAGTCAGATCTATTTTAGAGGACACTCAGGGTAATTTATGGATTGGCACCACTAATGGTCTGGTTAAACAAGACACAACAGGACAACAACAAGTACTTACTCGACATAATGGCTTGCCTGACAATTATATTATGGCATTGGCGGAAGATGACCGAGGGCAGATTTGGGTTGGAACAGGTGTCGGTGTAGCGAAATTAACCAAGAACGGTTTTGAAAGTGTGCCGATTCATAACCTCGAGGACGCTGAATATGCGTTTGGCTTCTGGGTAGAAAAAGGTTACGTCTGGATTGCCACAGATCGCGGGTTAATTCGTTATAACCAGCAAAACGAACAACTTGGTTTGGTCGGGCGACGCTCAGGGTTACCCATCGATAAGCTATTCCAGGTGATTTACGATGGTACTAATGGCCTCTGGCTTACCAGTAATCGCGGTATTTGGCGAGTCGATTACCACGCCGCCCACGCCGTAGCTGAAGGGCGACAAAAAGACATATCTTTTGAGCATTTCTCTGAAAGCGATGGGCTAGCCAGCGCGCAAGCAAATGGAGGGTCTAACCCTGCGGCTGTGGCGATGGAAAATGGCAAATTATGGTTTGCCACCGCCAAAGGCGTTGCCATGATAGATAGCTCAAGCATATCGCAAAAAAATACCACTCGTTTACCCATCGCCATAGAATCCATAACAGCTGATGGCGTCGAGCTATCTGCCAATCAAGAAAATATCTTACCTGCGGGCACAAATCGGGTGTCATTTAACTATGCAGGCTTAGGATATATTCTGTCGTCCCGCATTGAATATCGAACAATGTTAGCTGGCTTTGAAGAAAATTGGGCTTCTAGAGGCAAGAATACGATTGCCGAATACACCAATTTAGCACCAGGAAAATACCAGTTTTTTGTCAGTGCGCGTTACCCTTACAGTGATTGGAATAATGCAGATGAGGTATATGAATTCACCATTTCACCTTATTTTTGGCAGCGTTTAGAAGTACAAATAGGCTTAGTAATTTTGGTTTTAATACTGTTAGCTAGCGGCATAAAATGGCGCTTACACCGACTACAACAAAGCGAGCTAAAACTAAAAGCGCTGGTTGAGAAACAAACTTATGCTTTGCGCCAACAATCAGAAGACTTTCAACGCCAAGCCAATGAAGACCAATTAACAGGATTGCCGAATCGTCGAGCTTTTGATCGATGGCTGAGCGAGAAATTCATTAGAGCCAAGTCAAAAGAAATCACACTTGCCTTGGTTATTATGGACATCGATCACTTCAAAAGAATAAATGACCATTACTCTCACCTGATTGGAGACAAAGCAATAAAAGCGCTCGCTAACCAACTACAACGCCTTGCCGATGATAAACAAGTGCATGCTGCTCGCTGGGGCGGTGAAGAATTTACCCTGATGGTCAAAGGCATGAGCAATGAAGATGTAGCGGCTTATTGTGAAAATATACGTCAGAGCATTGAAACCTACGACTATAGTGGCATAGCGGCTGATCTCACAATGACTGTCAGCATGGGCGTGGCATTTTCACATCAGGTAGAAAACTATTCCGACTTGCTTCGACTGGCAGACCAAGCTTTGTATCGTGCAAAAGACAATGGCCGTAACCGAGTAGAGATATGGCAGTAAGGCCGTAAGCTAACGACAAAACATAGCCGTCCCAGAAAACACTTATCTTAGGCGGCTATGTAAGTAAGCTAAAACTCTATAAGACTCTCAAAAACCATTATGGCTTGCCTTTCAACGCACGAGCGCCCTGCTCACTAACCACATGCAAGGTTCGTTGTGGGAAAGGAATCGTTAAACCAGCGGCTTCTATCGACTCTTTTACTCGCTTGTTTAAATCCCAGTACGTCGGCCAATAATCATCATTTTTTGCCCAAGCTCTAAGCTGAATATTCACCGAGCTGTCCAGCATAGAAACAACCATTGTCTGCGGCGCTGGATCTTCTAATAGCCTAACTTCACCTTCCGCCACTTGCTGAAGTACAGACAAACCGACCTCAATAGAATCCGAATAAGATATACCGACAACAATGTCCATTCGCCTCCTGCCATTGCGCGTGAAGTTTTTGATATTGTTTCCCCACAAAACACTGTTTGGAGAAGCTATATATAAACCATCAACGGTTTCAAAAACGCAGGTGAATAAATTAATTTCTTTCGCCACACCTTGTGTAGAGCCGAATTCAATAAAATCGCCCGCTTTGAAAGGTCGTAATATAAGCAACATAATTCCTGCGGCAATATTACTTAATGTATCCTTCAGAGCTAAACCGATAGCCAAACCAGCCGCACCAACCAAGGCAATAAGACTGGCTGTATTAACCCCAAAGATATCTAAAATAAACACACCACCAATAACATAAACTGCATAACTGGCGACGGTTGAAAATATAGGTGTCAGAGTAGCATCCAGCTTATGCAGTTTAGAGTTTGTATTTAGTATTGCCTTGCGAACGGCTTTTGCAATAAATGAACTGGCGATAAATATAACAATGGCCAACACAATTCGATAACCAAGGGTAATAATGGTACTGGAATGATTTTGCCAAAATTGAGTGAATAACTCTTCCATAAACGTCTCTTCTACGTGTAATACTTAACTAATGATATTTGACAATACCCAAATCGGATAGGGGCTTTCATGTCTAAGACCTTTAACAAAACCTAACCGCTGAAAACCACGATTAAGAGACGTAAATCAGTTACCTCAAGCATGACTGAAAGGCCGATACAGCAAGGCTTGTAAGGATCATATTCCTATTTATATTGCTTAACAATACACACCTCACTAGAGCCCCTTTGATCCTTTCACTACAAATTCAGCGTTTCAAACTATTCTTAAGGCTTTTGCCCAAGCCTGTCTTCAATACTGTTACAATGAGCGGTGTCGCCCTCCACCAAAAACCAGTAAAATCGCGATCTTTAGTACCTGTGTGCTGTTAAGTGAAATGATATCAATAAAAGAGACTATAGAATGACCGAACAAGTTCAAGTAATCGCAACGCACAATGGCAACTTTCACGCAGACGACGTATTTGCCGTAGCGGCGCTTAAACACCTTTTTCCGTCTGCCAAAATAATACGCACACGTGACCTAGACGTCATGGCCGAAGCCGACATTGTGCTTGACGTAGGTGGTATTTACGACGCAGAACAAGGCCGTTTTGACCATCACCAAAAAGGCGGCGCCGGCGCACGAGAAAACGGTATCCCATTCTCATCTTTTGGCTTGATTTGGCAAAAGTACGGTCTAGAAATATGCGCAGGTGACCAAGAAGTTACGAATTCATTGGATAAAAATCTAGTCTCCACCATCGACGCCATAGATTGCGGACACGTTGAAGGCGTACAAACAGGTATTAGCCTCAGTCAAACCATTTCCATGTTTAATCCGACTTGGCAAGAAGAAGGCAATTTCGACGCCTGTTTTGATGAAGCCGTTACCTTTGCATCACGCATCTTGACTCGCTTTATAGCAGCAGCTAGCGGTGGCGTAAACGCAAAAACCATCGTCGCCAACGCCATTGAAAAAGCCGAAGACCCAAGAGTCATCGTGTTAGAACAATACACGCCATGGAAAACCACCGTACTTAGATTATCGCAAGACGCTCTTTTCATGGTTTACCCATCGCAAACAGGGCAATGGCGTATACAAACCGTACCCGTTGAACTCGGCTCGTTTGAAGACCGCAAAAAACTCCCTGCGCCGTGGGCTGGATTATCAGATAAAGTACTTCAAGACGTCACCGGTTTAGACGATGCCATGTTCTGTCATAACGGCTTGTTTATCGCAGGCTGCGCCTCATTTGAAAACACCATGAAAATGGCAGAAATGGCGTTGGATTATTAGAGATTTGAAATAAAAAAAGACCGATGTGTGAAGCATCGGTCTTTTTTTGAAATGATATAACGGGGTATACCTATTTAATAGCCAAAAACTTAAAACGGAGTAGCATATTTAATTTCCCCACTATTTCTAAGAAGAATATTAAACACCTACCTTTTTTCTGTTTAAATAATTTACCGCATCAATAATCTATACCTAATAAATTAGCAATACAACGATGCGATGCTTTGTATTCAGTATTTAGAGCACAAAACTTAACTCTATTTATTTCATTAACTTTATTCTCATTAAAGCTAACATCTAGATAATCTAAATAGTTTGAGTGAGTATCATAAACCAGAAACAATCCGTCACTTGGACTTATCTGATTTATAGAACTCCATGAGATTGGAGTAGATTCACTTCCCTCTGTATAATAATGTAAAGTAGAGTTTGGATATTTTTCTGGGACTTTTTTTAGGATATTAATCACATCACTAAAAGAACTACCAATTGACAAACCATAACCACTACCTTCAGTTATTCTTTGGTCGATTTCTTCATACTTACACTTACCTATTATAATCACAATAAAGAGTATAAATATAATTAAGAGAAATAAAAAACACTTCAATATTTTAAAAAAATCCTTTTTCTTCAAGATAGCACTACCTTTCATAATTATTTACATACCTAATAATTAAGATATTCTAACAGCAGAGGCATGTAAAAATAAACTATTAACAGACAACCCATGTTTCACCTTGCAGCAATGGCACACCTTTAGCCATCCAATTTATTATCTCTCGCATATTAACTCGATTCATCGCCGCAGCAAGCGGTGGCGTAAACGCAAAAACCATCGTCGCCAACGCCATTGAAAAAGTCGAAGACCCAAGAGTCATCGTGTTAGAAAAATACATACCCTGGAAAACCACCGTACTTAGATTATCGCAAGACGCTCTTTTCATGGTTTACCCATCGCAAACAGGGCAATGGCGTATACAAACCGTACCCGTTGAACTCGGCTCGTTTGAAGACCGCAAAAAACTCCCTGCGCCGTGGGCTGGATTATCAGATAAAGAACTTCAAGACGTCACCGGTTTAAACGATGCCATGTTCTGTCATAACGGCTTGTTTATCGCAGGCTGTGCCTCATTTGAAAACACCATGAAAATGGCAGAAATGGCGTTAGAATATTAAAGCTTCATTATGAAAAAGGCCGATGTTATTTTCATAACATCGGCCTTTTCTGCGTGTTTTTTATCTTATTTCAATTACCATTTACTCAAGTCCAGTACACGCCACAGACACATCCCACAACCTCTTTTGAATCTCAATATTATGAGCCCTTCTATGCGGGCTAATTGCTTTTTTCTTATAAAAATATTTGCCAGATACGCCTTCCACTTCTGGAGATGAGCACAAATAAATAGATGTGCTTGCCCCCTGTTCAGGCCCTTTCAAATTTTTAACAATCAGCCGCCTAATCATACCAATAATTCCTTTCGAATCAGGCCAAATATTGCTTGCCACGCCTCCCGGATGTAACGTATTCACAGTCACCTTATGTTCCCTCAAACGCTCAGCTAACTCTTGAGTAAAATAGATGTTTGCTAGCTTTGAATCAGCGTATGTGGCAAGCCCGAAATAGGGTCGACGCTCTCTAATCTTATTCCCTGAGAATTTAATCTTTCCTTTTGCATGGCCTTTAGAGGCAACATTAACAACACGCGCCCCAGGGGTAGAGACAAGCACATCAATCAAGAGGTTGGTTAATAAGAAAGGTCCTAAATGATTAACACCCATCGTCAACTCGAAGCCATTAACTGTTTTTCGCTTATCAAGACTAACAACCCCCGCATTATTGAGTAGAACATCAAGACGACTGTGGTTCTGAGTAAACTGATTAACAAAATTTCGAGTGGATTCAAAGCATGCTAAATCTAACGGTATGAAAGAGAGCTGAGCGTTCGGAACAAGCTCTTTTATTTCTTTCATGACATCGAATACCGACTGTTCATTACCGTGGGCTGTTTCCCGACACGCCATGACAACATGAGCCCCCATTTTACACAGCGAAATAGCAGTATATTTTCCAATTCCAGAGTTTGAACCGGTAATAATGACCGTTTTATTCGACATCAACATAGTACTCATCTTCCTTTAAAAGCCACTGAATCGACTTGTTTCTAGCCCTTGTTCACACCGTCTTTATTGGACCTTTCATTTCTTTTCTGTTTTTTACGGTTATTTTTTTCAGTGACAATTTTGATGGCTTCATCTTTGGTTAAATGGGGATGCTTAGCAATCAGCTCTTCCACTTTTGTATCAAATGCGGTCATTTATAAATCTCTTGTATTGAAGTATGAATTAGGTCGCTATTTTAGCTCAGGAAGCGTATAGAAGATAACACTTCTTAGCAGTGACTGATGTGAGTTTTTTGAATCTAGGTAAATAATAAACCATCTATACAACCCAAGATTGCCGCTTGGCCATGAAAACATTAGGCTTACGCAAAATAAACCGTTTTTATGCATCAAGGTAAAAAATGAATATTGTCTTTCTTGGAACATCGGCAGGCGTTCCCACCAAAACTCGTAATGTAACTGGCATCGCGGTGCGTGAAGAAAGAGGCAACGGCTGGTACCTTGTCGATTGTGGCGAAGGCACGCAACACCAGATTCTTCATACCAATTTATCGATCAATGCCCTACAAGCCATCTTCATCACTCACATTCATGGCGATCACTGTTATGGGTTGCCAGGCATATTAGCAAGTGCTGCCATGAATGGCCGCAAGGCGCCATTGAAAATCATGGCACCAAGTGGTGTGAAAGAATGGGTGGAAGCGACTCAGCAACATACACAATTGTATCTGCCCTATGACATTGAGTTTGTCTGTACTGATGATCTGCCATCTGTCGAATTTAGAAAGATTCGTGTGGAAACGGTCGCCCTGTCTCACCGAGTCCCTTCTTATGCCTACTGTTTTACCGAAAAAGACATCAACCCGCGCTTGGATGTGGCAAAACTGGAGCAGCATAACATCCCCAGAGGACCATATTGGGGGCTGTTACAAAAGGGGCAAGATGTTGAGCTAAACGGCAAACTAATCCATTGTGAAGACTATTTGCTATACGATTCAAACCCGCAAAAAATCATAGTGGCAGGCGACAATGACCAGCCAGAGCTATTGGCTCAAATAAGCCATGGCGCCAGCGTACTGGTTCATGAAGCCACGTACACAAAAGAACTCGTTGTAAAAACGGGGAACAGCTACGGCCACAGTTACGCCGAGCTTGTGGCGACCTTTGCCGAGCAAGCTAACATCCCAAACTTAGTGTTAACGCACTTTAGCCCTCGATACCAAGCCAACCCGAACCTATCCCCTTCCATCGCCGACATTTATCAAGAAGCCAAAGCCCATTATTCAGGCAACCTGTTTCTCGCCAACGACCTTGACGAATATCAGCTGAACAAAAGTAATGAATTAAAAAAAAGGATCTAGAGGATCTAGGGTCAGATGAAAAAACACTATTTTTCATCTGACCCTAATATCCATAATATCCATACTTTATCCATACTTTGTTATGATTTTTTAAGCTGTATCTATCGCCCATTTAATTAGCCATCGATCCAACTCTTCTGGCGTATTTTTTTCGATGTTTCTTAACCAATTATCACGCTCATCTTTTGGTAAAATTTTTGTTGCCCTCAATATTGCACGTTTGCCTTTTTCCCCAACGTAAAAAACTCGGTTTTTATTATCTCTAACCCAAGCTACGTTTTTAGAAGTGAGCGCTGCATAGGCCTGATTCTCTACAAATTCGCTCTGACCTATAAACTTCTTAATTTTAGGATTCTTCAAAAGAGCTTCATCTCCGGCAAAAAACCACTCAACCCAATATCGTACCAAACTCTGCATAATCGCAGTGCTAGATAGAATTGAAACAAAGTTATCTAGGTTATCTTTTATCCATTTTCTGTTAGACAATACCTTAAAGTACAGAATGACATCATTAATTACAGGCGAGAAAAAATCAAAATTACTAAAAATCATATCGGCGACGAACTCAATTCGATTAGCCTTTGCTTTTCTAATTAGCGCTCTAGCAAGACCTAAATCAACTGTATCTCTCTTTAAAAGTTTATCTTTAATATTTTTAAGATGTTCCTCTAAATCAGGTTTATCCTTTACAACAACTTCTTCGTGCTCAACCTCTCCAGAGTAAGGATTGAATATTTCCAAAGTTTCAAATATTTCTACCTTTTCCATTTCATATTGATTATGAAGAACGCCTTCTACATACTTTTCAGTTTCTTCTATATAAGTTTTGTCAGACGCCAAGGTAAGACGATGATTTTCATGTAGATATAGAGTAAGCTTTTCAAGAATTTTTTCTAGTTCCTCTTTCGAGTCGGAAAATATTCTAATATCATCTACGTACCTAGTATGCTCCACACCAAAGTTTGAAATATATTCATCTATATCTACGAGAACAGCCTCGGACATAATGATACTGGCAGCTGGACCAACAGGAACACCTTGAGATGCTTTATCATTTATCGACGAGATAAAAGCCTCAATATCATTTGCTATATTTTTTAAAGTTGGATCAGCTCGCTCTATTGCGTTATTCAGGCGATGCAAATAAATTTGATTGTAAAAATCAGTAATATCAGTAACGAGTATATATTTAAATTCATCAGAATGATTTTCTATCATATCTGTGAACGTCTTGAATCCAGAGTTTTTCTCAAAAAAAATACCACCGTCATCAATTGCAAATCTATAAGAGCAGGCAATCTTCTCATCAGCTCGTACAAGCTCTATCCTTTCAACTATCAAATAGGCTAAAGCTGTATATATGATTGTATCTAACGGCTCTAATTGATGGACAATTCGATAACTTCCAGATGGCTTCTTAGATGCCATTGTAAGAGGATGCTTTGTTCTTAGCTTGCCTATATTGCTACCTAGCAAATATTTTTTTACTTCATCCCAGCAGTGCCAGATTGCCTCATACTCAAACCCCTTTGGAAAGAAGTCAGAGTCGTAGAAGCTCTCAATATGCTTCTTAGCAAATTCTATGGATTCTTCTGTCAGCTTACTCATAATTTCTCAAAACTTATAACTCGTATTTATAACTGGTTTGAAGCGCAGCATAAACTACTCCGACAAGATACGCTTTTTATGACCTATATTTCTGCAAATGGAATCACACACAGTTTCCATGTTATCAGGCTCACCAGCTGATACATAAATTGCTTAGGCAGTATCGCCACAGCTTCTGTAGCCATCGGTCTTAATTCACCTTGCATTATTTATTCAATCTCACTTGGTCTATACTTGGCAGAATGGCCCATGAATTTAGTGAATTTAGGGTCAGATGAAAATAACGTGAATGCTTGACTTGTTAGCACTCCCCCCATACTCAGACGTTAAACATTCTTTTGTAACGTTGTTGAAGTGCAATTTCACCACCTTCCATGATTTCACATACATTCTTTCTAACACTTACTTCTTGCAATGCCCCAGATGCGACTGGATTTATTTGACCTCTATCTTCTAGCGCAATCACATACTCTGAATCACCGTTTACAACGATATTAGGATTGTGAGTGACAACAATTATTTGTCTCTTTGCTTTGTTCTCATGTAATTTAGAAACAATCAAACTCGTAATAAGACCATTATCAAGATCATCTTCAGGCTGATCTAAAACTAAAGGCTCTGTTCCATAAGACAATAAAAACGACAATATGGCCGAGGCTTTTTGACCAGCCGAACCTTGTGAAACGTCCTTAAACCTATTCCCGTCATTGAATTTTATGGATAACCTATCTTCAGGAAACCAAGTAATTATCTGGTCAAAACTTTGCGGCGGCAAACTAGCCATAAAATCTGAAAATCTTTTCCCTACCTTTACGCCTTGGATCTCACCCAAACTGAATTTTAAAACTTGCTCTTTGAACGCATGTATTTTAGATAACCAAGCATCTAAATTATTTGAATTACCAGACCTTACAATAGTCGACAATTCTTTATTCAGATTGTAAAGAAAACCACACTCTCGATCCAAGTCAAAAATATCGCCAGAAAAAGCGCTATCAGTACGCCCAATAACACCTCTAAATGACTCTTCTATACGATCCACATCTGAAAAAGGAGCCAACTCAACTTGAATTGAAGAGTTACCAGCCAAATTTTGTTGCAAAAACTCCAAACGACTTACGGTTAATTTCTTTCTGCAGTCGATTACTTCCTGGTACGCTGAATTAATTGCTTCTTGCACTTCAGCTATTTTAGTACTTACCAGAGCCATTGCATCGAGTGATTTTTTAATGGTGTCCCGCTCACCAATTAGCCTTGCATAATCAGCAGGACTACCCACCCCTTCACTCCGTAGCCCTTCAATTAACTCATCGTATTTTCTATTAACTTCAATATGAGATTTATTGAAATCAGAGCCACTATACCAACTTTGAAACTGAGTTAATTCATTTTGAAGTGAAGCCACTGCCAAATTGATGCTTTCTTTGAAAGATAATGCTGACTCATTCAATCCTTTTAATTTAGCGATAACTTCTACTTCACTTGCTGACTGCGTATCAAATGCACTTTCATCCACCACAGGAATCGATGCGGTATTAGATATAGACTCACCTTGTAGTTTTAGGTTTTCGATGGCCGCCTCATAATGAGAAACATTCGTTCTCTTCCCGCTGTATGCTTGATAGTTTGTTAGAATATCTGTGTGGCCAGATTTTTCGATTGCTTTGATCTTTTGTTCAACATCAGAAAGCTGACCTAATAGTATATTTCTATTATTAAGTTTCGATTGTAGCTCTCTCTTTTGGCTGCAGAGTGTTAGAAAATGAGAATATTTTTCAGTCCACTCCATTTTCCATTGTTGATAACCAACTGTTGATGACTCATCCATCAGACGTAGAAGAGTATTAGGGTTTTTAGCTAAATCGAATATCTGTTTCTGGCTAAATATTTTTATTGGAAATCGCGAGTGAGCTTCTCCCTCTTCAGAAACCCATTGTTGGCCATCATAGCGGAAGATTGAGACTCTATTATTTTCTTTAGTCCAAGTCAGGAGATAATGAACTTCATCTCTCAGATAAACACAACTAATTTTCGTATTATCAAGCATTACACCTTCAGAATCTCTAGATGCGGATACTTTGGTAAAACTCTCAAAAGACCTACGAATTTCATTATTTGGATTCAATGCATCTAAGTCCCTCGCCCTATCCATACCTAGGCGTATAAATTCAAGAACCGATGATTTTCCGCTACCACGTCCACCAATAATTGAATTTAACCAAGGGTTGAATTCAACTGTCAAAGGAGATGAACGTCCTGCATATTTTGCGTTTTCAATCGTGACTGAACGTAATAAAGTATTCGAGGAACTATTTGGATTTGTCGTTTCGTTATCTGAGCGAATTACGGACGATGTGCCGTCAACCAAAGCAAGCTTTAGCCCTTCGATTGAAGGAGTGGACATTTTTACCCATGTATAAGCTCTACCAATATCATTAGGGTGATGGGCGTCAGACCCAATTATCGATGGCAATTCAATACTTAAATTTTTGTATCTTGATAAAGGGGCATCAGCTCCTTCTTGGTTAGGGAAAATTATTTCCACTGCATTTGCATGCTTGCAGACCTGTCTTATCGTATGAGCCGAGTGTTGCTGACAAAGCCCTGCTTTCATATCAATATGAGCAGGTATGGCAACTCCGCCAGCTGAAATTATTTCTTTTATTACATTTTCAGCGCTTTCTTCAGCCACTGAATCACTATCTCCTTTTGTACCTCGAAACTTTGACGCCCCGATAACGGCGCTAATATCTGCGGAGGAAGCATATGGATCGAAGATTCCCAAAACATGTATATTTGAATTAGCTGTAATCTCAACACCGGGAAAAACAAAAATTGAATGACCTTCTGCTCTTAAGGTTTCCGCAGCACCCTTAAGGCGATCAATCCAGTCGCCAGAATTATGATCTGTAATGGCAACGCACTCTATGCCATTAGCTATATAATCTAACAACCAATCTTTCGCGGTCTTAGATGCTTTTAAACTGCTATCTGATTTACCGTAATCAAAAGAAGCTGGCGTATGTGTATGAAAATCGAACTTCCACCATCTTGCTCCAATAAAACTCATTAGTTACTTCCTTAGTTCGATTTAATCTGCCAAGTGCTAAAAGCTATCGCCCCCCAATTTTTACAAGCAAAATCAAGATCTAACAAAAACAGTTTTACAGCTATCTATTAGGATTTTTAGCTTTTATCCCTGATGGATTCCGCTATTTTGTCATCACTCTTTTTTTACTAAGCAAAACGTGGTGTATCACTCTTTTAAATTTAGATCGTTTGAGCCTGATATTTTTGATCTCGTGTCAATATCGGCCAAGCAATCCATACCAATTAATTCATTACGATAAACTGACAATACTATGAAAGCCTAGGTAAAACCATAAGACTTTTGTGGGATTGTGAAGATTAGAACCCCATCTTCCGTCTTCCCCTTGAAGAAAGGGGAAGAGACTTGGCAGCAGTATTTAATGAGTTATGCGTTTACGAACAACGGCAGATCACGCTTCGCTCATCGTGCCCTACACTTTGGTAATTTATGAGCTAAGCAGGCGTCAGAGCTATGGATCCCCCGCCTTCGCGGGGGATGACGATGTGGGAGCAAGATAAATAAAGCTGCTTTAATGGGTTACAAATACCGCCCTTCTAGGTGTTTTCTAAAGTGTGCGGCGTTTAGGGTTTCACCCGTTGCGCGTTTGACGAGTTCATCTGTGGTGTGAAGCGAGGCTTGTGACCAGATGTTGTCGCTTAGCCATTGGAAGATTGGGTTTAGATCACCACTTTGGATGGCCATATCGAAATCACAGCCGAAGTCTACGGTGTTAGTCATGGTGGCTTTGTATTGGGCGGCGTACATGGCACCGAGTGTGTAGCTTGGGAAATAGCCGAAAGCGCCGTCTGTCCAGTGGATGTCTTGCATGCAGCCGTTTTTGTAGTTGTCTTTGGTGGAGATACCAAGGGCGGCTTTCATTTTCTCATCCCATAATGCCGGTACATCTGTGTGTTCTATCACGCCGTTGATTAGGTCACGCTCTATCTCGTAACGCATGATGACGTGAGCGGGATACGTGAGTTCATCGGCGTCAACACGAATGAAACCTTTTTCTACTTGGGTGTAGATTTTGTAGAGGTTGTCTTCGGCAAAGACGGGGTCGTTGTGTGCGTTGAAGGCTTCGGCAGAGAGTCGTGATAAGTGGGAAATAAACGGCTTGCTGCGCCCTATTTGCATTTCAAAGAAGAGCGACTGAGATTCATGAATGCCCATTGAGCGCGCTTCGCCAACAGGCAATCCAGCAAAGGCTTTGGGTAAACCTTGTTCATAACGGGCGTGCCCTGTTTCGTGTACGATGCCCATTAAGGCTTGTACAAAATCATTCTCGTCGTAGCGTGTAGTAATGCGTACATCGCTTGGTACACCGCCACAAAATGGATGCACGCTTTGGTCTAGTCGACCATGGTCAAAGTCGAAGTTCAGTAGCTTCATAACGTCTAAGCCAAGGGCTTTTTGCGTTGCAGTCGAAAACGTCCCCGACGGCAATATGATGGATTCGGATTGCTGCTTTTCCAGTACGTTTTCAATCAACTCTGGTAACCAGGTTTTCACGTCAGTGAATAAAGCATCAAGGGAGGCGGTAGTGGTGCCGGGTTCGTATTGGTCGAGCATGGCGTCATAAGGTGTAAGACCAAGTGCTTCGCCACGGATTTTGGCTTCTTCACGAGACAAGGCCACAACGTCTTTCCAGTTTTTTTCGAAGCCTGTCCAATCGTTTTCTTGGCGTTGCGAGCGCCACGCGTGCTCGCATTTAGAACCCGCGATAGATTGGGCTTGTACTAAGTCCTCTGGAACCATGGTCGCTTGTTGCCATTGGCGTTTCATTTCACGAAGGCTGGCTCTTTGTTCTGTGGCTATTTGTTCCGTATTGAAGGATTCTTGCTCGGCGTTAGCGAACCATTCTTCAAGCTGAGGTTGTGTCGATAAGCGATGAATGTGAACCGATAATTCCGCCATGGCATTGGAACGCGCTTCGCTACCGCCAGATGGCATGTTCGCCGCCGCATCCCAGCCAAGCATGGCTTGAGCATGATTAAAGTGACTGAGTGTTTGATAGTGTGACGCTAACTTGTCATAGTGAGACATTGTCGTTTTTATCCTATGTGGTTTTGGTTAACCAGAACGGTATCCATTTCAGTCATCTTATTACATGGCATGAAGTTGGAACACCCACCAACAAAAAAGCCGAGACGTCTTTAATAGATACATCTCGGCTTTTGAAGTTTTGCGATTAAGCTCTAAGAAAGCTTATTTATGGCAACCACAGCCTGTGTGTTCGCCACTCAGCTCTTGCCAATTTTTCAATTTACTGGTGCCGCCGATGCCGGAGTTGAAGCTGTTGGTTGGATCAGATTTTTGGTAAAACTCTCGTAATGCAGGTTTCGCCACGTATTCATGACCAACGTTATGTTCAGCTGGGTATTCTGCGCCGCGAGCGTCGTAGCTGGATAGAATTTGCTTCTTCACCGCTTTGGCATCAACACCTTTTTTCATGATGTAGTTTTGGTGCATGACGTGACAGAAGAAATGGCCGTAGTACATTTTGACTGCGACTTTTTCTTCGATGTCTTTTGGTAGCTCTTCAAACCAATCTCGCTCATTTCGTGGGAAGGCCACGTCGATGGTCATGATAGAACCCAGTTCTTTCTTATTCATTATATGAAGGCGAGTCAATGCTCCGCCGGTCACAAAGCGATGCAAGATGGCTTGGTCAGCTTCACGTTTGGTACAAGCAAAGTAATCGCCTTCATTGTCTTTAAAGAAGTTTTCTAAATAGGCTTGCGCTTCTGCGACACCATCGTTGCTGGTTTCCACTATCCAATGATGTTCGTACTTTTCACGGAAGTCTTCCATGCGCTTTGGCAAATGATTTGGGAACAGCTGACTCGCGTATTGCATCATGATGTCAGAGAATTTAGACGGCATGAATTTCAGTTTGCCAGCCCAACGATCGACCGTGCGCTTAAGGGCAAACATTTTGGGGATGTATTTTGTGCCCAATTTATCGATCACCAAATAACTGTCTTTGCCGTATTTTTTACTGATGTCATAGCTGCTGCTGTGCATGTATTCACCAGACACTGGCAGATTTTTAAAGGTAGACAACATGTCGCGGCGCATTTGTTCCATCACCGCTGGATCATTGGTGCCAATGTAGAAGACTTGGTACTTTTCTGGAATCGGGAAGGTATCAATACGCACAGCAAACACCGCCAATTTACCCGCACAACCTGATGCTTCGTACAAGCGACGAGGATCGTTATTGAAACGTGATGGGGTGTCTGCGTCTACGTCACGAATACGCTCGTGGTATTCGTTGTCAGAACCGCGTTTTTCGGGGAACTGTACGTCTTTTTCTTGGTAGGTTTTGTTTTGCAGGTTGGTCAGAATTTCTTCTGGATCCGTTCCCAACTCAATACCTAAGTTATTTACCAACTGCAGTTCGCCATCTTGTGTAACTTGGGCAAACAAGGACATTTCTGTGTACGCAGGGCCACGTTGCACCAAGGCACCACCAGAGTTGTTACAAACACCACCAACAATAGACGCACCAATACAAGAAGAACCAATAACCGAATGAGGCTCACGGCCGTAAGGTTTCAGCGTGTCTTCTAAGCCAAACAAGGTACTCCCCGCAAAACCCACAATCTGTTTACCTTGATCAAGCAACTGAATGTCGTCAATACGCATGGTGCTGATGATCACGATAGGACGATCATAGTCCGCGCCATTAGGTGTTGAACCACCCGTTAAGCCAGTATTAGCCGCTTGCATAATAACGATAACGTCCGCTTTTACGCAGGCTTGCAGACATTTCCAGATTTCAACCAAGCTACCAGGACGAACAACCGCATACGCCTTACCACCACCAAGGCGAAAACCTTGGCTGTAAGGTTTGGTCTTATCTTCGTCTGTTAAAGTGTATTGATTTCCTACAATGGCCTTTAATTCAGCGGCCAAATCAAAGCTGGAATTGGTGTCCGTCATACTGTTTTCTGTCATAGAAGCTACTTCACAACGTGTCGGGAAAAGAGGCCAGTATACTAAACTTAACGACGAGTAAAAAACACTCCAGCAAAAGAATTAGGAATCATGTTCATAAGGATTGCTTATGCAAGGCAATAGTTACATAAGCATTATGGAGAGATTTTTCTTAGCGTTTCACTGCGCTTCTGCCCGTTTTATCTCATCTCTGATATCCAGCAATAGAGACAAAGCACGCTCACCATTCATGTTATATGGGTCGAAGTTGATACTTTTTGTATGCTGATAAAATAGCTCACGGAGGCTTTCCGTGTTTTGTAGGTAGCCCATATTCCAGCTATCAAACTCCCGATGGGAAATTATTTGATAACCGATTATTTCAGGCTTTTTATGGCGTAGGTCCGTGGCGATTTTATGATAAATCTGATTCACCTCTTGGCGTGTTCCCTCTAAACATTGAAGAAAGAACTGCCGGTTAAAAGACAGCAAGCCAGTCACATTGAGGGCTTTATTATTGACTCGTGCCACTTTAAGAATGCGGGCAATGTCTTCCACCTCAAATTGCTCGGTAATGGTGCTAGTATAAATAAGTCGAACTAAATCCACATTAAGCCCTTTTTATATCGAATAAATATATAAACCATTTAAATTGAGGCTATCGTTTTTCTATACAAAAGTAATGTGGATTTAAGTAATTTTTGTATGTGTTTTTTTATCTAATTTAATTCCACATGCTTCTCTATTTTTTAAGGCTTAACAGCAATATACACGTCGACGCTTTTTTCACTGGTATAACATTCAAAATCTGCCGTGTAAGCGCGATAATAAACACAATCGGAACTGCTAAAATAACGCCAAATTTCTCCCCACACATCAATCACCACTTGTGGCATTTCCCCTTCGCCAGAGAAAACCAGATACTCGCCGGCAGGAAGGTCAACATGTTCTAACTCTGCCATTGATGAAACATGATCCGGTTCAGCGCCAACTAAGACGTTGAAGTCGCCTGTGTAGTCAGACTCATACTGATAATATACGCCATATAAACAAGCGCCCTTTTCATAATTCACTGTGGCTTGCTGTGCAAAGATTTGATGTAAGGCGCCTATCTTTGCGGTTTCTGGTTGCATTTCGCTAACATTATTCGTTCGCACGCTTAAACCGGCTATACGTTTTTCATCCAGTGTTATTTGCTTCATTTTAATCTCCATAAAATCGACTTGTTTAGAATAGATTCACTATATCGACATATATGACACTTTATGTCACATTAAAATCATGAATAGATCCAACGCCAAAGATCGCCTAGATAGATTAGAGCAATTAACCGCCATTCTAAAATCAGAAGATGCCCTCACGACCAAAATTATCGCAGCCGAATTGAATGTCAGCGAGCGCACCTTATTTCGTGACATTGGAGTTTTACGGGAGCGAGGGTTGCCTATTGAGGCGGATAAAGGACGTGGCGGCGGTATCAAACTTCATCGTAATTGGGGTGTCGGGCGACTATCGTTAGAAAGCCAAGAAATTATCGATGTGCTCATCAGCCTTGCCATTGCTGAAAGCATGGGACCAACCTTATTCATGGGAAATATCAATACAGTTCGTCATAAACTGATGGCTTCTTTTTCACCTAGGCAAAAAGAAAAAATCCACCAGCTACGCCAGCGAATTCACATTGGCGAACAAGCATCACCAGACGTTTTGCAGTCTTTCAGTATGAAAAAACAGGAAACAAACGCGACCATTGAAACCCTGCATACAGCCTTTCTATTTAATCAACGCCTGTCTATTGTTTATCAAGACTTTCATGACCAAGAAACACAACGCGAGATTGAAGCCCATTATTTGTACCTTGGGTTTCCCGTATGGTATCTGTTGGCATGGGATCACCTTCGTAACGACGTACGTATTTTTCGCTATGATCGCATAAAGAAAGCAGACATTTTGCCACAAGAGTTTACGCTAAGACCGTTAAAAGATTTCAACGCTATCCTGACCAAGCAAAATGTCAGTACTCTTTAATTTTCCACTTTTTCCGCATTCGCACCGTAGCGCTGAAAGAAATCCGTCACGTCATCTAAAATTGGTGCTTTGCTTTTCAAAAACCACACAAGACTAGACACCATATCGGCATGACCGACACCTTCATAGACTTTGCTTTCTACAGCACCCTGCTCGGCGTGTATTTTTGCAATCAATTTGTCCATATTACTTTTGCCCACAATGGTGTCGTCCGCACCCCAAAGCAGTAACATTGGCGGCTCTTTTCCATCAATAAAGGTGGTTACCTGCATGTTTGGGTAGTTTGCAGGTGGGCCGAACATGTCCTTATAGTCGTCTTCGTAAGGCACAAAATCATAGGGGCCAGATAAGCCCGCAAAGGCATTAATAATGGACGACGTTAAGCCTTCGGCTTGCAAATATTGCTTATCCGCCGTCACCATGGCACCAATATGCGCGCCAGCGGAATGTCCCGCTACAAACAAGCGTTTAGGGTCGCCCTGATATTCGGCGATATGACGATAGGTCCAAGCAACCGCTTTGGCACCATCCTCAACAAAGGTCGGAAATTTCACCTGTGGATATTTGCTGTAATCGGCAATGACCGTGATATAACCCTGTTTTGCAAAGGCTTCGCCGACAAAGGGATACATGTCTTTTGAACCATCCTTCCAGCTGCCACCATAGAAGAAGACAACAACAGGAAGAGATTGACCCGAAGAATGAGGCGGGACATAAACATCTAATTTTTGCCAAGGCTCAGCGCCATAAGCAATATCTTTTGTCGTTTCGGTATCACTGAATGCATTAGGTAAATTGGCAACGCCTAACCCAACCTTAGTACAGGCAACGAGTAATAAAGAACTCAGTGCCACACACACTTTTGCTACCCTCAAAATTGACCTCTTGTGTCTATTAAATTGAACTCAATTAAAATGATACGCAGCGGATAGGAAAATAGACCAGTTTTTTTGATGGGCCGTTACTTAAAAATAAAAATGGGGAGACCATCTATGATCTCCCCATTGTCTGTTTTCTTATGTGTATAACAGCTTAACTAGCCACCAAACACAACAGTGCGCTTACCATTCAAGAAAACACGTTTTTCAACGTGGCATTTCACAGCGTTAAACAAGGTAACACGTTCGATATCTTGGCCTTTGGCAATGAGATCTTCCGCGTAATGAGCATGGTTAACAACTTGAATACCTTGAGAGATAATCGGACCTTCATCGAGGTCATTGTTCACATAATGCGCCGTCGCACCGACCATTTTCACGCCTTTCTCCCATGCTTGGTGATAAGGACGAGCACCTTTAAAGCCTGGCAATAAGGAGTGATGAATATTGATTGCACGGCCATCTAAGTATTCACACATGCTTGGGGAAAGCACTTGCATGTAACGAGCTAAAACCACTAATTCGGTATCATATTGTTCGATTAAGTCACGAACTTGCGCTTCTTGTTCTAGCTTCGTCTCTGCGGTAATTGGCAAATGGTAATATGGAATACCGTGCCATTTCGCCAAATCTTCTAAATCAGGATGATTGGAGATAATCACAGTAACGTCGATATTTAGTTGTCCAGTACGAAAGCGATACAATAAATCATTCAAACAATGATCGTACTTGGACACCATGATCGCCACTTTTGGCTTGTGGTTTGGTGCTGTTAAAGACCATTCCATCGAAAATTCAGCAGCACGCTCTGCAAAATCTGCTTTAAATACGTCTTCACTGAAATCAGCATGTTGCGGCAAAAATTCAATACGGATAAAAAATCGACCAGATTCTCTGTCATCAAAGGAATGAATTTCATCTACATAGTTACCAGCTTCCGCCATGTATCGAGTAACAACATCAACGGTTCCGATTATACTTGGGCAGTTTGCGGTAAAAATCCAAGGAGCGGTTTTTGATTTCATAAAATAGTCTCTTATTGTCTTAAGCTTTTACTTCAAACAAGGTTGGCCACAAAGAGTGGCCAACCGAAGTATTGAAATAAAACAAGTGGATGAAAAAAGTTACGCTTTAACGACTAGGCCGTATTCTCGACTCGCATCTTGAATCCATAACCACAAGTAATCAGCAAAACTACGACGAACCACTAATTCGAATTCACTTTCACCACTACGGCGAATAATAGCGCCACTCTTAGCAAACGTTGTTGTCACAACTTTACCGACAGGGAACTTACTAGGATGCACGTCTACAATAGTTGATTTTTTCAACACATCGACAACATTCTCGCCAGATAGCTTATAGATTGTCCAGCCACCGCTAATATTGACTACTTGGTAGTGACCGCTGAGTTCTGCATGCAGAGCAGTTTCTACTTCAAACGCCTTTAGACCCGGTACAACCACCAACCACTCATCAGGCGAAATCCAACGAACAGATACATCACCTTCAACGACAGACGTTAGCGGTTGAGTTGGCAATGCCACACCCAAAGCCTTTTCTGCTGCGCTTAATTGATCAGCATTTTCAGCATTTAAACGTAGCGTAATTTGCCCCATCAATGCTTCTTCTTTGAACGTAACACCACCTGTTTTTGGCCCATTTTTAGCAACACTTGCTAGGTCGGCGTGAAATAGTGGTGACTCGCCTTGAATTGAAGCATCAGGTAACTGATTCATTACTGATACCGTTACCACTTCGTTATTTACTTCAGACATTTTGACGTTCCCCTTTTGGATCTAGGAAAATTGGGCTGCAAATTTCAGCTTCAACTATACGGCCATCAGCAAGTGGGTAATACACTTTCTCACCCATCTTATCTAAACCACCTTTCACAAAGCCTAGAGCAACAGATCGACCTAAGCACGCACTCCAGTAGCTGGATGATACGTGACCAACCATTGGCATTGGGATTGGCGCAGTTGGGTCAAAAACACCCTGAGCACCTTCTGGTAATACTACGTTTGGATCGATTGTTTTAATGCCCACCATTTGCTTACGTTCTGCACGTACACAGTCTTCACGCTGCATACCGCGCTTTCCGATAAAGCTAAACGGCTTATTCATAGAAACAGCCCAGCCCATACCTAGATCATATGGATGCACAGAACCATCTGTATCCTGACCCGCTATAATAAAGCCTTTTTCAGCACGTAGAATGTGCATTGTTTCAGTGCCATATGGTGTCAGATTGTACTTCTCACCATGTTCAAATAGCTTCTTCCATACATGCATACCGTAGTTAGCTTGTACGTTGATCTCGAAAGACAACTCACCAGTGAACGAGATACGGAACACCCGTGCTGGAACACCAGCAACCGTCATTGGTTTCCAATCCATGAACTTGAAGCTATCTTTAGAAACATCAACATCGCTGTCGATCAATTCTTCAAGCAGCTTACGGCTGTTTGGACCAGAGATAGTCATGGTTGCCCAATGGTCAGTAACAGAAGTGAAGTAAACTTCTAATTCTGGCCATTCTGTTTGATGGTATAACTCAAGCCAATTAAGTACTGTCGCCGCACCGCCAGATGTTGTTGTCATCAAGAAGTGATTTTCAGCTAGACAAGATGTTACACCGTCGTCAAATACCATGCCGTCTTCTTTCAGCATCAAGCCATAACGACACTTGCCGACAGGCAATTTTGCCCAAGCATTAGAGTAAATACGACCTAGGAATTCACGGGCATCTTTACCTTGGATATCAATTTTACCTAGTGTAGACGCATCGAGAATACCAATAGACTCACGAGTTGCTAAACACTCACGGTCAAGTGACTGCTGCATTGACTCGCCCGCTTTAGGGAAGTACCAAGGACGTTTCCACTGGCCCACATCCTCAAACTTCGCACCGTGCTCTAGATGCCATTTATGCATTGCACTGTAGCGTTCTGGGTCGAACAACGCACCACAATCACGACCAGCAATGGCACCAAAAGTAATTGGTGTATAGTTTGGACGGAAAATAGTCGTACCCGTTTCAGGAATAGACTTATTCAGGATTTTCGCAGCAACCGCCATACCGTTGATGTTACCCAATTTACCTTGGTCAGTACCAAAGCCCATTGCGGTGTAACGTTTAACGTGCTCAATCGACTCAAAACCTTCACGACAAGCAAGCTCAATACCCGCAGCCGTTACGTCGTTTTGATAGTCAACGAATTGCTTAGGCGCTTGAGACGTTGGTTTTGTATGAGGCACATGGAACAATGCCATTGCTTTAGATTCTTTCACGTCAGTTGTAGCCGGAATAGCCACTTCAACCGCGTTAAGATCTAGATTAGACAATGCCTCAAGACCTGCCTTCTTACCTTCTTCAAAAGCACCAGCAGTATTAAAAGTACCGTTGATCGCACCTGCAGTAAGTTGCTTCTGTACCGTTTTACCAGGTAGGAAGCCAAGCACATCTTCGTTCCAGACAGGTTTAGAACCAGTATGACACGATAGGTGAATAACTGGACTCCAACCACCAGAAGAAGCAACAGTATCCGCACTCAGTTTCTTAACAGAACCTGTGATTTTAGAACCGTCTTCGTTGATGGATGCAACAGAAACACCGTTAACGCGCTTGCCGCCATGAACATCAATAACCGCAGAGCCAGCGATCACTGTAATGCCGCGATCACGCGCTGCTTTAACTAGCTCACCTTCTGGGTTTTGACGAGTATCAACAATGGCTTGCACTTTACGTCCAGCATCATGCCAATCGATAGCAGTATGATAAGCGTTGTCATTGGTTGTCATTAGAACAAGTTCTTTACCTGGCACAACACCGTAGCGATTAATGTAGGTAGAGATAGCATTCGCTACCATACAACCAGGAACATCATTATTACCAAATACTAGAGGACGTTCATGCGCTCCTGTTGCCAGAATAACCCATTTAGTACGTACACGATGGTAACGCTGACGTACTTGGCCATTTGGTGCACGATCAGCAATATGATCCGTCAAACGTTCATGAATCGTTAGGAAGTTATGATCGTGGTAACCATTAACAGTAGAGCGAGGAAGCACCATGACATTGTCGTTCGCTTCAAGCTCTTTAACAACATCAGCAATCCAAGCATGTGCAGCCTTGCCGTCAATGCTTTCTTTGCTACTTAAAAGACTTCCACCGAATTCATTTTGCTCATCAGCGATAATGACACGAGCACCACCACGCGCAGCAGTCAATGCCGCGATCAGACCTGAAGGTCCGGCACCAACGACAACCACATCAGCATGTTGATTCACTTTATCATAAATATCTGGATCGTATTCATTAGGTGAACGACCTAGACCCGCGGCTTTACGGATAACTTTTTCATATGTTTCCCACATTGATTGAGGGTACATAAAGGTTTTGTAGTAAAAACCAGGAGGCATCATTTTGCCGCCAAATTTACCAACTAAGCCCATCACATCGTTATCAACACTTGGCCAGCCATTTGTTGATCCTGATACAAGACCAGAGAACAACTCTTGCTGTGTCGCTCTTACGTTCGGCACTTGTGTTGCTTCAGTTGCACCAAGCTGCATGATGGCATTTGGCTCTTCTGCGCCTGCTGCAACGATACCGCGAGGACGGCTGTATTTAAAACTACGGCCAATAATATCAACACCGTTAGCTAACAAAGCTGACGCCAGAGTATCACCGGCGAAACCTTCGAATTTCTTACCATTATAGGTAAAAGTAAGTGGCTGAGAACGGTCAATACGGCCACCGTTTTGTAGACGATTTTTCTGAGACATGATCCGCTCCCTTACTCTGCAACTACTTTAGGTTGCTCACCCATTTTGTAAACTTCTTTAATTTCATACGTTACTGTGTGTCGAGTAACGTTGAAGAACTTACGACAGCCTGCCGCGTGAACCCAAATTTCATGATGTAAACCACGAGGATTCTTACGGAAGAACATGTAGTTCCCCCACTCTTCATCCGAGCAAGAATCAGGATCTGCTGGGCGCTCAATATGAGCTTGGCCTTGGTTATGGAACTCTTCTTCTTCGCGGTGTTCACCACAGTAAGGGCAATAAATATAAAACATGAACTGAATCTCCCGTTAGTGTGCTACACCAGCTGCGCCGTGCTCATCGATAAGCGCGCCGTTGTGGAATCGGAACATTGAGAATGGCGCCGCCATCTCATGCATTTCACCTTTTGCCAAAGAAGCAGCAAATACGTGACCAGAACCAGGTGTTGCTTTAAAGCCACCCGTACCCCAACCACAGTTGAAAAATAAATTCTTCACTGGTGTTTTAGAGATAATAGGACATGCATCAGGACATGTATCAACGATACCACCCCATTGACGGTTCATACGTACACGGCTGAAGATCGGGAACATTTCCACAATCGCCTGTATAGTATGCTCAATAGTTGGGTAAGAACCACGCTGGCCATAGCCAACATAGCTGTCGATACCTGCACCGATTACCAAATCACCTTTATCAGACTGAGATGCGTAACCATGTACATGGTTAGACATTACTACTGTATCTAAGATTGGCTTGATCGGTTCAGATACCAATGCCTGTAGAGGATGTGACTCAAGCGGTAATGCAAAACCTGCTTTTGCAGCCATATAGCCTGAATGTCCTGCGACAACACAACCTACTTTATCTGCCATAATATCGCCGTAACGATCCGTTTTTACGCCAGTTACTGTGCCGTCTTCAATGATAAAATCAACGACTTCAGTTTGTTGAATTAGATCAACACCGTGCATGTCCGCACCACGAGCAAAACCCCAAGCTACAGCATCGTGACGAGCAACACCCGCACGCGGCTGCCAAGAAGCACCCATAACAGGGTAACGAGCATTACCAGAGCAATCTAGAATTGGAACGATTTCGTTCACTTGCTTCGCATCCAGTACTTCGCCATCAATACCGTTTAAACGGTTAGCATTTACACGACGCTCAATGTCACGCATATCTTGTAATGTGTGACCTAGGTTTAAACAGCCGCGTTGAGAGAACATGACATTGTAGTTAAGATCTTGAGATAGACCTTCCCATAATTTCATCGCATGCTCATACAAATGCGCAGACTCGTCCCATAGATAGTTAGATCGAACGATCGTCGTATTACGTGCCGTATTACCGCCACCTAGAAAGCCTTTCTCAATGACTGCTACATTCGTAACACCAAACTGCTTTGCTAAATAGTAAGCTGTTGCTAAACCGTGTCCGCCGCCACCTACGATGATCACATCGTATTTCTTTTTAGGGGTTGGATTACGCCACACCCGCTGCCAATTTTCGTGATGGCTAAAACTGTGCTTTAACAACCCAAAGCCTGAATAATGCTGCATCAGATCAGCTCCTTACATAAATAATCGCTTCAACGATTATCGTGGTGTGGTTAAAAAAATATTGCAGCGCCTCAGCCAACTGAGGCGCATTCAACGTGATAATAGAGATAAAGATTTCCAGCCTAATGCTTGGAAGCGTCCACCGAATGACAATTTACGACAGGGGCGCTGGCGGCTTTAGATAAGCCTACAAACACGGCCGTTTTTTTGATCGAACTGCATACCAAAACATCGTCTTTTTGGTCTCAATATTACAGCCCAAATACGTGCGCCATGTAGATTAGAGCACGCTTTATGTATAGACCACTTTACCCAAAAAGTCTTATAACCGCTTCAATCCGACATGCGGCTACGATACAGAGCCGCATGTTCAAGCAAATATTCTCCGGCCAGCTCTTGCATAACTTTCGCGCCATCTAACATTTCTGGCGGCTTGCCATAGACTAAGACGTTTATTTCATCACCTGATTCAAGACAAACTACAGGGATACTCACTTTACGATAACCGTCTGTCGCCGTGATTCTTTCCAATGTATCCATGTGCGCCAAGATGTCGTCTGACACATCAAACACTTGCCCTTTCACCGGGCTCCCTTTGCCTGCTTGCAATATTAGCCAAGGCGAAAACCGCTCACCAACTAGGTATAACGGATAACCCTGTTTGGTTTCAAAATCACCTCGATAACGAACGCCTTTATTTGTTTTGAAATTAGGAAAGCCTTCTTTCAATGTTCCAAATACAAACACTTTAGGCATCTAACTTGCTCCTTTTTAGTGAGTAATTTGTCCTACTAACCAATTAACAAATGCTTCAATTCTCGGATCTTTCTTCGGGTCATCCAATGTTAATAAAGCGTAATCACATCCTGTCGGCTGCATGCCTAATGGCGCAATAAGGCGCTGTATTTTTAGATCATCAGAAACCAAAGGCGTAGAGCCAATAGCGATACCGAGTTGATCTTGTGCTGCTTGCAAGGTGTAAAAGAAATGATCAAAGTGTTGCTCATTTTTTGGAATCACTTTTTCCATACCGTAAGCATTTTTCCATTCGCTCCAAGCATTTGGCCTAGTCCGACTGTGTAACCAGCTGGCTTTATTTAAATCTTGTTGAACGCTGTCCCAATAGACTTTTGAACAAACAGGGCCAGCCAATTCAGAACAAAGTGCTGTGACTTGATAATCTGTCTGAACTTTAAAATCCATGCGGCGAATGGCGATATCACAATTCTCAGACAATAAATCAATCGGGCCGCCCGCCATTCTTAAGTCAATATGTAATTCTGGATGCAGCTCTCGAAACGCACCAAGTCGTGGCATTAACCAGCGCATTGCCAGACTGGGTTCACAAGACACGGTCAAGAATGGCGACGCACTATCATGACGGTGTATTTCTTCCACTGTATGGCTGAGTGCATCTAACGTTTCAGATGTGGTTTTTAGTAATCGTTGTCCTGCTGGGGTGAGATAAACCCGACGATTACGACGCACAAATAACTCAATACCAATACGCTCTTCTATTTGTGCCACCGCTCGACTAATCGCACCATGGGTTAGATGAAGTTCCTGCCCCGCACGAGAAAAACTTTGATGCCTTGCTGCTGCTTCAAACGCTGTCAAAGCACCCAAGGGAGGCAGCCGCCTTTTTGCGTGATTATTACTCACAATATTCACCAGTAATTATCGATTTTATTTAATCCTAGACCAAATCATACTCTTATTTTTCACAGATAAGAGCACCATGCCATGTTAAATATCGATCAATTTGAAGTCTATTCCGTTACTGTCATCACTCTTTTAGCCGTCATGAGCCCAGGACCAGACTTTGCCATGGTATCGAAAATTTCCTTACTACAAGGACGAAGAGAAGGCATTTTGTGCGCGCTCGGAATAGGTACCGCTATCAGCGTACATTTGGCTTATACGCTCTTAGGGCTGGGTGTGGTCTTTGCCAACAATGTTTGGGTTTTAAATACGCTAAGATATCTAGGGGCGATGTATTTAATTTGGTTGGGCATTTCTGCCTTATGGCCGGATATTAAAGCCTGCTTTTTAAGAGCCAAACCTCAATGGAAAAATAAATCATTAGAATGCAATCCTATGCCTTCAAATAAACAACCCCAGAACCGATCAGCATTTTGGTCTGGTTTTGCCTGTAACGCACTCAACCCAAAAACCATGTTGTTCATCGTAGCGTTATTTAGCCAAGTTATTTCTGCTGATACCTCTTTATTAATAGAGCTGGGTTACGGTACTTACATTGCATTAGCGCATCTTGTTTGGTTTGCGTTAGTGGCCTGTTTATTAACATCAGCCAGAATCCAACATAAAGTCATGGCTTGTAAAGTATGGATCGAAAGAGTCACTGGTGCCCTAATGACATCACTCGGATTGCGATTATTAATCGACTGACCCTACTTAACCCTACGATCCAATAAATACAAAAGCACCCTAACTATTCACAATATAATCAGGGTGCTTTAATCATTAGCCTAATGATTTCTACAAATAAAAGATGTTTAAATCAAATGCTTTGTGCGACTGCCGTAGGTTTAGCTCTCAAGCCGATTGCGACAAACAAGGAAGAAGCCAGAAGAATCAAGGCAGCAATAATGAAGACCCCAAGAGCGCCGCTAACATCGAAAATAAGTCCGCCAGCTGCGGCACCTGTCGCAATACCAACCTGCATAGCAGCAACAACCAAACCACCGCCACTCTCTGCTTCGTCGGGCACACTCCGAGTGACCCATGTAGACCAAGCAACTGGCACGCCACCAAACGCCATCCCCCAGATAACAACTAGCACAGCCATTGGCGTAATAGCTTCCTGTATACTGATCATACAAAATACAACTAAACTAATAACCAACGGCATAAGAGCCAGAGTTAGACGCAGCGATCGCGCAATCAAAGCCCCGGCAATGTAAGTACCAACAAAATTAGCAATACCAAAGCCCAGCAAAATCCCCGAGATCCCAACTGTTGCGACACCAGTAACATTTTCAAGAAATGGCCGAACATAAGTGAATAAGGCAAAATGACCACTATAAATAAATAGCAGCATGAACAAACCAAACTTCATCTTCGGACGATTAATCACCGCAATAAGAGTACCCAATGTAGCTCGGCCTCGCGGTGGCATACTAGGCAAAGTAGAAAGCTGTATAATAAAAACTATAACACCGAGCAAGGCTACAAGTAGGAAAACATTTCGCCAACCGATAATATCACCAAGATAACTGCCGAGCGGCGCGGCAAAAATGGTCGCTGCCGACACGCCGCTTAATAGCACAGCCATTGCACGAGGTATATCTTTATCGGGAACCAACTGCATAGCAATGGCAGCAGCCATGGCCCAGAAACCACCAAGCGCGATACCAAGCAGAACGCGCCCTGCCAGTAACAGAAAGAACGTTGGAGCAAAAGCAACCATAATATTCGAAGCGATTAAAAGCATAGAAAAGCCTAGCAAAACATGGCGGCGATTAATCCTGCGTGTGATGGTAGCAGTCAAAAGACTGGCAACCACAGCAAGAATAGCGGTAGCCGAAACCGCTTGGCCAGCCATTCCTTCGGTAATGGATAGGTCAGATGCCATTGGAGTAAGGAGGCTAGCAGGTAAAAACTCTGCCGTGACCAACCCAAAAACACCTAACGTCATGGCTATCACAGCACCCCAAGCGGGCATAACCTGCTCTTGTACTGGAGACATATTTACTTTATTCGTCATTGAAAATCCTCTTGAAATGATTTTTTTGTAAGTCACGAATATAATAATTTGGACAAACAGGACGATATATACCAAAATATCCTAAATTAATACCATATCGTCCGGATTACTATGCAGCCCCCTCTAACTGACCACATAACTCATGAAAACCAACACCATATGATGAATGAACTTTTATCTGGTGTACGCCTTAAAGGCCTTGAATACAGACGCGTCGAAATTTCAGCGCCATTTGGTCTTAAATTTGGAGAAGAAGCGGATGAAAAATTGGCGCATTTTCATTTTATCGGCCAAGGCTCTGCGCTTCTGCGAACTAAGAGTGGAGCGGTACACAAGCTTGCCTGTGGCGATGCCGTATTGTTGCCTTGCGCAGGTAGCCACGATATTTACAGTGGAGACAACGCACCGATTATAAACATTGATGCCTTTGAAAAAATTCAGCTATGTGATGATACTTCGGAAATTCGCGCTTGCGATACTGAAGTATGTCAAACCGAAGACAGCTTGATTTTTAGCTGTGCTATGGAATTCGACCTAGGCTGGCTGCATCCACTAGCTCATTTAAAATCAGAAGTCATGCACATTGAAGCGGCACCGAATTGTGACTCACAAATTCCAGCCATCCTTGATGTCATGACCAACGAGCTAAAAACTAAACAACCAGGGTATTGTGTCATCTTAACTAGGCTTGCCGATGTCGTTGCCGCCGCTATTTTACGTCGTTGGGTGGAGGTAGGATGCGACTTGTGCGGCTGGGTTGAAGCCATGCGCGACCCCAAATTGGCACAGGTTTTATCCGCCCTGCACCATGATCCAGGTCGACAATGGTCGGTAGCAGATATGGCTTCCGAAATGGGCGTTTCACGGTCTGTCTTTGCTGAGCGCTTTACCGAATTAACCCACTCCACACCACAGCAATACCTAGGCAATCTGCGCATGCGACTCGCAAGCCAATGGATCAGCCAAGACAACCTGAATCTTGACGAAATCGCAGATCGCCTTGGCTATAGCTCAACAGCGTCTTTTAGTCGGGCCTTCAAACGAATGACAGGCATCTCCCCCGGCGCCGTTAGAAATGGCCTGCTTCCAGAGCTTTGAAAACAAAAGTAGAACAACAAAATGCACATAAGTGTGGATGATAAGCTGGTTAATAGAGTTGATCATAATCCACTGGTAAACTTACTGAATTTACTTTTCATAAGGCTTAAATCACATGTCTACTTCGATAAAATCTGGTTTTAACGTAACCAAGGTTGCAGGCTTTAGTACTATTCTAATGACAACGTTTTTAGTGGGTTGCAGTGAACCACCAGAACTTCAAACGGTTGAAGGTTACGCCCAAGGCACAACCTATCAAATTAGCTTTTGGTCGGAAGAAGAAGTACCTGTAACCGAAGTACAAGCTGCGTTTAACGATACGCTTGCGAAGATTGATAAAGAGCTTTCCACTTATCGTCCAGATTCCTTCATTTCCGAGTTTAACCGCAGCCCTTCCGTTGGCTGGCAACCAGTATCCGAAGATTTTGTTGAGCTTGTTCAAATCGCCCAAGACATACACGCCAAATCAGAAGGTTGTTACGATCCAACTATAGGGCCTTTGTTCGATTTATGGGGTTTTAAAACCGACAAACTTCACGTACCAACACCAGAGGAATTAACCGCCCTAAAATCTGAACTTGGGATAGAGAAGATAGAAGTCGACGAAGAAAATATGCGCGTACGCAAAACTCGCCCTTTTTTGCAGCTTGATTTTTCTTCCATGGGCGAAGGCTACACCATTGGCAAGTTAAGTCATGTTTTAGAATCCAAAGGCTACGAGAATTACATGGTGCAATTTGGTGGCGATATGAAGATCAAAGGGCACAAGCCAAATGGCGACCAATGGCGAGTCGCAATCCAAAGCCCTATTCCTTCTGCTGACGGCGCACCAAAAGTCTATAAAGTCATCACAGTGAAAAACGAAGATGGCGTAACGCTTGATACATCAGGCACTTATAACCGTCACTTCGACGATAATGGTGTGGAATATTCGCACATTATTAACCCAAGTACAGGAAAGCCAATTACACACGACCTTGTCTCAGCGTCGGTATTTGGTACTGATCCAAGAATCAGCGATGCATGGGCAACCACCATGTTGTGCCTTGGCCCTATAGAAGGCGCAAAAATCGCCAAAGAGGAAAACTTAGACGTTTTCTTTATCGAAAGAAAGAACGACAAGTTGGTGAACTCCAGCAGTGCCGCTTTGCTAAAAACAGACAGAGTGAAATTTGATTAAAAAGCAAGCAGGTGTAATGCTTGTTACTACTGCTCGCCTTATGCGAGACTATTTTAATCCCATTTAGAACTAACACGATCGTAAGGAGAAAAGCGCTATGGAAAAGCTTGTATTAGTAAGCCTAGTTTCTGTACTAATGGCTGGCTGCGTAGGCAATGAAAGCTATACCAAAATTGGGAATTATTTCAAAGGCAGCGACGAAAGCCCTGTTACAGAAATCGAGGATACCGAGAGCGAAGATAACGACACAGAAAAAAATCCTAACGATATCGAAAAAGTATATAACGCCACCGTGACGACCAGTGACCTTGAAGGCTCTTGGAGAAAGCCTTGTGGGCACGTAGAAGGTGAAGCGCACTATGATATCGTTACGTTATCCTTCAGTCATAACGAATTCACCACAGATATCAAAAACTACCTTGATGCTGGCTGCACTAGCCCCTTACCAGGGGCCCCGAACCCGACATCATTTAGCAAATTCACATTGGGGAACGGCATTATGCTGAGTGATGGCACAATCGTCACCGAAGTCGATAGTCGCACTATGCGATATGATGGCGCCCACTTCTACCCTGAAGAACACAGTATCGTTTATATCAAGAACGACACTCTCTACACTGGAGCCGACGATCAAGATACGTTACAGAGACCAACCAGACTCGACTATAACCGTCCTTTCCATAAAATAAACTAGCGTACAGATAGCCATTCTGGTTACTTGCCATTCATTAACTCGTCAATACTTGGGTAAAACAAAAAGACCAAGTGAGATTTTTCATCACTTGGTCTTTTTAATCCATTATTTTGATTAACGCTGTAAACTCTATTTTAGGGGAATCTGTTACAGCTTCTTAACTTCTATTTTCATCTGCGCCAAAATAACTAATTAACCCTTGTCCAAAAGGTCATATTGACTGATTCTTTATCAAGATGTTCTAAATATTGTAGCGCCACCTTGTTGCTAAGCCACTGCTGGCAATACTCCTCAGCTTTTTCTTGCGAACTGGCAATTACCACATCCGCATAGTTACCATCAGTTCCACGTACCAAAAAGTGAAGAACGAGTTCCTCTTGCTGACTAAGAAATTCGGCTTCTACTTGATGTGATAGCTCTACTAATCTGGTTTCTGTTACGCCTTCTTTAAGCCTAAAGGTCGCAAACTCCATACCGCCAATATTATCAATGTTGTTATTATATATCATGTCAGTGCCTCAATTATGGGTTAAGCACCCACTCTAAGGCTTCACTACTGACAGCATTGTGTCAGTCAATTTTCGCACTTTTAAATTCAATGTATGCAGACAAAGAAACATCTTCTGGCAAAGCACTCGCATGTTCACAATGATTTAATTTAGTTATGCGGTCCAATCTAAAATCCCTGTAGTCACCACGCAGCTGGCACCAACCGCCTAATGTCCATCGACCACCCCAGTAAAATAACCCTAGAGGAAATACAACTCTCGATGTCGCGATTTCTGAAAGTGAGTTATAACCAATATTCAGCCAGCAGCCTGATTCTATCGCTGAATGAATATCCCCCCATACCTTATAGACTTCAGATTCTCTGTGCCTTAAAGGCATCCTAATCACTCGATCTTCACTAGAAATCATCTTTGATTTTTTAGGCAATGCTGCCTCAATTTTTGACAATAAAGAATGTGCTGAAGCTGCAAATTTCTTTCCAGTCAAAGACGCCGTGAAACTCACGCCAGCAATCAATGCCTCCAGTTCACTCGGCGTCAATTGTAAGGGGGGTAACTCGAATCCCTCTAGCAAACGATACCCAACACCAGGCTCGCCATAAACGGGTATTCCAGATATAGACAAATCATCCACATAGCGATAGATAGTTCTTTCTGACACCATCAACTTTTCGGCTAATTGCTTAGCTGTAATTGGTTGATGCTTACGCAGAATATTGGTTAACTGAAAAAGCCTGTCTGATTTTCGCACATTACTCCCCTTTCCAATCGGCATAATGTCTATCAAGAGGGACTAGCCAGTTTCAAACCCTATCAATAAACGTAAAAGCAATGCTGAAATCCGCTAGATAATCGGTGATATTACTGACCAATGTTGATACGTGATTAGATATTTTCACCCAAAGAAGCAAGAGTGCTCATCCTCGCTTACCATTTGCAAAAAATCCTCTATTCTACTGACTTCGGGGTTTACATCGTACCTGTGCCATTTCAGATCTTGGCGCATCCAAAACACCTTCCAATAACCTTTCGATTTTACAAACGTAGCTTTAGCAATCGGCGTTTCAATTTTTGAGTCCGCTATCTTCCAATGCGGTCGAATTTCAAATAACTCTACGCTTTGTCCAGATATACGGTATCCAATATCTAATTGATGTCTAATGTGGGCAGGAGGCCGATGCTTAGCAAGATACTTCTCTAGCTCAGATTCGGTACGTTTTATCTCAAATTCACTGATAGCCATATTTTTTCAGCTCCAATTTACCAATAACACACTGTTAAATGGTGTAACTACTCTCAGTAAAAGGTCTACGACATAAACGCTTATCTATTGATACTAAAGTTCTTTTTCATTTTTCACCAGAAAAAAATGCCTTCTGTCCCATGTCGGTACAGAAGGCATTTTTGCATTTAAGTTTGGTAATTTGCTAGCTTACAGCGTACTTTTAAGGCCCAACTCTAAACCACGAACTTCCGCCAAGCCTTTCATTCGGCCTAGTTTCGAGTAACCCGGTTTCGAGTTTTTATCTAGGTCATTCAAGATTTGATGGCCGTGATCTGGTCGCATTGGGATCAGGCTCGGTGCGTTGTTGTCGTTACGCTTTTTCTCTTCTACAAGCAATGCGCGAACTACGCCAACCATGTCTACATCACCACTAAGGTGGGACGCTTCATGAAAGCTGCCTGCCACTTCTTCACGTTTGGTGGATCTTAAATGTGTGAAGAAGATATTGGAACCAAAACGTTGCACCATGTCGACCAAGTCGTTGTCTGCACGCACACCGTAAGAACCAGTACAAAGAGTAATACCGTTCACAGAACTTGGCACTGCACCAAGCAACCATTCGATGTCGTCTTTGACAGAGACAACCCGTGGTAAACCAAGAATTGGACGTGGTGGATCATCAGGGTGAATCGCTAAACGTAAACCGCCTTGTTCTGCGGCTGGCACAATTTCTTCCAAGAAAAGCTTCAAGTGTTCACGAAGTTTGTCTTTGTCGATACCAGCGTATTCGTCTAATTTAGAACGGAACTGCTCAATAGTGTAGCTCTCTTCTGAACCAGGAAGACCGGCAATGATGTTCGCTACCAAGCGATTTTTATCGTCTTCTTTTAAGTTTTCCATGAAAACTTTCGCTTGCGCTTTTTCTTCATCACTGTAGTCAGATTCTGCACCTTTGCGCTCTAGAATATAGAGTTCAAATGCAGCAAACGCCGTTTGATCAAAACGCAATGCACGAGAACCATCTGGAAGTTCATAATCCAAATCCGTACGCGTCCAATCCAACACTGGCATGAAGTTGTAGCACACCGTATCGATACCACATTCCGCTAAGTTCAGAAGGGTTTGCTTGTAGTTTTGAATGTACTCTTGATAATTACCAGTACGCTTTTTGATGTCTTCGTGCACTGGCACACTTTCAACCACAGACCAGCGCAGTGAATGCGATTCGATCATGGCTTTACGTGCTTTAATCACTTCTACTGGCCAAACGTCGCCATTAGGGATTTCATGCAACGCGGTCACAACCCCCGTCGCGCCTGTTTGACGAATGTCCGTCAACGTCGTTTCATCATTTGGTCCAAACCAACGCCAAGTATGTTCCATTCTATCCTCCGAAATTCGCTGTGTTGTTATTTAATAGTCTGCTATTGAATGACAAACATTCCGCAACACCGCTTGAAATAATTGTTTGATATGCGCTCAGCACAGCATTAGAAAAAATCTCGCTTTGGCTGATTTCTGTTGAAAAAATATCGTTGAGTTTTAGGGCTTCGCTAACCAAGCTTTCTGGGTCAGAACAACGAGCATGGAGTTCGCTTAGTGTTTGCGCCATTGGGTCATCGACCTTGTGCTGATTACCTTCTAGATCTTCGCCGCGAACATAAAATAACCATGCCGCTATACCTAGTGCTGTCGCATTAAGCCCCCCCTGTTTCGCCCCTTTCGCTAAACGTTCTTCTGCGCCATTTAACCAACGCTGAGGAATTTTCTGTGAGCCATCCATCGCAATTTGTGACAACTGATGCTGCAGACTGTCATTAGCAAAGCGGCTCACTAGACTTTCAATGTAGGTTTGTACTTGAACCTCTTGTGGTAGATCCAAGGTAGGCGAGGCTTCAACGCTCATGTAGTGACGAATTAAGTTCGCAAATTTTTCATCCGCAACGGCTTGTGCCACGGTTTTATGCTTAGCGGCTAAGCCAACATACGCCAACAAGGAATGACTGCCGTTTAATAAACGAAGTTTCATGGTTTCAAATGGATGAACGTCTTCCACCATTTGCACGCCATCGTTTTCCCAATCTGGACGACCTTGTGGGAAGTTGTCTTCTACTACCCATTGGCAGAAAGCTTCACACATGACCGCATTTTGATCATCGCATTGCAGCTCTTTCTGTAAACGGTCACGAGAATCATCCGACATAGCTGGTACGATTCTGTCGACCATGGAGCTAGGAAACGCCACATTATCTTGAATCCATTGCGCGAGTTCGGTCGAACGCAGAGCGGCTAGATCACAAACGGCTTGGCGAGTTAAACGACCATTCTCTGGCATGTTGTCACAAGACAAGATGGTGAACGGCTCTAAACCAGATTCTTTTCGGCGATACAAAGCTTCAACCAAGATTCCCGGTGCGGTTTTTGGCGCGGTTGGGTTCTGTATGTCGTGCTGAATGCTTGGATCATCTTGGCGCAGTGTTTTGTCCGCTGGTGACAAGTAATAGCCTTTTTCTGTGACGGTTAAAGTCACGATCTTTGTCTTTGGCGACACAAGCTTGGCAAACAAAGGCTCTTTATCAGCGCCAGCAAATAGAGCATCACGAATCGCGTTGATCTCGCGCAACTCGACGTTCTGGCTGTCTTGATATTCGGCAATATGATAACGGCAACCATTGCTTTTTAACTCGTCGACCAATTGGCTATTCGAGCGAATATTTACCGCACAAATCCCCCAATCACCACCTTGATGTCGGTTAAGATTTTTCTCTATATAAACCGCTTGATGCGCACGATGAAAGGCGCCCAATCCGATATGAACGATGCCAACTTCCACCTTTTCAGGTGCGTATAAGGTATTTGTTGTTTTTATGGTAATCATATGATTCCTTGTTTATTTAGAAGCCGAAGTATTTTTTAGCATTTTCTGAACAAATATCTTCCACCATTTTACCTAATAACACCATGTCAGCTGGTGCCTCACCGCGTTCAACCCATCCACCAATCATCTCGCACAATAGACGACGGAAATATTCGTGACGAGTATAAGATAAGAAGCTACGGGAATCGGTTAGCATGCCGACAAACTGGCTTAGTAAGCCCATTTGCGCCACGCTAGTAAGCTGACGCTGCATGCCATCTAATTGATCGTTAAACCACCAGCCAGAGCCGAATTGCACCTTGCCTGCTACACCACCGCCTTGGAAGTTACCCGCCATGGTCGCTAACATTTCGTTATGAATTGGGTTCAAGCAATACAGAATGGTTTTAGGCAGTTCATCTGTTTGATCTAACGCATCTAAGAATCCCGACAATGGCTCGGCAAACGCACCATCGTCCATGGAATCGAAACCAGAATCACCGCCGACCAGCTTAAACATTCGAGATGAGTTATTACGGCGAGCACCAATGTGCAGCTGCATTACCCAGCCTCTTTTCGCGTATTGCTTACCTAGCCAAACTTGCACTGCGCTGGAGAATTGCGCGATTTCAAGCTCGGTTAACGGCTGTTCATTAATGCGTTTGGACAGAATAGCATCCAGCTCTACTTCGCTTGGCTCGTTGGCGAAGCGCATGATTTCAATCCCGTGATCAGCACTGCGACATCCATGAGCATCAAACACATCTAAGCGTTGTGCCAAAGCATCGATCAAATCACTAAAGCGTGCAATGTTGATGTCTGCCGCTTTGCCTAGCTTGTTTAGATAATCTTTGAAGCCAACATGATCGACTTTAAAGGCACGATCAGGACGCCAGCTTGGTGTGACCGCAATATCAAAACTACTGTCATTGGCAATGAATTTATGATGCTCTAGGTTGTCCGCAGGATCATCTGTAGTGCCGACCATTTTCACGTTCATTTGCTGCATGATGCCGCGCGCTGAAAACTCAGGTTGCTGCAACATGCCATTGCATTGGTCCCAAATAGCATCAGCCGTTTTCGGTGAAAACAACACATCAGTGACACCAAAAGGACGACGCAATTCTAAGTGCGTCCAGTGATAAATTGGGTTGCCAATACACTGAGGTACGGTTTTCGACCAAGCTTGGTATTTTTCTTTGAAGCTCGCATCGCCTGTAATCAAACGCTCTTCAATACCAGCGGCACGCATCGCGCGCCACTTGTAATGGTCGCCTTCCAGCCAGATTTCACCAAGGTCGCTAAAACGACGGTTTTCGGCGATCTCTTGAGGACTCAAATGGCAATGATAGTCGTAGATTGGTTGCTCGGCCGCGTACTCATGATAAAGGCGCTTAGCGGTTTCTGTGGTCAGCAAAAAATCTTCTGTCATAAAGTTTTTCATGTCATTTCCTCGGCTTAGGCCATTTCGCTTAGGGCAACAGCTTGAGACGCATCGACTCGCTTGCCGTTGACATAGAAAGGACGCAGCTCATTTTCTGGCAAGGCAAAACGTACTTCGTTGTAAGCCGGTTGCCATTCACCTTCACGGGATACTGTTAGGTCGATACGTTCAAGATCGGATTTCAACGTCATGTTCAGCTGTAAGTATTTGCCGTCTAAATAACCCGTTGATAGTCCGTCGTCATCAAACACGGATAAATCACGTTGTCCTGCTCCTTTGAATGGAAAAACCAGGAACTGTCGTTGTGTGTCTTTTTCTGCATCCACATGAGCAATACGACTACTAGTAGGAATCACACTACCAGCACGAGCAAGCAAAGGAATTTCTTCTAGTGCCGCTGACAAAGTGATGTCTTGTCCACCCGCGTACCAGGTATTGCGGTGGAAGTCGTACCAACCTTCGCCATTATCAGGCAAATACACAGGACGAGTTCGTTGGCCTTGCTCTACGACAGACGCAACCAATAGATCTTTACCTAGCATGAAGTCATCGCTTTCTTCATAAGTACGAGCATCGTCTTCGTGGTCTAAGAAGGTAGCACGCAGCATAGGCTCGTGATGTTTATGCGCCTGCCAAAGCAGGTCATACAAATAAGGCATCAAACGGTAACGAAGCGTCATAGCTTCACGGATGATCGGCGTTACTTCTGGGTACATCCAAGGTTCGTTAACCGTTTTATCATCGTTCCAAGAGTGAATAGTGAAACGAGGATGCATGACACCGTTTTGCACCCAACGTACGAACAATTCTGGATCTGGACGATCACCAGAGAATCCACCAACGTCATGACCCATGTTGTACAATCCAGAAAGGTTCATACCAACACCCATGCGTGTGTTGTAACGCAAGGTTTGCCAGTTAGTGCGGTTATCACCGCTCCATGTTTGCACATAGCGCTGCATACCTGGGCAACCTGAACGAGAGATCAAATACGGACGCAAGGTCGGTGCAAATTCCGTTTGTGCTTCAAAAGACGCACGCATCATAAGCAATGGCTGCAATGGACGAATCAGCTTGATTGGCGTTGGTTTGCCAAAGCCAACACAACGAGCGTTGCTGTCCCACACTTCGTATTCGTTGTTATCATTCCAAGTGGAATCAATGCCCTTTTCAAGCAATTGCTCGGTAACATTCGTTTTCCACCATTGGATGGTTTTAGGGTTAGTGAAATCTAGGTGCGAGCCGGAGTCATCCCAAAACTGGGAAGATTCAGGTGAATCGAATTCAGAGTCTTGAATGAATAAATTCTCTGACGCCACTTCATCAAAACGTGGATGATCTTGCAGTAAACAAGGCTTGATGTTGGCTGCTAGTTTAAGACCCGCTTGATGAAAGTCTTCACTCAATTTAAGTGGGTTTGGCACCTTACTGGTGTTCCAGTTAAAGACGTAGCGCTTGTTGCCAATGGAGGTATAGCCAGACGAAAGCTGGAAAGAATCACAAGGCATGCTGTGATTATCGCAATGCTTAATAAAGTCACCCAATTGCTCTTGAGCGTTTTCCGCATCCGTATAAAGCATGGTAGAACCACTGTAACCAAGGCTCCATTTAGGACCAAAAATAGTACGACCCGTTAGGTTCACATAGGTTTTGGTTACATCGACAACTTTCTCACCGTACATGAAGTAAAAATCCAGATCGCCTTCATCTGCATGGTAACTACGATAATAGCCATGGTAGTTATCTAGCTCATTCCCCAAGTCGAACCAACTGGTTGACAAGTTATCGTAGAAAATACCGAAGCTCGCTTGCTCGGTTTTGGTGATGTAGAAAGGAATGTGCTTGTACAATGGATCGGTGTTTTTCGCATCGTAACCCATGGCATCGATATTACGCATTTGGTAGCGAGAACCATGGCGATTCAGATCACCGGCTTTCTCGCCCAGCCCGTAATATTTTTCGGACAGATCTCGCGCCATATAATGATGAATGTCGTTGCTTTGTACGCCCAACATATAGGCGCCGCTGTGACGGTCTGCCGCAAGATACTGCCATTCACCGGACGCGTCGGCGTATTCCCATGTGAGCTTCAATGGTTTCGATAAGGTCACTCGTAGTGATGCAGAAGCAATGCTTAGCTGATCACCCTGCTCTGACACGTTAAACTCTGGACAAGTAAAGCCTTCCGTACTCATACGGTCACGCCCTTCCCAGCCAGTTTCGCTGCCATTAAGACTGTCATTAGGGGAAATACACCAGCTGTTTTCAAGCTGTAACGTGTCGTTCTTTTTCAGCAAGACACGAATCACGTTGGACTCTAAAACAAAAAAATGTAATACGTGTCGATCGTCACACTGAACGTCTACACGGTTGCCTTCAACACCTAGAAGCTTCCAATTATTAATCGGCTTCATAAATATATATCTCCAAATATCGTTAAAATTTGCAAGCTTCTAAACTAGTACCCAAGCAAAAGAGAAGGTAAAAACAGAGTGATTTCTGGAATAAAAGTCACCGCCATTAGCGCTACTAGAAGCAAAGCAAAAATAGGTAATAATGGCTTAATCACTTGGTCGATTTTCACACCACTTACAGAGCAGCCAACAAACAAGGCACTGCCAACAGGCGGAGTACAAATACCAATACATAAGTTAAACGTAATGATTATGCCGAAATGAACTGGATCGATTCCTAGCTCTTGCGCAATAGGTAAGAAAATAGGCGTGAAAATTAACAAGGCCGGTGTCATATCCATGAAAATACCGACAACAAGCAAAATTAAGTTAATAATCAACAAAATGATAATTGGATTATCAGACAAGGCCAGTAATGCATCACTCACGGCGTAAGGAATGTCTCCATTGGCCATCGCCCAAGCCATCGCCATAGATGCCCCAATCAATAGCATGATCATAGAAGCCGTCATGATGGAACCCAGAATAATGCTCGGCATATCCTTAATGGTTACTTCACGATAAATTAGCGCTAGTAGCAAAGAATACACAACCGCGATCGCAGAGGCTTCCGTGGCCGTAAAGACACCACCAATAATCCCCCCCATGATGACCACAATCAACCCCAAACTAGGCAAGGCTCTTAAGGTGACAATGCCAGCTTCGCCTAAAGAAACTTTTTCGGATACTGGGTAGTTTTTCTTTTTAGCCACCACAGCCACAGCTAACATGACGCAAGCGCCCATCAACAACCCTGGTAGATAACCCCCAAGAAACAGTGCACTAATAGACGTGCCGCCCGAAATAAGGGAGTAAACAATCAAGGCATTACTAGGGGGAATTAATAGACCTGCAGGACTGGAGGTAATATTGACGGCTGTTGAAAAAACAGGATCGTAACCACTCTTTTTCTGTAATGGGGCCATGGTGCCGCCAACGGCTGCGGCCGCCGCCACCGCTGAACCAGAAATCGATCCAAAAAGCATATTTGCAATCACATTTACATGTCCCAAAGAACCCGGTAAACGCCCAGCTAACAATTTAGAAAATTCAATCAACCTTAATGCCAAGCCACCTCGGTTCATTATATTGCCAGCTAGAATAAAGAACGGAATGGCCAATAAGGTGAAACTGTCCATCCCTGAGGCAAGCTTTTGTGAAACAACAGAAAGTGAAGCATCAAAAGGCAGCGACACCATAATAGACAATAACGAGGCAATCGCGATGGAAAAGGATATTGGTACACCAAGTACCAACATAGTGAAAAAACTACCGAATAAAACGAGTGCAATTAACCATTCCACGTTTTTTTATCCTTATTATTAGAATTTTAAACCACTAAATAAGGCAACGAACAAACGCTACCGTCTAGCATGTAGAGATTTTTAATTTTGTGTTGGAGCAAAAAGATCTCGTAATAGATAAAGAATCATGCAGACACCACTGATCGGTATTGCCGCATAGACCCAGCCCATTTCCAAACCTAACACAGGAGAAAGCTGCCCATTACTGAGTGTTTTCAGCACCAGAGAACCACCGCCAAACACCATAATTACAACGGCAAAAAACAAACCGATTAAGGTAATTGCCATTTGCAGCATGACCTTTTTTCGGCCCTCTAATGCCAGCAGCATAAAGTCCATCGCCAAATGTTTTTTCTTTCCTAAAGTAAATGCTGCGCCTAACAAACCCACCCAAATAAATAGAAATCGAGCCATTTCATCTGTTGACGTACTGGGCGCATTCAAAACATAACGAGAAAAAACCTGCCAAACCACACAAGCCACTAGAGTCACCATCAGGGCGACGCAAATAGTCGATAGAATGCGGTCTACCACTTGAATAAATTTCGTCATTTTCCACCTCCAGAAGGGATAAAAAGCCCACAATAGCTTCCACCAATCGACGACATATTGAACCAAACATAGATTTTGGTCAACTAAATGAACTCAATTGGTTGACCAAAAACAACCCACATGCAATTATGCCAATTCGAACACACACACTTTGATAATCTAAAGCATTATAAAAATACCAAAACGGAGATTTACAAAATGTTAAACTTCAAAAAAACTAAGCTAAATTTAGCTTCTGCACTTTTGCTAGGCGGATTAATGGGCGCTTCATCCATGACCTTGGCTGAAACAATTAAGCTTAGTCATAATGGCGATACAAAATCCCCTGTTCACAAAGCACTAAAATTCTTTGCTGATGAAGTAAAAGAAAAGTCCGATGGGGATTTAAAAGTACGCGTCTACCCAAATGGACAATTAGGCACTCAGCGCGAATCTTTAGAATTATTACAAAGTGGCGCGCTCGACATGGCGAAATCAAACGCTAGTGAGCTTGAATCATTCGATCCAGCTTATGGCGCATTCAATATTCCTTATATTTTTAGAGACCGTGAGCACTTCTATCGCGCATTAGAAAGCGAAGACGTTGGTCAGAAAATTTTACGCTCTTCTGCAAAATACGGCTTTGTTGGTGTTGCTTATTTTGATGCAGGATCTCGTAACTTTTATACGTCCAAGCCTGTTCACTCTCCTGCCGATTTGAAAGGCATGAAGATTCGTGTTCAACCAAGCCCAAGCGCAATAAAAATGATGGAGCTGATGGGTGCATCTCCTACACCACTTCCATTCGGTGAATTGTATACAGCTCTTCAACAACGCGTTGTTGATGGTGCAGAAAACAACATTGGCGCTGTTACCACTTATCGTCATGGTGAAGTGGCTAAATACTATACTCGTGATGGTCATGCGATGATTCCTGATGTGCTAGTTATTAGCACTAAAACATGGGAAAAACTGTCTGATAAAAACAAAGCAGCAGTATTAGCCGCTGGTAAAGATGCCACCGCTTATATGAAAAAGATTTGGGGCGAATACACGGATGAAGAGTTGAAAAAAGCAACTAAAATGGGTGTAGAGATCATTGATGTTGATAAAGACCCCTTCATTAAAGCAGTTGCTCCAATGTTTAAGGAAGCCGAGCAAAACCCTGTTGTTGCTCCTTACGTAAAAGCTATAAAAGCACTCGACAAATAAGCAAAATCAAGCGACTCTTATATTATTGCTACAGTAGTTAATGTCACTGTAGCTGGAATAAGAGTCGCTCATTATTTGAACATTTTCTTGTAACACATCTATCTCTATTCTTTTCATCGAATTGGCTCAATAAAGTAGAAAGCTATGATAAATACTCTTGTAAAACCAAAGCGCCTATACCAAGAGGTGGGACTTAAGTTATACGAGGAACTTAGACAAGGCGAATATAAGGTTGGAGATCGCTTACCTCCAGAGCGCGACATTGCCGAGCAATTAGGTGTCAGCAGGACACTACTTCGTGAAGCATTAATTATGCTTGAACTAATGGAGATCGTTGAAGTCCGTAAGGGCAGTGGCATCTATCTTTTAAAGCAGCCAACCAGTGTTAAGTCATCCGATAAATTTGAAGAATCTCTAGACAAAGATGATGTCGGCCCTTTTGAAATGATGCAAGCAAGACAACTGCTTGAAAGCCACGTAGCAGAATTTGCCGCTACCCAAGCGACTAAAAAAGACATTATCAAAATGCGCGATGCCTTGGAGCTAGAAAAACAAAACATTGACTCAACAGATCAAGATCATGCTGCCGACAAACTGTTTCATTTAGCCATTGCTGAAGCGACACAAAACAGCGTCCTCGTCGATCTAGTTGAAAACCTATGGGAACGACGTGAAAACAGCCCAATGTGGAAACAACTTCATTCCCACATTAAAGATCAGGCTTATCGTAAACAATGGTTAGTCGATCATGAAAACATTCTACTTGCTATTCAACAAAAGAAACCGGATATAGCACGAATGGCGATGTGGCGTCATTTAGAAAACGTAAAAGATACCTTAATGTTGCTGTCTGAACATAAAGATCCAAATTTTGATGGCTACCTTTTTAGCACCAATCCGGTGCAGCTTCCCTGTAGCTAAGAGGGTAAAAACAAGCCCTCTTGAGTTCATCACGACTCCTTCCTTGACCTGCTAAATTACTAAAATGTAATTCCCCCTAGGCTGATAAATAGACAACCTAGGGAGTTATTCTTCCTTCTTACCACTCACTCACGCCATCATATTGTAATAGATACTTTTTTTAACAAATCTAATCACCTGTTCAATTGCCGTTCTGACATTCATAGTCTATCTATAAATAGAGTCTTTCTTACTATTGGAATATATGATGGATCATAGTGAAGTCGCTGAAAGCAACAATAACTTAGAAAACAAACAGTTAGTTAATAATACCTTTTTTCAACAATTAGTCAGTTGCTTACCCATGGCGGCTATGGTGGTGAGTACTGACGCAAGAATTCTTTTTATCAATGATACTCTTTCTGAAGTGCTCGGTTATTCACCTGAGGAGCTATTAGGTCAAGGTATTGATTTTTTACTCCCTACCGAATTTCAAGCAAATCACAAAAAGCTAATGATGCAGTTTTTTAGTGCACCTCGTAAACGTCAAATGGGGGCTGGCCAAGCTCTTTATGCTCGAAGAAAAAATGGTAAACACATTCCTATCGAAATTGGCTTAAACCCCATAGAGCAAGAAGGACAAACTTTTGTCTTGGCTACCTTGATCGACCTCACAACGAGGCAACGAGCAAGTAACATGTTCCAACGCTCAATTCAGAATGCCCCCCACGGCGTCTTGGTGATTGATGCTAAAGGCATTATTCGTTTGACTAACAACGCACTCTGCCAGTCTTTTGGTTATAGCTCTGATGAACTCATCAATCAGCCGATGGGAATGCTTCTTCCGCAACGCTATCGCAAGCATCACGATCATTTACGTCACAGCTTTCACCAAAGCCCCACCCCCAGAATGATGGGCGTGGGTCGAGACCTTACCGCCTTACATAAAGATGGACGCGAGTTTCCTGTTGAAATAGGGCTCAGCCCATTTGAAGACGAAGAAAACAATGAAATGGTGCTGGTTTCTTTATTAGACATTACCAAGCGCAAACGCTTGGAACAGGAGCTGCGTGAAACCAATACCAATTTAGAAGAATTTACCTACGTCGCATCTCACGATTTACGCTCTCCTCTACGTGGTATTGCAGATTTATTAGAATGGGTGAAGGAAGACCTTGGGACAGACACATTGCCAGATGTAACAAAGAATTTAGACAGAATTAATGTCCGTATTCAACGCATGGAACAACTCATTGACAATCTGCTGAATTACGCCCGCGCTGGGAAAGCCGAATCCATCACACAAGACATTAACGTCGATAGCCTATTCGATAATATTTTTGAGTTACTAGAAGTGCCTGACGGCATCACGATTACTCGTAACATTAATATAGAACATTTCACTTCAACATGGACACCACTTGAAACCGTGATGCGTAATCTCATTAGTAATGCCATAAAACATCATGATCAAGATACCGGTTCTATTGCCATTGGCTGTGTCGCTGAAAACAACCTTTGTCATTTTACTATTTGCGATGATGGACCAGGTATTCCAGAAGCCGCGTTCTCTCGTATTTTTCGCTTATTTCAAACCGTTACATCGAATGAGCGCAGTGGAACAGGAATTGGTCTATCCGTTAGCCGTCGTTTAGTAGAAACCCACGGGGGACGTATCAGTGTTGAAGCCAATAAACATCAGCGAGGCGTCACTTTTCATGTATGGTGGCCACGATTCTTAAGGAGGGATACTCATGATTAACGAATTAAGCGTACTCGTTGTTGAAGACGACGATGTTGCGTCAGAATCAATTACACGTAGCCTAAAGAAGGTATCGCCAAACATAAACCTAGTCTATGCAGAGCACGGCAAAGTAGCCATTGAAATTCTTAAAAACGAGCATCCAAGTCGATTTTTAACCACGCCCTATGTGGTTTTGCTAGATTTAAATATGCCCGTCATGAATGGTTTCGAGTTTCTGGAGTATGTTCGTGAGGATCCATCCCTTCAAGATACCATTGTTTTTATCCTGACCACCTCGAATGATGACAATGATCGCACAAGAGCTTATGACAATAATGTTGCAGGCTACATGGTCAAATCAGCCGTCGGACCTCAGTTTGCAAAACTCGCGGCCTTAATGGATGCCTATCGAAATGCTGTCGAGCCAAACCGTTAAATCTGGAGGTATCATGGAAGTACTAGAAGCCATTGAAGGTCACGCCCTTAAATTGTTAATTGTCGACGACGATGATGTTGATCGCGAACGTTTACGCAGAATGTTATCTAAATCTGATATAGAAACCACTATATCGGAAGCCTCTTCGGTAGAAGACTCCATGGACTTTCTCCGCAGCGACGAATATGACTGTGTCATTGTTGACTATCGATTGGGGTTAAGCTCTGGACTAACATTACTGAATAACATCCGAACCACGATGGCCAACCATTGCGCTGTGATTATGGTAACAGGCTTAGGAGACGAAGAAGTAGCTGCCGAAGCTATGCGACTAGGCGCAAGTGATTACCTACTAAAAAGCCAGTTACAAAGCCCACAACTTATTCGCGCCATCATTAGCTCTATTCATCGAGCAGAGTTGGAAAAAAAGCTCCATGATATGGCACATTATGACAACTTAACAGGCTTAGCCAGCAGGCCCTTGTTACTCGAAAATTTACAACAAGTCATCATCAATCAGGACGCTGCAGCCGTCGCCTTTCTGGATTTAGACAATTTTAAACCCGTGAATGACAATTACGGCCATGGTACAGGCGATTATGTTTTGGTGACTATTGCGAACCGGCTAAAGCAGATAATGCGTAAAAGCGATACGCTTTCTCGTATTGGTGGTGACGAGTTTGTTTTATTACTGCGAGATGTATCTTGTAGAGAAGAATGCAATGGCTTCCTGAATCGCCTTATTGACCTAATCAATACGCCAATTGAGCTGGATGAATTTGACTGCCATGTTCAAGTTTCGGCGAGTATTGGCGTGGCTCTGGTGTCAGATGATGCCTTAGATGCCGATACGATTCTTCGTCGCGCTGATCAAACCATGTACCAAGCTAAAAACTTAGGATGCAACAACATTCTGTTTTTTGACCCAGATGAGGAACGTCGCCAATATGCACGAAGAACAATGTTACAAGCTGCGGAAAAAGGCATTACAAATTGTGAGTTCGAGCTTTATTATCAACCTCAAGTAGATATGCTAAATCATCAATTAGTCGGCGTAGAAGCGCTAATTCGGTGGAATCATCCTATTATGGGCTTCCTACATCCGGGGGACTTTTCAGAAGTATTAGAACACCCAAGTACGGGAATTCTTATTGGTGAATGGGTGATTCAAGAGGCACTACGCCAGCACGCACTATGGCAAAAGAACGACCTAGTGATTAGCGTAAACATTGCCCCTGCCCACTTACTCAGTAAAGGGTTCGTTCCACGCTTAAATCAGCTATTAAAAAGTATTCCCGACATCAATCCGAATTTATTGGAACTTGAAGTCTTAGAAACCGTGTCAATTCAAGATATTAACAACGCTGTAGAGGTCGTAAGAGCATGCTGTGAATTAGGCGTTCATATAGCACTCGATGATTTCGGAACTGGTTATGCATCGCTCAGCTATTTAAAGCAATTACCATTGAATACGCTAAAAATCGATAAGAGCTTTGTGCAAAATATTTTATCCAATCAAGAGGATCGCTCTATTGTCATGTGCATTGTCGCGTTAAGCAAAGCGTTTAACTACCACCTGATCGCGGAAGGCGTTGAATCTTTGGAACACGAACAAGCTCTTATTGAAATGGGCTGCCTACGAGGACAAGGATACTTCATAGCTAGACCCATGCCTGCTGACAACATGACACAGTGGATTGAATCATATAACGAAAAAAACAACCTCCACTAATCCACTTTTTACTGCATACGTTTCAATACATAGCGCCGTCTTGTTAATAAATTAACAGCGGCGTTTTAATGGCCCACAGCAAGCAGCATCATGACAGAACACACCCAATATTGTGCAAAACCCCACAAAAACGCCTCTTACTAAAGTTTCAAAACTACTTTTTAGTTTCATTAAAGGAAAAGTAACTTCCGCTTAGATCGAAGGTTGGTAGACTGCGCCACATAATCAAAACAAGCAAAAAAAGAGAGTCTACAATGATCACTAATGATGTAATGACGGTGCAGGATCAACGCACTAGTAAAATCATATTAGCTATTGCTGCTATCACTATTTTATTAGCCACCTTTGCAGGCATGATGCCAGGCGGAATGATAGGAGCCATAGGGATTATGGTTATTGTTGGCTTCATCCTTAACTACATTGGTGATAGAACACCGATTATCAATCAGTTTTTTGGTGGCGGTGCCATTGTCGTTATTTTCGGCTCTGCCTACTTATTCCACAGCGGCCTATTCCCTTCTAGCGCCGAAAGCAATGTCACGACCTTCATGAAAAGCGGTGGCTTCTTAGCTTTTTATGTAGCAAGCCTTGTGACTGGCTCTATATTCGGAATGGATACTCAAACCCTTAAAAAAGCCGCATTAAAATACATTCCTGTTATTTTAGGATCCGCTTTCTTTGCGTGTATCTTAACGGGTCTAGTAGGCATGCTAGTAAGTAAAGATTTTTACGATTCGGTTATGTTGATTGCACTCCCTATTATGGGGGGTGGCATGGGCGCTGGTGCCGTTCCTTTGGTTGAGATAATGTCTGGAAAGACTGGCATGAGCTCTGAAACCTTGATGTCTCAAATGGTACCAGCACTGGCTATAGGTAACGCCATTGCCATTGTTATGGCGGGCTTACTTCACAAACTGGGTCAAATAGCACCCAGCCTAACAGGTAACGGTCAACTTATTCGTGGTCAAAAGACTACTGAGGAAGAAGAGCAAAAAACATCATCGCTGAATGTCACCACTTTAGGGGTTGGTGCTTTGCTAGCCGTTAGTATGTATTTCATTGGCACCCTACTGTCGAATTACATCAGCATGCACACTTATGCACTAATGATTCTGTCTATTGCGATCATCAAAGTATCTGGCATCATGCCAAAAGCATTAGAGCAAGCAGCATTCTCTTGGTATAAATTTGTCGTAGGAAACCTAACCCCTGCTTTACTGGTTGGTATCGGTGTAGCTTATACTGATTTAAACCAAATCTTAAACGCATTGTCTCCTATGTACTTCTTACTGGTATTAATCACAGTACTTGGTGCGGTAATTGGCGCAGGTTTGATCGGTTGGCTAATGGGCTTCTACCCTATCGAAGCAGCCATCACTGGCGGTCTTTGCATGGCTAACATGGGCGGTACTGGCGATGTAGCGGTTCTTGCAGCAAGTAAGCGCATGGAGTTAATGCCTTTTGCACAAATATCCTCTCGAATTGGCGGTGCTTTCATGCTGATTCTTGCGACACTTGTAGTTCAAGCGATCGCTTAACAGCGAACGACCGGTTAGCCGATAACCAATTTTCAAAAAAAGGGGAAAGTCCATGATGGCTTTCCCCTTTTGTTTAGCCTCCGCACTCTATACTGTATAATCGCGCTCTATCTTTTATTGACCCTGATACGCGAATGACACTCAAGTCTTACCTTGCCTTAATTACTCTCTCCACCATTACGCTTATTGTACTGGCAGTCGGTGTAGTGCTGGGTTATTCCCTACAAAAAAGCTATCTTGATAGCATTAGCCAACGAGGCTTAGAACTCGGCCGAGTAATAGCTCACAACGAAAAAGTCATTCAAGCCGTCGAGTTAAGCAACCAAGGTAAAGCCAGCGACATTCAAGCCTACGTAGAAATGCTTCGTGCTCAAACCGACGCCTCTTACATCGTCGTGGTGAATAAAAACGCCATTCGTTTAAGCCACCCTGAACCAGAAAGGGTTGGTAAACGCTTTGTCGGTGATGATATTTACCAAGCGTTGAGGCATGGTAAGGATTACACAAAAGTCGCTGTAGGGACCCTAGGGCAAGCCATTCGAAACTCAGTCACCATACGAAAGGATGGTCAAATTATCGGTGCGATTAGTATTGGTTATTTATCCCAACCTACTAGCGATCTGATTTTCAAACATTTGCAAGAAGCAGGTCTGCTGGTCGGCTTTGTTTATCTTCTTGGTATCATCATAGCTGGCTTTTTAATCCTAAAACTCAAACGGACTTTTTTAAGTTTAGAACCAGAAGAAATCGTTCAGAAATTCAAAGAGCACGAATTAATTTTAGACAGCATTCGTGACGGTATTGTGGCCATTGACCATGAGCAAAACATTACAGCGATCAATAGCATGGCAATTGAATGGTTAACAATGAATGTACTCAGTACGTCACAAGTTGTCGGAAAGCCATTAAGTAATCAATCTCAAAGCCTTTCTCATTTTGCCCTAGAAGCTCAAGGACAAATTACGCAAAACCGTTTCAATTTAGGCAAGCTAGAATTCATCGCCACCTTATATCCAATAAAGGTGAAAAATGGCAATGTCGGTTACGTTATTGTATTTTTTGCAGATCATGGTGAAAAATCGTTAGAACAAGAGCTAACTGCCACAAAAAACTACGCCGACTTGTTGCGCGCTAAAACCCATGAATATTCGAACCATCTCAATGTTTTGTCAGGCATGTTACAGGCAGAGCGCTATGTGGATGCTATCGAATTCCTTCAACAGGAAAGTGACGGCGACCAAGTCGTGCTAAGACAAATTATTAAAACCATTGAAAATAGCGCGGTAGCTGGGCTGATTTTCGCTAAGCACAATAAGGCAAAAGACCTTAAAGTCGACATGCTTATTGAAAGCGATTGTCAGCTTGGTCGATATCCCTCCACAACTAATGAAGCCCTCGTCACATTGGTAGGGAACCTTATAGATAATGCCCTATTAGCCGCATGGTCAAACAGATTACTTACGTCACCTTTTGTTAAGCTGTATATTAGTGATCGTAATGCTCACATCATGATTCAAATAGAAGACAGTGGAGCTGGTGTAGATGAAAAATTAGAAAGTCGGATTTTGGACTTTGGTGTCAGCAGTAAGCACAACTCTGAACAACATGGTATCGGGCTTTATTTAGTGAAAAAGGTTGTCGATCAATATCACGGCAGCCTTGATTGGGAACGCAGTGAGATGAATACCACTGTTTTTAGTATTTATTTAGACAAACGAGCGCTAACAAGATGAATCGCATTCCGGTCATGATAGTGGAAGATGATCTACGTGCTAGCTACGTATTAGAAAACACCATCAACCAACACTCAGATTTTTATGTAGCCGCTGTCTGTGAAAGCATGCTAGAAGCAGACCTAAAAGCAGAGGCTTTTGACCCTGAACTTATTATGGTAGATATTTCCCTACCCGATGGTAGCGGCATCGACTTAGTAACATCCTTAAAAAGCAAAGGCATCAGAGCCGCTTTTATGATGACCACTGCGGAAAGAGAAACCGCCACTATCGAAAAAGCCATCCAGCTAGGCGTAATGGATTACCTAGTAAAGCCCATTCGGATGTCACGAGTACTGCAAGCCCTCGACGATTATTTAGACTTCAGAAAGCGGATAACGAAAAACGATAAAATAGATCAGCAAGACATAGATGCTTTATTTAGAAAAAGCGCATCGATAGACAGCACTCGAAAAACACCAAAAGGCATTGATGAAAACACGCTAGAAAAACTAACTCAGCATCTTGATACTATGGGGAACGCCCCATTCACAGCTGAAGAAATAGGTGATGCCATTAACCTCAGCCGCATTACCGCCAGACGCTATCTTGAATACTTAGAGGCCCAAGGCCAAGTCAGCATGGCATTAGATTACAAAACCGGTGGCAGACCTAAGCAACGCTACACCAAGACTGTGTGATCTGACATGTTTCAAGCAATGCAGCTATTAAAACAATTTTTCCGGCTCAAAACTGAACCAAAAAAAGTAATTTTCATTGGTATAGATTACCTGTGCTTTTCTTTATCGAAATCCTTAATCGATAACAATAAAAGCTCGAAACAACCTATTGAAATCACAGCATTTATTGATGATGAACCCTGGAATAATCGCACCCAAGTCCACGGTGCAACCGTTTTTTCACCAAGCGAAATATCCGCACTCGTTCAAAAACACGATGTTGCCTTGATCATACAAATACAGGGAGAATCAATCAGCATTGCTGACAATATTTGGGAAGGAGTTTTAAAAACAAACGCTAAGCTTGTCAACTTACAACAAAGCCAAGACCTCAAAACAATGCAACATACGGTTTATCAAGCATGCCTTGAGAGCTAACGTAAGCCCTAAACGAAAGACCGCGTCCATCAGCTTAAGACTCAAACCCTTTATAAATTAACCGCTACCCTTCTAGTTTAATAGCGGCTAACTGTGTTTAATAATTTAATAGGCCTTAGCAGAAGCAACTTGCTCGTTAGACATATTCATAGCGGTTTTAAGAGATTGAGTCGATGACATCGCCATCACATTCAATTGGTCTGTGTAAGCATCTTTTGGTAGCTTAATATCGCTACGTTGCGCCATTACAGTTTTAAATTTTTCAACATCTATCGAATCAGGGCCATTTTTAATCGAGTTCAATTCATCTTCCGTTAAACTCGCCATACCGCCACCTGGTAAATAAATAGCACCGGTAATAAAGTCCACACCAAACGCAACGACACCAGGAACGAAGAAGAACAATAAACCAATGGCATCCAATGCAGCGACACCGACATCGATCTGACCATTTGTTTGACCGCGACGCTCAGGATAAAGCAATGTGCCGCATGCCGTCACTTGAGTAATAAGAAGCGCCGCTGCAATGCCTCGCGCTAAATGAGTAAAGCCTAGATTTTTCTTTAAACCCGTCATACTTATTCCTTATCAGTGATTTATACATTAGTCACTTTAGCTTGAATCACTTACACAATACAAACTAAGCCATCTTTATTTCACAATACTTTCGCTCTGCTAAACTGACGTAATTTGGTCGTCTAGCTTATTAATAATGTATTCTCCTATCGGAAAAGCACTGGTAGCTGCTGGAGAAGGTGCATTGCATACATGTAAGGTTCGAGCACTTTGTGCGAATAAAAAATCGTGCACCAAACTGCCATCTTTCATCACTGCCTGAGCCCTTATTCCAGCTGGGTATTCTTGTAAATCATCCAATGAAACAAGACCACAGTATTTCTGCACTTGTGCTAAATAGCCCGGTTTATACCAAGAGTTTTTAGTCTCAATGAGCCCTGTTTTCCAATGACTTTTTAGCAACTTCCAAAAACCTGGGAAGCAGACCATATCAAACACATCTCGAAGATTTATGTTAATTCGACCATAACCCTCTCGCTTCCATCCTTGCACGGCATTGGGACCTACCGTCACAGACCCATCAATCATACGAGTCAAATGAACCCCTAAAAATGGTAAGTCAGGATCAGGGATAGGATAAATAAGGTGATTTACAATCTGATTGTGTTTTGTTGGCAAGCGATAGTATTCACCACGAAATGGAATAATCTGAAAGTCAGTTGGTATATTAAGCATCTTAGTCAGCCGATCGGCCATCAAACCACTGCAGCTGACCAAATATGATGTATTCACAACATCATTATTCAATGTGATCGCCACACGTTCGCGGCTTTCATCAAGACCAACCACCTCGGTACCTAAACGTAGCTCTCCCCCCTTACCGACAAAAAGTTCGGCAAGCTTCTGACAAATCTCTCGGTAGCTCACGATTCCAGTAGAAGGTACGTAAAGCGCAGCAAGGCCTTTTATATTCGGCTCACGCTCTTTAAGCTGTGTTTGATCTAGCCTATGTACTTCTAAGTTATTTTCTTGACAGCGTAAGTACAGAGCTTCCATACGCTCTTGCTCAGCAATATTTGTTGCGACCAGTAGTTTGCCACATTCATCGAACTTGATATTGTATTGAAGGCAGAAAGCTTTAGTGGCTTTCGCACCTCGCTGGCAAAAATCTGCTTTAAGGCTACCCGGCGCGTAATAGACGCCCGCATGTATTACACCAGAATTGTGGCCCGTTTGGTGCAAGCCTACCTCAGATTCCTTCTCGATGAGCAAGATACGATATTTAGGATAACGCTGAAGCAACTGCCACGCAGTAGAAAGCCCAACAATGCCGGCACCAATCACAACAATGTCATAAATTGAAATTTTTGGCGCTTCACTCATTATCTTTATTCCTTTTTTATTATTGATTAAAAACACAACTCAATACTAATACGCTAGTGAAAAGAAGGGTAAAAACAGAAGTACTTTAATCTAAATCAAACTTCTTTAAGAAGCCTAGCTTATCAGTACGATAAAACTCGATGCATCGCTGACAAACACACACAACACCTTTTTGCTTTACTGGAATAAGCGCCATCATGTCTTCAGGGACTATGACATTAAAACACCAACAAGTCTGGCTTTCATCAAGCTCGCAACCATTATCATTCAAACAAAAAGGACACCGCATTTTCTCACCCATTTATATATCAATAGCGCAAAAAAAATCCCTGCCAAAGCAGGGATTTTATAATCAGTCACACTTTAAAATACTCGCTTACCAGCCAGTGATTTCTTTAAGTGCAGTACCGATATCCGCTAGAGAGCGAACAGTCTTAACACCAGCGTCTTGTAGTGCTGCGAATTTCTCGTCAGCTGTACCTTTACCGCCAGAAATGATCGCGCCAGCGTGACCCATACGTTTACCAGCAGGTGCAGTTACACCAGCAATGTAAGATACAACAGGCTTAGTTACGTTTGCTTTGATGTAAGCAGCCGCTTCTTCTTCAGCAGTACCACCAATTTCACCGATCATCACGATCGCTTCAGTTTGTGGATCGTTTTGGAACATTTCCAATACGTCGATGAAGTTAGTACCTGGGATTGGATCACCACCGATACCTACGCAAGTAGATTGACCGAAGCCAGCATCAGTAGTTTGCTTAACAGCTTCATAAGTCAAGGTACCAGAACGAGATACGATGCCTACTTTACCTGGCATATGAATGTGACCTGGCATGATACCAATCTTACATTCGCCTGGTGTGATAACACCTGGGCAGTTAGGGCCGATTAGACGTACACCTAGCTCGTCACATTTAACCTTACAGTCAAGCATGTCAAGAGTTGGAACGCCTTCAGTGATACAAACGATTAGTTTGATACCAGCATTAGCCGCTTCAAGGATAGAGTCTTTGCAGAAAGGAGCTGGAACATAGATAACAGATGCTTCTGCACCAGTTTGTTCAACGGCTTCTTTAACAGTGTTAAAAACAGGTAGACCTAGGTGAGTTTGACCACCTTTACCAGGAGTAACACCACCGACCATTTTCGTTCCGTAAGCAATCGCTTGCTCAGAATGGAACGTACCTTGTCCGCCAGTGAAACCCTGACAGATTACTTTAGTATCTTTATTAATTAAAACAGACATTATTATTTGCCCTCCGCAGCTTTAACAACTTGTTCAGCTGCGTCTTTTAGACTTGTTGCAGCGATGATGTCTAGACCAGAGTTTGCTAGAACTTCACGGCCTTTCTCTGCGTTAGTACCTTCAAGACGAACAACAACAGGCACATCTACACCTACTTGTTCTACAGCACCAATAATACCTTCAGCGATCATATCGCAACGAACGATACCACCAAAGATGTTAACCAATACGGCTTTAACATTGCTGTCAGAAAGGATGATTTTGAATGCTTCAGCAACACGCTCTTTCGTCGCACCGCCGCCTACATCTAGGAAGTTAGCAGGTTTGCCGCCATGTAGGTTAACGATATCCATTGTGCCCATTGCTAGACCGGCACCGTTCACCATGCAGCCAACGTTACCGTCTAGAGCTACATAGTTAAGTTCCCATTTAGCAGCATGTGCTTCACGCTCATCTTCTTGAGATGGATCGTGGAACTCTTGCATTTTCTTCTGACGGTAAACAGCATTGCTGTCGATACCGATTTTGCCATCTAGACAGTGAAGGTTACCTTCGTCTGTGATAACAAGAGGGTTGATTTCAAGAAGTGCGAAATCGTAGTCGTGGAACATTTGAGACAAACCAAGGAAAACTTTAGTGAATTGCTTGATTTGAGTTGGGTTAAGGCCCAATTTAAATGCCAATTCACGAGCTTGGTAAGGCTGAGCACCCACTAGAGGATCGATGATCGCTTTGTGGATTAGCTCTGGAGTTTCTTCAGCCACTTTCTCAATTTCAACACCGCCTTCTGTAGACGCCATGAAAACAACACGACGAGTAGAACGGTCAACAACGGCACCTAGGTACAATTCGTTCGCAATGTCAGTGCATGATTCAACAAGAATCTTAGCAACAGGCTGACCATTTGCATCTGTTTGATAAGTAACTAGGTTTTTGCCCAACCAGTTTTGTGTAAAAGCTGCAACTTCTTCATAAGAATCAACAAGTTTTACACCGCCCGCTTTACCGCGACCACCAGCGTGAACCTGAGCTTTAACAACCCACTTATCACCACCAATTTTTTTCGCTGCTTCAACTGCCGCTTCAGGCGTGTCTACTGCGTACCCTGTAGATACTGGCAGGCCGTATTCAGCAAAAAGCTGTTTAGCCTGATATTCATGTAAGTTCATTTGATTCTTCCGCTCATCTGAATGGTTGACATAAGCTCTGCCCGTTAAGACAGAAATTGCCGGCTCGAAGCCGGCAAATCTAATTTATTAACGCTTTTTACGGTTTGCGATATGGATCGCGTGGTTATCTACCGCTAGCGCCGCTTCATGTACTGCTTCACTTACTGTTGGGTGAGCAAAGACAGTCAAAGCAATATCTTCTGCTGTAGAACCGAATTCCATTGCAATAACCGCTTGTGCGATCAAATCAGCCGCATGACCACCAATAATATGGCAACCTAAAATACGGTCAGTTTCTTCACAAGCAATGATCTTAACGAAACCATCAGTGTCATTCGCCGCCATTGCACGACCAGACGCTGCAAATGGGAATTTACCCACTTTAAACTTAACACCTTCTGCTTTTAGCTCTTGCTCATTTTTACCAACCCAAGCTAGTTCTGGGTGAGTATAAATAACGGAAGGAATGCAGTCATAATTCATTTGTGCTTTATGGCCAGCAATAATATCTGCAACCATCACACCTTCTTCTGACGCTTTATGAGCCAACATTGGGCCACGAACGATATCACCAATAGCGAAAACGCCTGGTACAGAAGTACGGCACTGCTCGTCAACAAAGACAAAACCACGCTCATCTAGCTTCACGCCAGAATCTTCAGAGAAACAACCTTGAGTGAATGGCTTACGACCAACAGCAACAATCAATTTGTCGAATGTTTGCTTTTGCTCTTCACCCTTTGCATCAAGGTATGTAACTTCAACTTCTTCACCATTGATTTGGCTACCAGTTACACGAGCACCAAGACGAATATCTAGGTCCTGTTTTTTGAAGATTTTAGCCGCTTCTTTCGCAAGATCTTGATCACAAAGGCTTAAGAAAGAATCTTGAGCCTCAAGAACAACAACCTCAGAACCTAGACGAGCCCATACAGAACCAAGCTCTAGACCGATAACACCAGCACCGATAACGCCAAGACGTTTTGGTACTACGCGGAAATCAAGTGCACCTTCGTTATCAACGATGATATCACCAGTGCGTGGCGCAGGTGGAATGTTAACTGGCACAGAACCTGTCGCTAGGATTACGTTTTCAGTTTCAATAACAGTCACAGTGCCGTCATGTGCAGTAAATTCTACTTTTTTATTCGCTAGAACTTTACCGAAACCTTCAAAGCTAGTTACGCCATTTGCTTTGAACAAACCAGTGATACCACCAGTCAATTGATCTACGATTTTATCTTTACGATCAACCATAGTATCAACGTTCATAGCAACGTCTTTCATGCTAATACCGTGCACACCAAAAGTGTCTTTTGCATCATGGTATTTTTGAGAAGAGTCTAGCAATGCTTTAGAAGGAATACAGCCAACGTTCAAACAAGTACCGCCAAGGCGAGGCTTGTTGTCTTTGTCTAACCATTTTTCGATACAGGCTGTTTTCAAACCTAACTGAGCAGCTCGGATAGCGGCTACGTAACCGCCAGGTCCGCCACCAATTACAACAACATCAAATTTATCAGACATAAGAGGTCCCATTATTCAGTCAAACTGAGCAGCACATACAGTGCCACCCAGTATTCAATTCATACAAAATAGTTGGTACGAATACTTAGATTTCAAGCAAAAGACGCGCTGGGTCTTCAAGCAAATCTTTGATTGTTACCAAAAATTGTACGGCTTCTTTGCCGTCAATCATACGGTGGTCATAAGACAAGGCCAAATACATCATTGGCTGAATTACAACTTGACCATTAACAGCCATTGGGCGCTCTTGGATTTTGTGCATACCCAAGATACCTGTTTGTGGTGGATTGATAATTGGCGTAGATAGCAAAGAACCGAAAGTACCACCATTAGTAATAGTGAATGTACCGCCTTGCATGTCATCCATACCTAATTTGCCATCACGGCCACGAAGTGCGAAATCCATGATTGCAGACTCGATATCCGCTAGACCCATTGCTTCAGTGTTACGAAGAACAGGAACCATCAAACCACGATCAGTAGAAACAGCAACACCGATATCTTGGTAGCCATGGTAAACCATATCATTACCATCGATTGATGCGTTTACTGCTGGGAAGCGCTTAAGTGCTTCAGTTGCCGCTTTCACGAAGAAAGACATGAAACCAAGCTTAGTACCGTTATGAGCTTTGATAAACTCATCTTTGTATTTCTTACGAAGCTCCATGATTGGACCCATGTTAACTTCGTTGTAAGTCGTCAGTAGAGCTGCTGTCTGCTGAGCTTCTACCAAGCGCTTAGCAATGGTCGCGCGAAGACGAGTCATTGGAACACGTTTTTCAACGCGACCATCTGCACCTAACGCAGCCATTGGCGCTGCAGCAGCCTTAGGAGCTGGTGAAGAAGCGGCTTTAGCAGGAGCAGCAGCTGGAGCAGATGATTTTGCTTTAACAGCCGCATCGACGTCTTCCTTAGTGATGCGACCACCTTTGCCTGTTCCCTTAACTTGAGAAACAGTTAGGCCAGCTTCAGAAAGCGCTTTGCGAGCAGCAGGGCCTGCAACACCATCTTCATCACCTTCTGTAGCGGAAGTAGACTCAGCTTGTGCAGGTGCTGCTTCTGAACCAGAAGCACCAACCAAGAAGTTAGCTAGAACCTCATCACTAAGAACGGTATCGCCTTCGTTTTTCAAGATTTCGCCAATCACACCATCAGCTGGTGCAACCACTTCTAGAACCACTTTATCTGTTTCGATATCGACAATATGATCATCACGAGTACAGGCTTCACCTGGCTGTTTGTACCAAGTAGCAACCGTACCATCGGCAACTGATTCTGGGAAACTTGGCGTTTTAATCTGAACCGTTTCTTTTGAAGAAGCCGCAGCTGGTGCTGCAGACTTTTCAGCTGGAGCATCCGCTTTTTCAGCAGGCGCTTCAGAAGCCGAAGCTCCAGATTCAAAAATCGCCAATACTTCGTCACTTAATACAGTGTCGCCTTCACCTTTTAGGATTTCTTTCAACACACCATCAGCAGGAGCAACAACTTCCAAGACAACTTTATCAGTCTCGATGTCTACAATATGCTCATCACGTGCACAGGCTTCGCCTGGCTGTTTGTACCAAGTAGCAACGGTGCCGTCTGCTACAGATTCTGGAAAAGTAGGTGCTTTAATTTCAATGCTCATTTTATACCCTTATCTCTTTGACAGGCTATGGTACTAACCAACTAATGCGTCGTTGACCAGCGCTTCTTGTTCTTCAACATGGATAGACATGTAACCAGCCGCTGGTGCAGCAGACGAAATTCGACCTGCAAAGCGGATTTTTAATTCAGGATACAGTTTTTCCAATACTCGATTCATACGGTGACGATTGGCATGCCAAGCACCTTGGTTTTTCGGCTCTTCTTGACACCATACCAAGCTCTCAACATTTTTGTACTGTTCTAACTCAGACTCTAAATCTGCGTATGGGAACGGATACAATTGCTCAACACGTATTACAGCAACATCATCTTTTTGCAGTTCTTCACGACGGTTAATTAAGTCGAAATAAACCTTACCGCTACACAGGACAATACGTTTTACTTTATCCGCAGTGACAGTTTCAGATGATTCCGGCAGTACCGTTTTGAAACTTCCTTCCGCCAACTCTTCTAGTGTCGAAATCGCCTGCTTATGACGTAGCAAACTCTTCGGAGACATGATGATAAGCGGACGACGCATAGGACGAATCGCTTGACGACGAATAATATGGAAAATTTGTGACGGTGTTGTTGGCACACAAACCTGAATATTATATTCAGCACAAAGCTGCAAGAAGCGCTCTAGTCGTGCTGATGAATGCTCAGGTCCCTGACCTTCATAACCGTGCGGCAACAGCATGGTCAAACCACATAGGCGACCCCACTTGTGCTCACCACTGGTGATAAATTGGTCAATTACAACTTGCGCACCGTTAGCAAAGTCACCAAACTGCGCTTCCCAAATAACTAAACCTTTCGGTGAAGTACTTGCATAACCATATTCAAAAGCCAATACCGCTTCTTCTGAAAGATAAGAGTCGTACAGATCCAACGTAGGCTGATCTTCAGACAAATGTTTCAGCGGAATATAAGTACTACCATCTTTTTGGCTATGAATGACCGCATGACGATGTGAGAAAGTACCACGACCAGAATCCTGACCTGTAATACGAATCGGGTAATCCTGCTCAAGCAAGGTAGCAAACGCCAATGTTTCTGCGTAACCCCAGTTTAGAGGTAGAGCACCTGCTGTCATCTTGTCGCGATCTTGGTAAATCTTCTGAACTTGGCGCTGAATCACAACACCATCAGGAACAGTCGTTAGTTTGCGAGCGACTTCCTGTAATTTAGCCAATGGATATGTGGTATCACCAGCATCAGTCCATTCAACACCAAGATAAGGTTTCCAGTCGACAAATGAACCAGTTTGAGATTCAAGAACAAGACTCTTCGCAACATGACGAGCATTATCCAAATCTTCACGGTTTTCGCTGACCATCTGATCTGATTTTTCTTGGGTAACGACAGATTCAGCAATCAAACGCTCAGAGTAAAGAGTACGAGTCGTCTTCAAATTGCTAATAACGCTGTACATCAGTGGCTGAGTACCAGAAGGCTCATCCGTTTCGTTATGACCACGACGACGGTAACAAACCATGTCAATCACAACATCACGGCCGAATTCATAACGGTAATCCAATGCTAGCTGAGTAACAAACAATACAGCTTCTGGATCATCGCCATTAACGTGAAAGATAGGCGCTTGAATGATTTTAGCAACATCAGTCGCATATTCAGTAGAGCGTGAATCTTCTTGACGATTGGTAGTAAAACCAACTTGGTTGTTGATAACAATATGTACGGTACCGCCAGTACGATAAGCGCGAGTTTGGGACATCTGGAATGTCTCCATAACCACACCTTGACCAGCAAAAGCCGCATCACCGTGAATCGAAATCGGAACAACCGTTTTACCTGTTGTATCTTTACGGCGATCTTGGCGAGCACGCACGGAACCTTCAACAACAGGAGAAACAATTTCCAAATGCGATGGGTTAAAAGAAAGAGCAATATGAACTTCCCCACCCGCCGTCATCACATTAGAAGAGAAACCTTGGTGGTACTTAACGTCGCCCGAAGTATTAACAAGCTTCTTACCTTCAAACTCATCAAACAAGTCCTTCGGGTTTTTACCTAGCGTATTAACTAGTACGTTTAGACGACCACGGTGAGCCATACCGATCACAACTTCTTTCGCACCGAGTGCGCCAGAACGTTGAATCAACTCATTCACCATAGGAATTAAGCTTTCGCCACCTTCAAGGCCGAAACGTTTTGCGCCTGGGTAACGGCTAGCAAGATACTTTTCCAAACCTTCTGCAGCAGTTAAACGCTCAAGTAGGTTTTCACGAGTTTCTTGTGAGTATTCTGGACGAGAGCGAACAGACTCTACACGCTTTTGAAGCCACGCTTTTTCTTGCGTATCAACAATGTGCATAAATTCATAACCAATGCTACCGCAATAGGTTTTTTCAAGCTCAGATACAATCTCACTTAATTTCAAAGACTCTTTATTAAAGAACAAAGAACCTACATTGAATGAGGTATCTAAGTCTGCACCTGTTAATTGGTGATAACCAATATCTAGGTCAGCTACTTTTTCTCGTTTTTGTAATCCAAGTGGATCAAGTGTCGCATGTTGATGCCCACGTACGCGGTAAGCATTAATCAACTGCAAAACATTAATTTGTTTTTGCTCATGTGCAGAACTAGCTACCACACCCGTAGAAACAGGCATTGAACGGAACTTATTCTTGCCGATTTGCAAAAACTGTTCTTGAATCACTGAATGAGGAAGATCAGTTGATTGCGCTTCACTTACGCGAGGCAATTGATCAAAACATTTACGCCATTCTTCCGACACAGAGTTCGGATCGACGAGGTAGCTTTCAAACAACCCTTCAACATATTCCAAGTTTCCACCTGAAAAATGAGAGGTGCTCCACAGCAACTCCATTAAACTTTCGTGCATTCTCGATCACCCTTATGTTCGAGCCAGCTACCGGGGTCCCGGTATCAATCTATATTAAGATCGATCATTTTATCAGGCCCGTAAGGCTATTAAAGCCTCGATTTTTTGTTTATTTCCAGCTACTTTCGCCCTTTTACGTTCAATACTAAACCACTAAGAAAGCTTCATTTTAATAAAACAAAACCCTCTGAATCCTTAATCACTAAGTTAGTGGTTTTTCTTTGTACATCCCTGCTCGTAAAGATCGAATTTTAAATTCTTTTCGTTGCATTCTCTATATTAGAATATGCAAAAATGGCGGCATTGAATCAACATTCAAGCCGCCTACTTTCGGTGATCACATCAACATACCACAACGGATCACTCGGAGCATTATTAGGTCGCTCTCTGCAAAAGCATAGTACGAATATTACCAATTGCCTTAGTAGGATTTAACCCTTTCGGACAAACGTTTACACAGTTCATGATACCGTGGCAACGGAAGACACTGAATGGATCATCTAAATCGCTAAGGCGTTCTTGGGTTGCCGTATCACGACTATCTGCCAAGAAACGATAAGCTTGCAACAAACCAGATGGGCCAACAAACTTATCTGGATTCCACCAGAAAGAAGGACAAGCTGTTGAACAACAAGCACACAAGATACATTCGTAAAGACCATCAAGCTTTTCACGCTCTTCAGGGCTTTGCAAGCGTTCAATTGCTGGTGCAGGCGCATCGTTAATCAAGAATGGGCGAATCTTCTCATACTGTTTATAAAATTGCCCCATATCAACAACAAGATCACGAACCACTGGCAAACCAGGAAGTGGACGCAGCACCAACTTACCTTTTTTAACTGCTTCTGAAACTGGCGTAATGCAAGCCAAGCCGTTTTTGCCTGACATATTCATACCATCAGAACCACATACACCTTCACGGCATGAGCGGCGGTAAGAAATACTAGGGTCTTGAGCCTTCAACAAGTTTAAAACATCAAGCACCATTAGGTCTTTACCTGCTGGCAAATCAATCTCGTAATCCTGCATATAAGGAGCGTCGTCCTTCTCAGGATTGTAGCGATAAATACTAACTAACATTGACACAACTCCTTAGTATGAACGAATTTTAGGTGGGAAAGCTTCCATAGTTTTTGGCGCAAAGTTTACATCACGCTTAGTCACTTTCTTATCTGCTGGATGGAACAAAGAGTGCTTCAACCAGTTTTTATCGTCACGTTCAGTAAAGTCATTACGCGCATGCGCACCGCGGCTTTCCTTACGGAATTCAGCAGGAATAGCAGTCGCTTCAGCAACTTCCAATAGGTTTTCCAACTCAAGAGCCTCAATACGTGCAGTATTAAAAGCTTGACTCTTATCTTCAAGGTGCAAGTTTTCAACACGTGTGCGAATTTCTTGAAGTTGAGCCAAACCTTTTTGCATTGCCTCACCATCACGGAACACACCGAAATAAAGCTGCATCACACGCTGAAGGTCGGCACGGACAGCAGCCACACTTTCACCACCAGTCGAGTTATTTAAACGATTCAAGCGAACCAATGCTTTCTCAACATTAGTATCGTCTGCGTCTAAAGATTCAAAACCTTCATCCAAAGATTTTTTAACTTGAATACCAACAGCACGCCCAAATACAACCAAATCAAGTAGCGAGTTACCACCAAGGCGGTTTGCACCGTGTACAGACACACAAGCCGCTTCACCACAAGCGTAAAGACCATCGATAATAGTATCTTCGCCCGCTTCGTTAATTTTAATGGCTTGACCGCCGATGTTGGTTGGAATACCACCCATCATGTAGTGACAAGTAGGGATAACAGGAATAGGTTCTTTAACTGGATCGACGTGAGCAAAAGTACGTGAAAGCTCAAGGATACCTGGAAGACGTTTATTCAACGTTTCTTCACCCAAGTGGTCCAATTTAAGCAGTACGTGATCGCCATCAGGGCCACATCCACGGCCTTCCAAAATTTCAAGAACCATTGAGCGAGCAACAACATCACGACCAGCAAGGTCTTTTGCGTTTGGAGCATAACGCTCCATGAAGCGCTCACCGTCTTTATTAATTAGGTAACCACCTTCACCACGACAACCTTCCGTTACAAGCGTACCAGCACCGTAGATACCTGTTGGGTGAAATTGCCACATCTCCATATCTTGCATTGGGAAACCTGCACGCAATGCCATACCTACGCCATCACCTGTATTGATGTGAGCATTGGTAGTAGATTGGTAAATACGGCCAGCACCGCCTGTTGCGATAACTGTTGCCTTAGCTTTAAGGTAAACGGTTTCACCATCTTCGATACAGATTGCAATAACACCGACAACCGCACCTTCGCTGTTTTTCACAAGATCTGTTGCATACCATTCATTCAAGAATGTCGTGCCGCCTTTAAGGTTACCCTGATACAGCGTATGAAGTAGAGCGTGACCTGTACGGTCAGCAGCAGCACAAGTACGCGCAGCCTGACCGCCTTTACCGAAGTCTTTAGACTGTCCACCGAATGGACGTTGGTAAATACGACCTTGCTCTGTACGAGAGAATGGTAACCCCATGTGCTCAAGTTCAAAAACAGCTTGAGGACCTACAGAACACATGTACTCAATAGCGTCTTGGTCACCAATATAATCAGACCCTTTTACGGTGTCATACATGTGCCAGCGCCAATCATCATTCGGATCATCACTTGCTATTGCACAGGTAATACCACCTTGTGCAGACACTGTATGTGAACGCGTCGGAAATACTTTCGTAACACATGCGGTATTTAAACCAGATTCAGTTAACTGAAGCGCTGCGCGCATACCTGCGCCACCGCCACCGATAACAATGGCATCAAAAGAAATAGTACGAATATTTGCCATTACTTAAAGCCCCCAAAGAACCTGAACACCCCATACGATGTAAATAAACATTACAAGACCGCATAGAGATTGAAAGAAGAAACGAGCACCAGTTGGTTTTATATAGTCAGTAGAAATGGACCACAAACCGATCCAAGAGTGCATACCAATGGACAAAAGCACCATTAAGCTGAAGATGCGCATCCAAGTGGCTTCAAATAAAGCACTCCACTGATCGTATGTAAGATCAGGATTAAGAAGCAAATAACCGATAATAAAGATTGTGTATAAAGACAACACAACAGCAGAAACACGCTGCATCATCCAGTCGTATAAGCCTGAACGACCAAAACTTGTGATTTGAGTTACCATATCCAAACTCCTGCTAACACGATTAGAACAACTGCAATGACTATGTTTGCGATTGCAGCACTGCGTCCGCTTTCCAATTCTTCAAAGTATCCCATATCCATAAACAAGTGCTTAACACCTGCCACGAAGTGATACATCAATGCAGAAACGACACCCCAGATAACAAATTGAACAAGGAAGTTAGTTTGTAATGCATTAACTACCTGATCAAATCCTTCTTGGGACTCTAAAGAAAGATCAAACGCATAAAACAAGAAGGCCAACCCTACAAAAAGGATAAGTCCTGTTATACGGTGAAGAATTGACACTATTGCTGTGACTGGCTGAGATATGGTTAACATATCAAGGTTGACTGGTCTCTTTTTATTCACGACTTTTACACCATTTTATCGATTGAATGGTCAATCACGACCCAATGTCTATACGCGGTTACATAAACCCTAAAAAAGAGTAAGGTAACAACGTCATAGGCCTACTTTGAAAATCTCATCGATTTGCAAACAAATGTTTAAAAGCGACTTTCTTTTATCCACTAGCATCAACAAATCAATGAAATCGTCTGAGGCGCAATTATAGACCACCCCAAAATATTAAGACAAATAGACTGAACAAGAGGTTTTTAATGGTCGCCATTCATCAAATGAATGTAACCATAAGCCGAAACAATAATGGTACAAAATTACAATATTTTGACACTCAAAAAAACAAATAAACCCTTTATTTTTCAATTGGATAAGTCGATTTTATTAAAAATTTGACTTTATTCAATATTACGTTTCTGTCAGATAATTACAAGATAACCCAGCATTATGTAAATAGGGTGAAAGTGAACAAGATTGACTTTTATAGCCTAGAGACAGTATTTTTTGCGCACCTTCTGAGCCAGTTAGTGTCAAACATACAACTAATTAGCTCCGAACCGGAATACGAAGGAGACCATAAATGGCTGATAAAAAAGCGACACTCAAAGTGGATGGGATCGATAAAACTATCGAACTTCCTGTTCTTTCAGGTACTTTAGGCACTGATGTTATAGACGTTCGAGGCTTAGGTGCCAACGGTGTATTCACATACGATCCAGGGTTTATGTCTACCGGCTCTTGTGAGTCCTCTATTACCTTTATAGATGGCGACGCAGGAATCCTTTTGCATCGTGGTTACCCAATAGCTCAACTTGCTGAGCATTCAGACTACCTAGAAACATGCTATTTGTTACTTTACGGGGAACTTCCTAGTAAAACAGAAAAAGAAGACTTTGAAAAAATGGTTGGTAAGCACACCATGGTCAACCAATCCATGCATAAGTTCATTGAAGGCTTCCGAAACGACGCCCACCCAATGGCAATCATGTGTGGTCTAGTTGGTGCACTCTCTGCTTTCTACCAAGATCATATGGATATCAATAATCCTAAGCATCGTGAAATTGCCGCATTCCGTCTAATTTCTAAAATGCCAACATTGGCGGCAATCTGCTACAAGTACTCAAAAGATCAGCCCGTTATGTACCCTCGTAACGACCTATCTTATGCCGAGAACTTTTTGTACATGATGTTTGCCACACCATGTGAAGACTATGTCGTAAACCCAGTTTTTGCAAAAGCTATGGATCGTATTTTTATTCTCCATGCGGACCATGAACAGAATGCATCAACTTCTACAGTGCGTTTAGCCGGCTCATCTGGTGCAAACCCATTCGCTTGTATTGCAGCAGGTATTGCAACACTTTGGGGGCCTGCTCATGGTGGTGCCAACGAAGCTGTGTTGACTATGCTTGAAGAAATCGGTGATGTTGAAAACATCGATGAATACATCGCAAAAGCAAAAGACAAAAATGACCCATTCCGACTAATGGGCTTTGGTCATCGTGTTTACAAGAACTTTGATCCACGCGCCAAAGTAATGCGTGAAACTTGCGACCAAGTATTGGAAGAACTAGGCCAGTCTAATGACCCATTACTAAAAATTGCAAAACGTCTTGAGCAAATTGCCCTAGAAGACCCATACTTCGTTGAGCGTAAACTTTACCCTAACGTGGACTTCTACTCTGGCATCATCATGAAAGCAATTGGCATCCCAACCAGTATGTTTACGGTGATTTTTGCTATGTCCCGCACTATCGGCTGGATCTCTCACTGGAATGAGATGATCAGTGGACCATACAAAATTGGTCGTCCTCGCCAGCTGTATGTAGGTAAGCCAGAGCGCGATTACCCAACTAAAAAGTAATACATTGAAATAATGCATTACAAAAAAACGCGCCTAAGGGCGCGTTTTTATTGGTTAAAACTTATTCAAATAAAAGCTAAGCGCTACTCTTCATCCTCTTCGACTATTTCAGTTACAGTCGAATTACCACACTTAACGCAATCACCTTCTATCCACACCCTATCCTTACTCTCAAACTCCTTAGGGTTAATCATGCCTAAATCCACTTCCATGCAGTGATTACACCAAGTTTGCGCCAAGAAATCGCTTTGCTCCTCCACTGGACGAGCAAAAAAATCTCGCTCTATAACTTTTTCATCCAATAGATCTGTCATTTAATTTACTCCACTATATTGGTAAGACGTAACACGGTTTGCATCTGGGTCCAAAGCATTTAACGGCGCATTAATCAGCAATCGGCTTAGGGATATACTGTTAAATAATTTCTGTTTATCACCATCAATCTCAATAGAAAACTCTACTTTATTGCCAACAACTCGAACCAACATAACGTCGCGAACGACACCGATACTTTCAAAATAAGACTGCACTTTATTCATAATACTGTAATTGGTTACGCCCACCACTTGAACGTTAACCTTACTGGCAGAACTATTGTTACGCACCGAAGCGTAACGAGAAGAAAATACTTTTGCCAAATCAGAGCTAGCCTGATCAATTAAGTCGTTAAGATTTTCACCTCGCAAAACAAATCGCTCTGTTTCACCATTTTTCAGTAGCACTAACAAGTTACCACTCACTTGCCCTGCGTAATCACTAATCCTTAAGGCGGCAACAGAGTCAGTCTGATAACGTTTACTAGCGTTTAGTATGCTGTCTTCAAAGAACCCCCACACATCGGATGCTGCAAGACTTCGTTTATCAACCTCATCAAGCAGAGGCGCATAAACGGGCACACCAATTTCGCCGGCTGATTGAGCTAATAAGTTCAGTGCTTCAGAAGGCGCTTTTGAGCCAGATAAAGACCTAACACCATTATTTTCGTCCACTAACCAAACTAAGACCGAAGGTCGATTATCCCCCCAAACAGGCAGATTATTTTGTGATAAAAAACCATCAATTGATGCTTGATAAAAGGTCACCTTTACCTGTTTACCAGGAACCAATCCATCATCAGAAGGTAGCAACTCACTAAGTGAAGCCACAGAGTGCTGCGCAACCCAAGTTGGTGCCTTCTTCTTAGCTTGCTCTAAAAGCTCACCTGTAATGGCATTTTTATCACCAGAGACTTTAACCAACACATTTTCAGCAGCCAAACCAAATGCTTCATTTAGCATCTGCGCCTCAGATTGTGTTACTGGCAATTTAATTTCAGCACTATAAAGTCCCTGAATAGGGACGGCATTGGCTGACGAAATACAAAAAACACTAATTAGTAGTAAAAATATACGAGAATTCATAACCCTTCCTTCGTTTATTTGCCTATTCTACTGTCTTAATTGCAAAGAACCATAGCCCTAATGCGCCACTATGCTAAAATGCCTTTTTTTTCCTCGTACCATGATAAGGCATAGGCAATGACCAAGTCGGATAAACCATCCATTAGCTATAAAGACGCAGGCGTTGATATCAACGCTGGCAATCAACTTGTTGAACGTATTAAAGGCGTAAGCAAAAAAACTCGTCGCCCTGAAGTAATGGGTGGTCTGGGTGGATTTGGTGCTTTGACACGCCTTCCAACAAAATACAAAAACCCTATTCTTGTTTCTGGCACCGATGGTGTTGGCACTAAGCTTCGTCTAGCGATGGACCTTAACCAGCATGACACCATTGGTATCGACCTAGTTGCAATGTGCGTTAACGATCTAGTAGTAGCCGGTGCTGAGCCACTATTATTCCTAGATTACTATGCAACAGGCAAGCTAGACGTTGACGTTGCTGCAAACGTAGTAACTGGTATTGGCGAAGGCTGTCTACAAGCAGGCTGCGCGCTTGTTGGTGGTGAAACAGCTGAAATGCCGGGTATGTACCATGACGGTGATTACGACCTAGCAGGCTTCTGTGTGGGCGTTGTTGAAGAAGAAAGCATCATTGACGGCAGCAATGTAAAAGCTGGCGACAAATTGATTGCTTTGGGTTCTTCAGGTCCTCACTCAAACGGCTATTCACTTATTCGTAAGATTCTTGAAGTCAGCAAAGCAGACCTAAATCAAGATATCGATGGCGTACCATTAAAAGACGCTCTTATGGAGCCAACTCGCATTTACGTGAAGTCTATCCTCAAGTTGATGGAATCCATCTCTGTAAACGCCCTAGCTCACATTACTGGCGGCGGCTTACTTGAAAATATTCCTCGTGTTCTTCCTGAAGACGCTGCGGCTCGTATTGATGCAACAAGCTGGAAACGCCCTGCTGTGTTCGATTGGTTGCAAGAACAAGGAAATGTTGAGCAAGAAGAGATGTACCGTGTTTTAAACTGTGGTGTCGGCATGGTACTTTCTATTGATGCCGAAAAGGCAGACGAAGCACTTGCTATTCTAAAAGCTGAAGGTGAAAACGCTTGGATCATTGGTGACATTTGCCCTCGTGATGGTGGAAAAGATGTCTTAATCTCTGATCTCGAGACCCAGGCATGAGTTTTCCTATCGTTGTCTTAATTTCTGGCAGCGGCAGCAACTTGCAAGCTTTGATTGATCAAAGCTTGCAAGGACTACTTAATATCAAGATCTGTGCTGTTATTAGTAACAAAGCAGAAGCTTATGGCCTAGAAAGAGCTAAAGAGGTGGGTATACCAACGCACACTCTTAACCATAAGTCATTTGATAGCCGTGAAGAATTCGATGCTAAGCTACAAGCACTTATCGATCAATACCAACCAAAGTTGGTCGTTCTTGCTGGATTCATGCGTATTTTAACTGAAACTTTTGCGAAACATTTTGAAGGTAGAATGCTAAACATTCACCCCTCTTTGCTTCCAAAATACAAAGGTTTGAACACACATCAGCGCGCAATTGATGCCAACGAAAAAGAGCATGGGGTTTCGGTACATTTCGTTAGCCCTGAACTGGATGCTGGTGCCGTTATCCTTCAAGCAAGCACGGAAATTACACATACAGAAACAGCAGAAACTTTAGCTAGTAAAGTTCACTCTTTAGAACATATTATCTATCCATTGGCTGTAAAATGGTTCAGTGAAGAAAGATTAACATTCCATGACGGAACGGCTTTTTTTGATAACAATGCCCTCCCTGAAAGCGGCATTCTTTATAACAAAGCTCTAACATGATGTAGGAGAAAGTATGAGAACTCGTAAAACCCCAATGTTTTTAATGGCCATTTTTATGAGTATCCCCATACTTTCTCTTTCCTCAATGAAGGTAAGCGCCACCGAAACCACCCCTCAAAATACGTTTCTCAAACCTTATTCCGCTGTTTACAGTACTATCTGGAAAAAAGGCATTAGCCTAAAAGTAGAAGGCAAACAAACCCTCTCCAAAAAATCAGACAATTTATGGCGATTTGTATTTACTGCAGACAGCATGATTGCCTCTCTTAATGAGTCATCCACTTTTTACGTTGAAAACCACCAAATCATTCCAACAAAATACGAATACAAAAGTTCAGCACTAGGAAAAAAGAGAAGTGCGATACTTACGTTCGATTGGGAAAACAACCTTGTCCAAAACGATGTAAAAGACAAACCCTGGAACCTTTCAATCAACCCAAGAACATTAGATAAACTGTCTATACAGCTGCAAGTTAGACAAGATCTAAAAATGGGTAAAAATGATTTCGACTATCAGATCGCAGACGGCGGTTACATTAAAAACTGGCGTTTCAAACGCGATAAAATGGAAACAATCAACACCAAACTGGGTCGAGTTTCTGCGATTAAAATTATCCGCACCGACAACCTAGAAAAAGGCAAAAAAACATCATTTTGGTTTGTACCAAAATTTGACTACTTATTGGTCAAATTAGAGCACAAAGAAGATGGCGAATCTTATCACTTAGACATTGAATCGATGAGCCAGTCTTAAAAAACGGCATTAGCCGAGCTTAAGCCAACTCGCTAGGCGTATTAACATTTAATAACTCGGCACCGTCCTCCCAAATAACCGATTGACAGCCAAACGCCTCATAAAACCTCAAAACACTATGGCTTTGCTCCGCATCTAAAAAAAACGTTAAAGCATTAAGCGTGGCCTCTACAGGCAGAATGGCATGCAAAGGGTGAGCATCAGCAGCATTACTTAAGTAATAAATTTTTTCTGGTGATAATCGACAGGCCGCTGCCAGTTTCACGAACGCTGCACCACTAATACGAGGCGTATCACAAGGAGAAATCACTAGGTGCGATGTTTTCGCAAAAGCTAAACAAGTCAATAAACCAGACAAAGGTCCTTTTCCTTGGTGGCTTAAATCATCAGCAACGACGTCATAGCCAAGCTTTTCATACTGCTCAAGGTTACGATTAGCGTTAATAAAAACGACATTCGCTACCTGCTGCAAAGCCCGACCAACTAACAAGGCCATAGGTTCATTCTGAAACAATAACAAACCTTTATCTTGACGCGACATTCGCTCTGCTTTTCCACCCGCTAACACTGCAGCCGACAATGATGTAAACGCCATGCTATATTCTCTTTCTACAAAATCGGATCAAAATACGCTGTATCTCGTTTTGACCAAATTTCATCAGCTAAAACAAGACATTCCTCATGTGACGTCACACCATAAAGAAGTCCCGCCACCGACGCAATGGTTTGTCGTACTGCTTGCTCGCCAAATTGATCAAGTTGATCTCCACGCCAATGATCCGTCAATCGCGACAAATCCAAATTGTCTTTTAAGCGCTTATGTTCTTGTTCAGCTTTTGGCCAATCAGACCAACTAGCTACGCCATTTTGCCACTTACCCAAGGTGACATCTCGCTCAGGATTCACTTCTGCTTCACCATTGCCGCCACGAAATACCAACACCGACGCATCACCTAATTGCTCACAAGCAGAAAGATGAAGCTGATCATAACCACGATGAAACACCCCATGCACACTATGATCAGCTGAAAATGGATTCATCATACGCACCACGGTATTCACCGGAGAACGCAAGCCCAATACATATTTAAGATCCATCATGCCACCTAACGATTTATCTACTTCAGCCAACGGCATATAAGCAAAACACCTAACTTCAAGCTCTTGTTTTAACTGAGTTCTGGAATGACAAACAGCCAATCCCAATTGATTAATAGCATGCTCTACATACATCCGATTTTCCCCTTCAAATGTATGTCCATGCATCACAATTTTGATCCCTGTATTAACGAGTGCAAGCGCCGCCAGTAAAAACCAAGGCAACTCATTGCGCTTACCAGCATAAGCAGGCCAATCCAAATCAACCTTAATTCCCAATGATTCTTTCTTCGACAAATAGTCTCTTGTCGCCTTGGTAAAACCAACAGTTTCTTCTACTGTCTCTTCACGAATTCGAATCAACATCCAGAATGCACCAGACTGTTCTGGCGCTACCTTACCAGACAGCATCAAACTCATGGCATGTTCAGCCTCTTCCACCGTCAAACTGCGTGCGCCCTTTTTGCCTCGCCCTAAAATTTTTACATATTGGGTAAAATCATTGGCCGTTCTAATTACCCTTCTAATAGTTGCTCTGCCAGTCATACCGATAACTCCGCCACAGTGGGAATAAAGCGCTTTAATTCAGGAAGGCAAGAACCACAATTGGTACCGCATTTTAGCTTGCCCCCTAATTCATCGACGGAACAAATACCAGACGCAATCGCCTTTTCAATCTGCTTACTACCAACTTGGTAGCAAGAACAAACGATCTCTCCTTTATCTTCCATATTAGCGGGAGAGCCCACCAGAATAGCTAAACGATCTTGTAATGATAACGACGTGTTTATCTCTAATTTAGAAATAAGCCAATCCGCCATGACGGATTCAGGCTGAGGATGCAAATACATAAGCAAAGTAAGTTTTTGATCCATCAACTTGGCCAATCGAATTTGCTGCGTAACGGGGTTCGAATATTCCAACCACTCAACCCTTTCAGCCAAACCTTTACTCTGCTCTATATATATTGCCTTCAAAGAAGCTAGTGTTTGCCCATTGGGCCAAACTACTTCGTAGTGAAAACCTTGCTCAGAAGGTACTTGGCACCAATACAGACACTCTGATAAAACAAGCGGCACTGCCGAAACAAGCAAGCCATAACAAATATTTCCAACCACTTCGAGCTGAACCTGAGCATGTTTCGATTCCGGTTGACCTGATAAGGGATCAACCACTTGCGGGATAAGATTTGATACCACAGACGCATTGGCAAATTGCTGCGTCCAGTGAATAGGTGCAAATACATTATCTGGTGCAACCGCTCGACTCACTTTAGCTTTTAGCAAAGCCTCTCCGTACGGTGAAGTAAGACGCACTAAGGCTTTATCTTTAATACCAAGACGTTTCGCATCCTTGGGATGAATTTCCACATAAGGTTGCGCGGTATGCTTAGCCAAAGAGGCTGCATCTCCGGTTCTTGTCATGGTATGCCACTGATCGCGTACTCGTCCGGTATTTAAGGTAAAAGGCCATTCTTGTGAAGCTTGATACTTCGGCAAACTTGGTGTGATCGCAACAAATCGTGCTCGGCCGTCTGGGGTAAAAAAACGCCCACCTTCAAACATGCGCTTGGTGCCTTCTGGTCGATCTTTTGGTACAGGCCATTGCACTGGTGTCAAAGCATCATATTCAGCCTTACTTATCAGGCTAAAATGGCCGATATCAAAATCACGCCTGCCATTATTTTCGAACGCCGACAAAGCCGCATGCTCAGCAAAAATTTCATAGACATTTTGATAAGAAAAAGCCGATTGAAAGCCCAAACTTTTTGCGACTTCACAGATTGCCCACCAATCATGCTTGGCTTCACCTGGTGCAGGCAATAAACCTCGTTGGCGAGAAATACGACGCTCTGAATTTGTCACCGTACCGTCTTTTTCACTCCAACCTGTGGCGGGAAATAAAACATCCGCCATGGCGGTTGTGTCCGTATGCGCTTTGCAATCACTAACAATCACTAACTCACATTTTTCCAGCGCGCGCCTGACTTGAGCGGTATCTGGCAAACTCACCATAGGATTAGTCGACATTATCCACACCACTTTGACTTTGCCTTCTTCCATGGCCTGAAATAAGTCGACGGCTTTCAAACCATTTTCTCTGGCCATATTTGGCGCTTGCCAAAAGCGTTGCACCAAATCCTGAGCGCCCGGTGTGGAAAAATCCATATGAGCAGCCAATTGATTGGCCAATCCCCCCACTTCCCGCCCACCCATAGCATTAGGCTGACCCGTAATAGAAAAAGGCCCTGCTCCCTCTTTCCCAATTCGCCCCGTGGCTAAATGACAATTAATAATCGCATTGCACTTATCAACGCCAGAGGAAGACTGATTCACCCCTTGAGAATAAAAGGTGACCGTCTTTGCTGTGTCGCGCCACCAGCGAGCTAAACAAGCTAGATTCTGCTCACTGATCCCGCAAAAGTCTGCGGTATAAGATAAGCTCGGAGTCGATTTTCTCGCCTCTACTAAAGCAGCCTCAAATCCATTGGTATGATTCGCAACAAAGCCCTGATCCAAAATACCAGTCTGAACAGAATCACTTAATAAAAAGGAAAAAATCGCCGCGTCGCTTCCAGGCTTAATTGCCAAATGCAGGTCTGCAATATCACAAGTCGCCGTTTCTCTTGGATCAATTACCACCACTTTCATATTAGGCCGCTGTTTTTTCGCAGCAGCAATGCGCTGATATAAAATCGGATGTGTCCATGCGGCGTTCGACCCAACCATGATCAATAAATCGCAGAGCTCTAGATCTTCATAATTACAAGGCACAGTGTCCGAGCCAAAAGCACGTTTATAACCGACAACAGCAGACGCCATACACAAGCGAGAATTGGTATCTACGTTGGCTGTACCAATAAAGCCCTTAGCCAGTTTATTCGCAACATAATAATCTTCTGTCAAAATTTGCCCAGAAAGATAAAAAGCAAAGGCATCAGGGCCATGATCCCTTACAACTTGAGCAATTTTCGCGCTCACTGTTTCAATGGCTGCCCCCCAGGCGACAGATTGACCATCTACCATGGGCGTTAATAAACGATCATCTGATTGGATCGTTTGTGCAAGACTGCTGCCTTTCACACACAAACGACCAAAATTCGCGGGATGGCCCTCATCACCAGACACAGGAGGAACGGCTTCGCTTGCCGAATGTGGAAGAGTCAAATTTACACCACAACCAACACCGCAATATGGACAGGTCGTTTTTACGCTGGCTGCTGTCTTCATTGTTGTCATCATGGACCTACCTCGCGCTTTTCACTTTTTTAAAAACAAAAAAAGGCCCAATCACTTTTCTAAAAAAGTGATTGGGCCTCGTTGCCTTTTGTAATATCTGTATGCTTTATGTGTAAGCCATCGTCGGTTTACGGTGCATCAGTAATCTATATAAAGCAATTAGTAAGCCAACTTTTAAAAAAACACATTAAGCTGGCCATGACTAAGCTTTGCTAGGCTTGCAACTGACTCTCTTCGAATAAGCTATAAAATACCAGCGATACGAAGCGTTCAAACAGTGCAGAGAGATCATTTTGGTGCGCCGCTTTTTGATTAGTGTGCCGCAACAAATACATTACCGTCTTCTAATTTGGCTGGCCAATGGGGCACCTGAACAGTTTCTTCAAGACATTGACCCGATGACAATACGAAATGCTGCTTATACAAAGGACTGGCCACTACCCATTGCGCCTGTAAATGGGCGACTAGGCCTCGGGACAAAACATTCGCCTTGCCGACAGGATCCCAATTTCCGATGGCAAATACTTTATTCTCGGATTCAGGAATATAAAAAATCGCCACTTGCTCGCCATTTACCATAGCAGCGACTCCAGCACCTTCAACCAAGTCTTCTTGTTTACAAATTAACTTCCATGGCATCGTCATCGTATTAACCTACCTTCGCAATTAATTGCTGTTTTTCTGATTCGGTTGCTGGACGCATTTGATCCCGCTCTTCAACAAACACCACATTGTTATCACTACCCTCATAATTCACAAATTGACGGAAAGTTTTGATCGCTTCTGGATCTTCCAACGTGGTTTTCCATTCGCACTGAAAGGTATTTACAACGTGCTGCATACTCGCTTCAAGCTCACCGCACAACCCTAGCTTGTCGTTAATCACTACCTCTTTAAGATAATCTAATCCACCTTCTAGGCCGTCCATCCAAACAGAAGTTCGCTGCAAGCGATCCGCGGTTTTGGTGTAAAACATCAATACCCGGTCGATGTATTTCACCAAGGTTTCATCGTCCAAATCTTTGGCAAACAAATCTCCGTGGCGTGGCTTCATACCACCATTACCACACACATATAGATTCCAACCGCCTTCTGTGGCGATTACACCAATGTCTTTACTCTGAGCTTCGGCGCATTCCCGCGTACAACCAGACACCGCAAATTTTATTTTATGAGGCGAGCGCAATCCCTTGTAACGATTCTCCAGATCAATCGCCATCTTCATGCTGTCATTCACACCATAACGGCACCAAGTACTGCCCACACATGATTTCACCGTTCGCAAAGATTTACCGTAGGCTTGCCCCGTTTCAAAACCCGCAGCAATTAACTTTTCCCAAATTTCAGGTAATTGCGGCAGAGTAGCACCAAACAAATCGATACGTTGACCACCCGTTACCTTGGTGTATAAGCCGTATTCTTTTGCCACTTCGCCCAATACAATCAATCTATCAGGGGTAATTTCACCGCCAGGAATACGCGGCACAATGGAGTAAGTTCCGTCTTTTTGCATATTGGCAAGGAAGCGATCATTGGTGTCTTGCAAGCTAATGTGTTCTTTTTTCAACACATAATCATTCCAAACACTGGCAAGAATAGAGCCCACAGCAGGTTTGCAAATTTCACAGCCGTGACCTTTGCCGTGTGTTTTTAATAGTTCATTAAAAGTTTTGATTTCGCCAATTTTAACCAGGTTGTATAAATCTTGGCGTGTGTAAGCAAAGTGCTCACAAATATCGGTGCTGACCTCGACTCCCAACGCCAACAATTCGTTATCGACGACTTTTTTCAATAAAGCCGCACAACCACCGCAACCCGTTGCCGCTTTGGTTACACCTTTCACATCACCGACTGACAAAGCCCCATTGCAAACGGCGTCGTTAATATCCTGCTTGGACACATTATGGCAACTACAAATCGATGCTGTCGCAGGCAAAGCATCCACACCTAAGCCAACAGGGGCATCGCCCATCGCTGGTAAGATAAGCGCTTGGGCTTGCTCCGGTAAATCAATGGCATTGAGATAATATTGCAACAAGGTATCGTAATAACTGTTGTCACCCACCAAGACAGCGCCTAATAGCTTTTTACCATCTTCAGAGACCACCATTTTTCGGTAGCTCTGACTTATTTCATCTTGGTACACAAAGACTTTGCAACCTTGAGACTGAGCATGTGCATCGCCAACTGAACCGACATCGTAGCCTAAAAGCTTCAATTTAGTGCTCATGTCTGCGCCAGTAAAAGTCACGCCAGCATGCCCTAAAAAATCTGCTAACAAATGCCCAGCGGCAGATTTAGCCATCGCGTAACCCGGTGCGACCAAACCAAAAATACGATTATTCCAAAGCGCGCACTCGCCAATGGCATAAATGTCTTCATCACTGGTTTGGCAATGATTATTCACACTAATGCCGCCACGTTCACCCACGCTTAAACCTGATTGATGCGCCAACGCATCCTGCGGACGAATACCTGCAGAGAACAAAATCAGATCAGTTTCAAGATGAGTGCCATCAGCAAAGTTCATCCGGTGAAAAGAAGATTTTCCATCAATAATCTCTTTAGTCGCTGTGTCGGTGTACACCTTCACATCTAAGCCTTCGATCATTTCTTTAAGAACCGCACCACCTTTTTCATCTAATTGAACAGGCATTAAGCGTGGTGCAAACTCTACTACACTGGTTTCCAAGCCAAGATTCTTGAGTGCATTAGCGGCTTCTAATCCTAGCAACCCACCACCAACAACGGTTCCTCGCGTGACTTTTTTCGCACAGGCCCTAATAGCATCTAAATCATCCAGAGTACGATAAACAAAAGTGTTATCACGTTTATGGCCAGGTATGGGCGGAACAAAAGGGTAAGAACCCGTCGCCAGTACAAGCTTGTCATAAGACAATGACTCACCGTTTTGCAGTATTAACTGCTTCGCCTCACGGTCGATTTCGATTACCAAGCTATTGGTAAAATAACGCACACCATGCTCGCTATATAGAGAGCCATCTGTCATGGCTAAATCAGCCGCCCCTTTGCCAGTAAAATATTCACTCAGATGCACACGGTCATAAGCTAGATACAGCTCTTCGCCAAAAACCGTCATTTGAAATGCTTCATGGCCACCTTGGGCGATCATTTGCTCGACAAAATGATGGCCAACCATACCATTACCGATTACCACTAGATGAGGTTTAGTATTAAGAAAAGACACGGTAGAAGTCATTTTATTCCCCTTGCAATAACTTTTATTGAAGTAACATGCCTAACGGCTAGCAACGTCTAAAACGACTTAATTCAGGCGACTTGAGGACAGCAATACGCTTCGCCAAATACCAGTAAATCCAGCATGCTCGAGACATTGGTTTTATTTTGAATGAGCTGGAAATACCAGCTCCCATCGGCGACGTTGCCATAAAGAATTGCGCCAACCAGTAAGCCGTCATTGACCACCAGTTTGCGATAATGATTTGCACCTACATCCTTGAAAAAGATACAGCTATCTTCTTCTGTGGGTTGAATCTTACCGACTGAAAAAAGATTGATGCCAGACACTTTCAATTTGGTCGGTGTAGGCTCTATAACAAACGCCGCTTCTTCTCCAACCAGTACTTTCATCAAGACATTAATTTGCGTCCAAATGGGCGCAACTAAACCAAAGGTTTGTCGATCAAATTCACAACATTCACCCAATGCAAATACAGCTGCATGGGAAGTTTGCATTTGCTCATTAACTAAAATAGCTCTATCTGTTTTTAATCCAGCAGACTTGGCTAAAGCGATTTCCGGCGAAATTCCCGCTGCTATTACGACTAGATCGACACTTAACTTCTCACCCTCCTTACAAACCACATGGGACACTCGACCGCCGTCCGTTTGCAAAAAGGACTCTGGTGACTCACCAAGACGAAACTCAATGCCCATTTGCTCAAGTCTATTAAGCAAAAGTTCAGCTGATTCTTCGTCTAGCTGACGATTTAACAACCAACTAGAACGATGAAACACCACAACCTTGTGACCACGTTTCACCAAGCCCACTGCGGCTTCTAGACCCAACAATCCACCACCTATCACACAAACAGATCGTCGACCTTCTAATTGAGTCATGACATCCACATCTTCCCAAGTACGAAAACCCATAACATTGGGGGCAGACGAACCATGGATTGGCAACACACTTGCCCGAGAGCCTGTCGCTAGCACTAATTGGTCGTATATAATGCTTTTTCCACTGGCTAATAAGATCGTTTTATTTTTCGAGTCCACCTTAATAGCGGGATCATTGGACACAATATCAACGCCATCTTCTTGCATCTTCTGTGTATCGACTAATGGCATTTCGGTATCAGAAATATCATTCGCCAACAAAGAAGACAGCATGATTCTGTTGTAGCCAACTCTGGATTCCTCACCAATCAAAACTATTTGGTACTCATCGCCATGCGCCTTTTCGAAATCGTGCGCAAGCTTGCTGCCAGCCATCCCTGCACCAACAATGACGAGACGGCGTTTCTCCGACTGAGAAATAAGACTAGGCATTAGCAACCTTGGCCTTAATGGCCGTTTTTTTAGTTTTCACAGCAGGCTGAATAGGTTCAACTTTGCGTTGTTTTTCATATAAGAAGGTCAACACTTGGGTCCGATAATCCACGTACCTTGGATCATTCGCTAAGGCCAGACGTTCACGAGGACGCTCAAGATCTACATGCAGAATTTCCCCTACTGTTGCTGCTGGGCCATTAGTCATCATCACAATACGATCCGACAGCAACACAGCTTCGTCTACATCGTGAGTGATCATAATCACAGTGTTGTTGAGATCTTTTTGAATCTCCATCAACGAATCTTGAAGGTGTGCCCGAGTCAAAGCATCTAATGCTCCGAAAGGCTCATCCATCAGTAAAACACTAGGCTCCATCGCCAAGGCTCTGGCAATACCAACACGCTGTTTCATACCGCCAGAGATTTCATCTGGGCGTTTGTCCGCCGCATGAGTCATGTGTACTAACTCTAAGTTATGCATAATCCAGTCATGCATTTCTTTCTTCGATTTGGTTTTACGAAAAACCTGCTTTACCGCCAATTCAACATTTTGGTACGAAGTTAACCAGGGCAGCAAAGAATGGTTTTGGAAAACCACCGCACGCTCTGGCCCCGGCCCTTTTACTTCACGACCATCCAATAAAATGCCGCCTTCTGTTGCGTCATACAAACCAGCAACGATATTAAGGACAGTAGATTTACCACAGCCAGAGTGCCCTATAAGAGAAACAAACTCGCCTTTCTCAATTTTTAAGCTGACATTATCCAGCGCTTTAAACGGCCCTTTTGGCGTTGGGAATTCAATCGAAATGTGGCTGATGTCTAAATGTGTTGCCATGTTTATCTCCAATCAATCTATCTCTGCTGAAAGCCTACTTAGCGCAGTACCTGAGTTTTATCCCAAGAAACAAAACGCTGAATTGCCAACATAATTCTGTCTAACAAGTAACCGATGAAACCAATCATCAACACCGCCACCATGATGCGACCCAATGAATTCGAACTGCCATTCTGAAACTCATCCCAGACAAACTTTCCTAGCCCTGGGTTTTGCGCCAACATTTCCGCCGCAATCAATACCATCCAAGCGATACCCAATGACAAACGCAGGCCGGTGAACATCAAAGGGATGGCTGAAGGGATGACGATCTTCATCACATGCGTCACCCAACCAAGGCGCAAGACTTTCGATACGTTAAGCAGGTCTTTCTCGACTGCCGCAACACCCACCGCGGTGTTAATCAGGGTTGGCCACATGCAACATAAGGTGACCGTGAACATAGACGTCAGAAAAGATTTCGAGAACATAGGATCATCGGACACGTAACTCGCACTCACTACCATGGTGACCAAAGGCAACCAAGCTAACGGAGAAACCGGTTTAAATACCTGAATAACTGGGTTTAGTGCACTGTAAACAGAACGATTCAAGCCGATCAAAATCCCTACAGGAATAGCAATAAGGCTGGCCAGACCAAACCCAGCTAGAACGGTGTACAAGCTGGTAAATATTTGATCAAAGAAAGTCGGCTTACCAGTGTAATCCCGGATAATGCCAGCATAACTAGGATCTTTAGCCTGACGCTCTGCAATACGCTCTTCTTGGCGGACGTAAAACTTATCCGCCTTAACACGTTCATTCTGGTGTTCTGCAACGAGGCTATTCCATTGCTCATACACCACAACTGGACCAGGAAACTCTCCCAAAGAGGTATGAACTCGACTTGCTCCAACTTGCCATAACAAGATAAACACAAGAATGCCAAAGACGGGCAGCAGGATTCCCTTAACAGAAAAGGCGCTGATCTTGTCCTTTAAAGAAGCCATAGTTATGTTTGATATCATCATCTTTTTCTCACTTAATCTTGTTTGGTTTAGACCTGATCATCGCCTTTTAGACCAATCTTAAATCGTTTCAGATAATCGTTTGGGTGCTTACCGTCGTACATGACACCGTCAATGAAATCGCTTTGAGGTGGTTTAAAGCCGTCTTCTTTATCAAAATCAGGAAACTCGTCTGCCGACATGACACCATCCTCTATTAGGGATTGTGCCGCTTGCGCATAAATATCAGGACGGTAGACATCTTTAGCGATCTTCATGAACCATTCGTCAGACTGAGGTTCGGAAATTTGTCCCCAACGACGCATTTGTGTGAGATACCAAATAGCATCACTGTAATAAGGATAAGTGGCGTGATGACGGAAGAAGACGTTGAAATCGGGTATTTCACGCTTGTCGCCTTTTTCATACTCAAACGTGCCAGTCATGCTGTTAGCAATAACATCATAGTCGGCACCAACATATTGACTACGCGAGAGTATTTTTACGGCTTCAGGACGATTAGCGTTGTTGTTTTCATCTAACCATTTCGCTGCGCGAATCATGGCTTTTACGACACGAATATGAGTATTGGGATATTCTTCCGCCCAGCTACTGCTCACACCGAATACTTTCTCAGGGTTATTCTTCCAGATTTCATAATCGGTAATGACTGGCACACCGATTCCTTTAAACACGGCTTGTTGATTCCAAGGCTCACCAACGCAATAGCCGGAAATCGTTCCCGCTTCCATGGTGGCTGGCATTTGTGGCGGCGGTGTCACAGACAACAAAGCATCGGCGTTAATTTGACCACTGGTGTCGCCTCGAGTTGGCGCGTAATAACCTGGATGAATGCCACCAGCAGCCAGCCAATAACGCAGCTCGTAGTTATGAGTAGAAACCGGAAACACCATGCCCATTTTGAACGGCTTACCTTGCGCTTTGTAACCATCGATCACAGGTTTTAATGCACTGGCACTGATGGGATGAACCGGTTTTCCATCAGCACCATTTGGAATATTTTTCTTCATTTCATCCCAAACATCGTTAGAAACCGTAATGCCATTACCATTCAAATCCATACTAAAAGCCGTCACTATATGGGCTTTCGTGCCGTACCCAATGGTTGCACCAAGTGGCTGCCCTGCTAACATATGAGCACCATCTAGCTGGCCATCAATCACTCGATCTAACAAAACTTTCCAATTCGCTTGCGCTTCCAAAGTGACGTACAAACCTTCGTCTTCGAAATAGCCCTTCTCATAAGCAATCGCTAATGGCGCCATATCTGTTAACTTTATAAAACCAAATTTAAGCTCTTCTTTTTCGGCATAACCTACTTCAGCATGAGCAACGCCAGATAAAAGCGCAGACCCCATCAGTACAGAAGCCCCCATTTTAGGAAGGGGGATTAAGGCTTTCAAAAATCTTAGGTTCATTGTCATACTCCGCATCTAAATACATTTCAAAAAGTAGAAAAACAAAAAAGGCGCATGCAAATCACAATTAACATGTGTTTGCAGGCGCCTTTGCCATTCAAAGAAAATCCGACTTTGGATATTCAGTAATGTGGGTGACAATTAACGATCGTTGCCAATTTCACCATTTTTTAAAAATACTTTATCTCTATGTGATTTATAAAGCACGCAATGTGCCAAGTAAAACAAACGACTGATTTATATGACATTTTATATTTAATAGCCCAGATTTTTTAATATCACCATATTTAAAAATCTTTATTTTTGCCCAATTATCTTGCACAGCGCACTAAAACATCACACCATCAGATACGCTTTACGCAAATGTTTCAAACCCCTTTAAGATCCCCTCTGGATGTAAACGCACCTTCCCATGTGACACCAAAGAAAGCCAAGCAGCTTCGTCTGCCTCTGGCAACTGCCACTCAATGGTGTTTTTTTCTTCGGCCAAGCCAAGCGCCTTATAATAAAGATCTTTACGATAAATCTGCTCAGCTAACTGATTAAGCTTGGATACATCACCTAACTGTTGCCAACGATGCATCTGAGCCATGATCCATAGCGCATAACTCGGTAACGGCTTATTAATGTCACTACCAGAAAAACGCTGAAACGCTTCCATCGGCCAATCAAACTGCCCTTTTGGCTTAATAGAGCCAAATCCATACACTAGCTGCTGAATCGTGCAATTTAAATAGTCAGGATGACTCAAGATGCTAAGCAGCTCTGCTTGATTTTCTGCCTCATCTACCCATAGACATGCTTTTTCTAAAGCTCGAATAATAGCAAGGTGTTGCGCATGATTTTGCTCGGCCCAAATAGTGTTCACACCAAACACCTTCTCTGGCGTACTTCCCCAAATTTCATACCCGGTAACCAGCATATGGCCAACACCCTGCTCAACCGCTAGACTGTTCCATGGCTCACCGACGCAATAGCCATCTATGTCGCCACGTCTTAAGTTATCAACCATTTTTACCGGTGGAATAACCGCTATCTGAACATCTTTATCTGGATTAATACCTGCTCGACTAAGCCAGTCCCGTAACTGATAATTATGGGAGGAATAGGGATAGACCATCGCAAAACGCAGCGGAGCGACATTATCACCTCGGCTATCTATTAGCCTTTTTAAGGCGATACCCGTTCGGATGTCCGAAGAAGAGCTCGAAAAATGTTGAAGCTGGTCGTACAGAGAGTTACCAATAGTAATACCGTTACCATTATGGCTTACAGTAAAACTGGTTTGCATAGCCGTTTTGATGCTACCTATCCCTAAGCTCGCAGCGATCGGCATAGATGACAACATGTGCGCACCATCTAACAAATTAAACGCCACTTTGTCGCGAATACTCGCCCAAGACGCTTCCTTCGAAAGCACAACATTGACACCTTCACTGACAAAAAAACCCTTCTCTTGAGCAATAACAAAAGGCGCACAATCGATGAGTGGGATAAATCCGATACGAATGGGATCCGCATTTTGAATAAGAGTATTTGGTTGCGTTATGTTCATTTCGTTTCTCCCATCAATTCCATGACGGATATGATATTTCGAGCAACATCGGTCATGCGTTGACTACGATCCATTGCCAGTTTTCGCAGAGCTTGATAGGCCGCTGGCTCATCACATTTTTGATGTTTCATGATTAAACCTTTTGCTTTATCTATCAACTTACGATCCTCAAGCTGACTTTTTACCGACTCCAGTTCAGAGCGAAGTGCCTGAAACTCTCTAAATCGTGCAATAGCAACCTGCAACAATGCCTTAACGCTGCCACTATTCACACCATCAACCACATAAGCACTCACCCCGGCTCTAATAGCGGCCTCTACATACTTAGAGTCGTCCTGTTCAGCAAACATAACAATTGGGCGAGGATTATCTTGAGTGAGGCGAGACATATTTTCTAACATGTCTCGATCCGGCGACTCAATATCAATAATAACCATATCTGGTTGAAATTCTGCCACCGCTTCTGTCAGGTTTTTAGCATTCTCTAACCGTCTAATGACACGATAGCCACTATCAATCATAGCTTGTTCTACAATAGCCGCTCTCGCTGGCTCATTATCAACGAGCATCACGGTTAATTCTTTTTCTGGGGGAGCAGGCATGGTGCATTCTCTTAAAAACGTGAAGTGATAATCAGAAGAAAATGCAAGATATGCGCCATTAAGACACACTAATTCCCCAAGGAGCAGATACAAAAAAAGGCTCTAAAATAGAGCCTTTAAAAGTGATGAGCTAGATGAATATTGCGTTAGTTCTGATCCTACGAGCAGAATCAGTGCAAACGTGTAATATCTATGATCCAATTTAATGCACAGCGTATCTAGTCTGTGCTAATAACGCTAAAGCCAAACGATCTTTGGTGTTGGTCTTCTTGAAAATAGAGGTCAAATGGGCTTTGACGGTGCGTTCAGTAATGTCCATTTCTAGTGCGATTTGCTTGTTCGATAATCCTCTTGCAACATGCAGAGCAACGTTTAATTCACGCTCAGATAAATCATCTAGTTCATCGTTGTGAATTTCTTCTGGTGCGGCAGATTGCTGCATAATGAGCTGCTGAATGAAAGCTTTTCCACCCCAGATTTCACCGGAATCAACCACAGACAGCACTAAAGAAAGCTGTTCTTGACCAATATAAGGTGCACACTGGCCACAAACGCCAACAGAGAAAAGTCTTAATGCCGCGGCTTGGCTTGATTGATTAGGGAAGACAATGACCTTTTGGTTTGGAAAGGCTGAACAAAGTGCAACAACTTCCTCAACCTGTTTAGGTAAAGATATATCTTCCAAATAAATAAAGCAGTACTGGAAACCGGACGCAGTTTCAAGCGCGTGATACACCTCTTCTAATGTTTTCACTCGAACCAAAGAATCGCTCACACTGACTATTTGATTCCAATGTTTCCATACGGCATCGTCTGTATTCCAACACAAAGTTTTCAAAGTAAGTCTCGTCCTATCAAGTGCGATGAACCATTCTAACCAGCAAACGATAACACATTGTTAACATTTGTAACCAAGCACTGTGCCCAGAAAGATTTTTGTAATTACCGCTCACGAAGCGCATTTTGTTTTGCTTTTAAAATAGGTTTCAGTAAGTAATCTAACAGTGTTTTCTTACCCGTAATGATATCGACTGTCGCCTGCATACCTGGGATGATCGGCAATGGCGCCTCTTTAGTACCTAAATAGTTCTTATCTGTTCTTACCCTTACTAAATAAAAGCTATTCCCTTCTTCATCAAGAATAGTATCGGCACTAATATTTTCAACCACACCATGCAAACCACCAAAGATGGAAAAATCATAGGCTGACAGTTTCACCACAGCGCTCAGATCAGGCTTAATAAAACCAATATTTTCTGGGCGAACTTTTGCTTCAATCAATAGGGAATCTTCTATCGGCACTATCTCAAGTAAATTCATTCCGGGTTTTATAACACCGCCAACGGTATTAATCTGAATCTGCTTTACAATGCCTTTTACTGGCGAGCGAACTTGCGTTCTTGATACTTTATCCTCTAAAGACACGTTGCTTTCACGAAGCTGATCCAGCTTACTTTTTACACCCGTTAAATCTTCTTGTGCATCCGCTCTAAATTTTGCTTCTGCTTCATCAAATTTACTTTGAGCTTCTTTTAATGCTGAACGAGCGCGCGGCATTGCTAACTGAGTCGCTTCCAAATCCCCTTGCAACTGATTAACCTGCCGCTCTAGCTGCAACAATTCAACCCGAGAAACAGCACCTTGCTCAAAGGCTGGTCGGGTTAATGCCAACTCTTCTTTAGAAAATGAGTAGCTCTGCTTTAAATTATCTAATTTCGCCTGTAACTCAACAATTTCTTGTTTCTTTTGTTCAATTTGCTGTTGAAAGCTAACCTGATTAGTCCGCAAAGACTCCAATCGGTTTTTATATAAATCTAACTCTCGATTTACAACTTGCGGATATTCTTTAATCATTTCCGGATCGAATTCTGGTTTAACACCGTAAGATTCTGCCTGTAAACGTGTCGCACGAACCCTCAAATTAATAGACTCGACTTGTTGCTCACGCAATGACGACAAAGCTTCAGTATTTTCGATCGTCATCAACACCTGACCACTTTCCACCACTTGCCCTACTTTGGCGTTGATCTCTTTTAAAATACCGCCTTCAAGGTTTTGAATCTGTTGCACTTGACTAGAGGGAATGACTTTTCCTTCGCCCACAGTCACTTCATCTAATGCTGTATAATGTGCCCACACCAATGCAGAAATAACGAATATAAAAACCACCCAAAGGATAATTCTCCCACCACGTGGTGTTTTCAACATCAAGGCCGCATTTCGGTCCGTCAAGTACTCTAGATCATCTTGTGAAATCGAATTTTTATTACTCATTATTAACTGACCTTCAACTTGCCTTGACGAAGCGCTTCATGCACTTGCGCTTTTGGACCATCAGCAATTAAGCGACCATTATCCATAACGATAATACGATCAACCATATCTAGCATAGAGGCCTTGTGTGTAATTAAGATAAGGGTTTTGTCTTTCACTCCCTCAATTAAACGACGCTTCATCCTTGCTTCTGTCGTGTTGTCCATCGACGCTGTCGGTTCATCCAAAATCAAAATTGGCGGATCAAAAAGCAACGCCCTTGCTATAGCAATACTTTGGCGCTGACCTCCAGATAACAAGGCACCACGCTCTCCGACAATACTGTCTAAACCGCTCGGCTTACGATTCGCAAATTCAGAGACACCTGATAAGTCCGCGGCACGAATAACAGCGTCGTCTTCCATGTAGGGAACCCCCATGACAATGTTATCTTTGATAGAACCATAGAATAAATTCACATCTTGTGAAACAGACCCAATATTTCGACGTAAATCTGTTGGATTTACCTGACGTAAATCCACTCCATCAACTCTTATCGCACCACTATCCGGTGTATAAAGACCGGTCATTAACTTACCAAGAGTCGATTTACCTGAGCCGATCCGACCAATAATGGCCACCTTTTCACCTTGCTTAATATTGATATTAATGGCGCTAACAGCGGCTTGTTCCTGCTCAGGATATGCAAAATTGACCGCTTCAAACTGGAAATCACCTTGGAACACTGGACGATGAACAAATTTCACATCATCAGGGTTTTCGACTGGCGTAGACATGATTTCATTCAACGAGGTGAGTGCAGATTTTGCCTGGTTGTAACGCGTCGCAAGGCTGGCTACTTGCGCCATTGGGCCAAGCGCCCTTCCAGTCAACATTACGGTTGCCACCAAGGCCCCCATACTCATGAGACCTTCTGATATCTGGTAAACACCAACAATAACAATAATGACCGTGGTTAATTGCTGTGCAACCATTGCAAAAGAAGACGATGATTGTGACAACTGACGAGTTTTCACCCCCCAGTCAGCGATATTACCAACCGCATTTTCCCACTGTTTCTGCATCACACCTTCCGCATTATTGAGTTTTACGCTTTCTGCGTTGTACAAACTCTCAATCAAAACCGCATTTTTTTGTGATGCCGTCTTTTGCCCTTCTTCAATAGAGCGACGTAAAGGAATTTGTATGATGACACTATAAAGAACGATTAAGGCAATAGTGACAATAGGAATGTAACCAACGGGGCCACCAATTAACCAAATCACCCCAATAATTAAGAACATAAAAGGAATATCAACCAAAGTGGTGATCGATGCCGACGTAATAAAATCTCGAATACTTTCAAACTCTTGAAGGTTCTTAGCAAAAGCCCCAACAGACTTGGGTCTTGATGCCATAGTAATGTTACTTACCCGAGAAAAAATAGCCGCAGAGATCAAGATATCGGACTTTTTACCTGCAATATCGATGAAATAAGCCCGTAAGGTGCGCAATAAAAAGTCAAATAAATACACTACTGCCGCCCCGATGGCCAACACCCAAAGAGTATCAAACGCGTTATTTGGTACAACGCGATCATAGACGTTCATAACAAAAAGAGGACTGGCAACGGCAAAAATATTGATTAACAAGGACGCGATAAAAACATCTCTATAGATTCGCCATGAACCCGCAATCGTCCCCCAGAACCAATGTCCTTTTTTACCTTCTTTTTCGTCACTTTTTTCAGAGCGTTTATCAAATTGATACAAGGGTCGAACGAAGAAGCAATAGCCAGTACAAGATTCTGCAAGCTTCTCTATTTGGAGTGTAATTTCACCTTCACCCGATTCTGGACGAAGTATTGTGGCGGTGCCTTGCTTTTTATTCAATTCAAGCAAAATACAGGCTTGCTGATCTTTTAGCAGCAACACCGTCGGCATAACCATATCCGGAATTTTTAAGAGGGACCGCTTAACAAAGCGAGTGCTAATGCCAATACGTTTAGCGGCTCGTTGGAAAAGTTCTGGCGTCATCGCATTGTCGGTAATAGGTAAACCAGCCGCAATACCATTAGCAGTATAAGGATTATGAAAGTATTTACTTAGCAAGACTAAGCTGTCCAACAGCGGATTTGGGTACTCTAAAGACGCGCCTTGTGTATTCCACTGATCTACATTCTCTTTAGAACTCTCTTTATTTTTTACGTCCGCCTCTCCTTCGTCTGATTCATTAGTGACTTCATTCTCTTCATACGAATCATTTTCTAAAGGTTGCGAAGAGTTCTGTTCTGAACGACCAGAGTCAGACATACTCTATATTCTCCTAAAACTACCGAAAATCTGTTTTTTTTATAAACAAATAAGCTATTAATTATGGTCTAGAATAGTGTTTATTAAGTAATATGTGAAGCGAACTTATCGCCTTAGTACAAATTGAAACACAGAAGGAAATCAACATGCTATATGCAAAAGTCAATGACAATGGTGTAATTATTGATGTAGCCACTTCTCAATCAGATGAGTACAAATTACTGGTTGCACCAAATGATCCGACTGTTGCTAGCATTCTGGAAAAAAAATTTACTGCCGCCAGTACCAGCACACAAGAAATACTCGCCAGCTCCGATGGTGAAATGATGCGAATACTCGAAGATTTAGTCGACCTTCTTACCGAAAAGCGCCTCATACAATTTACCGAGCTTCCCCTAGCCGCACAGAAAAAACTACTGGGTAGAAAATGGGTTCGTGGCGTACACAGTAGCCATGATGAAGGATTAATGACAGATAGTGGGATGGCCGAAGGCGATGACGAGGACGCTCTTATCTAAAAACATCAGCGCCTTGGTAGCAAGATAAGTAGCTCTTCTACATATCTTGCGCACGACCAATGAGGAACCCTTGTCCGCCCAAGACATCAAAACGCTTCAATGCAATTAATTGCTTTTCACTCTCAACCCCCGTCGCAATGACTTCAATGTTTAAGCTATTAAACATCTTACATAAGGTGTGCATAAAGAATGACTCAGACTCCTTGCCCGCCGCCATTCGCGTATAAGAGGAATCTACTTTTACGTAGTCAGGCATTAGCGTTTGTAAGTATTGAAAGGCTGAAAATTGCTTGCCTACATTATCAATCCCAAATAAAACATTCTGCGTTTTCAACATCTGCGCCAATTCATTAGCCTGAGCCTCTTCCATCAAAACACTTTGCTCTGAGATCTCAAACATCAGTTTACTTTTAACATCGGCGCTAAGAAGGCTTAAGGTTTTATTCAGCCAGTCTACAAAGGCTGGCTTAGCGTATGAAGAAGCCGAAAGGTTTACCGTTAATGAAACCGTAAGCTGTCTCGATTTTATATGCTCGATTACTCGGCTAATGATAACTTGGTCAATTTGACTGCCTAAATCGAACTGCTCAGCCAAACCGATAAAATACCCAGCATGATACTCTTTACCTGCATGCTCCAAGCCCATAAAGACCTCTTCATGAAGCACAACTGAAGGTTCATCCAAAGTGGTAATTCTTTGCTTCTTGAGCTTAAACGATTTGCGCAAGATGGCGGACTCTAATATGTCTTTCCAAGCCGTTCGACTAATAGCCATGTTTCGGCCCATGTTAAGATCAAACACCTTACTGACATTGACACCTTCTCTTTTTGCCTCACGCAGAGCGGCATCCGCTTGAGACATGGCACTTGATCGTTCTACTGAGCCATCAATGGTCACCCCGCCAATATTAGCTACATCAACAGAATAACTAATGCTGGCGGTATTCAACTCCATTAGCTCTGCCAAAATTTCATCGACCACTTTAATAAGCTGACGGTGGTCAAAATTAGGAATAAGTAATACAAAATCTGCACCAGATAAGCGCGCTAAGGTAGAAAAAGAGGAAAGCGTAGACACTTTTTGGGTTAAAATGTCAGCAGCAGACTGAATAAACATATCCGCAGATTCATAGCCACGTTCATTATTTAATTTTCCAAGGTCGGCCAAACTGATCAACACCAAACCATCGATGCCGCGCTCTTGCTCTGCAAAGTGGGATTTCATCTGACTATCAAAAAAGTGTCGGTTACCCAACCCACTGACAGGATCTTTAAAAGCTTTAGCTTGCAACCACTGGGCGGTCTCGACTTCGGAAGCGAATTCCTTTTCTAATTTCTCCGCCATGCGGTTCATGGACAAAACAACAGACTTAAGCTCTCGTGTCTTAGGCACGGCAATAGTTTTAATAAAACGACGTTGCTGAATCGCTTCAGCTTGTTTTTCAAGCTCAGCCAAAGGACGGAATAAATAGCGCAAAGCAAAACTACCAACAACAAGTGTTATCGCACCAATCACGAAAAAGGAGATCAGCAAATCACGCGAAGCCAACCAAAGTTGGTTATAGCCATAGCCAGCACTACCGGTTATGTAGACTTGCCCAAGCTCACTCCAACCATTTGAAATAATCGCTTTGGCGACTGGAACTTTAAAGTCGATCAGATCAATAAACCAGGTTGGTACACCATCTATTTTTGTCTCATTGGAGCGGCTGATGTCTTTGTCTGTATCGTATACATGAATACGTACCTCAGAAAAATAGCCACTATCAAACACCGCGTTAATGCTACTTTCCACTGATGCATAGTCCTCCAGCGCCATAAAATCAGACACAGACATACTCAATGAGGTGGCTGAGTCTTGAGTCGTCGATTCCAGCTGTCCGACTAAATACCCTTTTGTCGTATCAAAATTGATCCCCATTACCACGGCGAGCATCAATGAGAATATGGCAATAATCGTCATCATTAATTGGCGGAACAGTGTCATCCAATTTCTCCTAATTTGTCATCGTATTAAAACGATCATTTAAATCTGTCCACAAGCTCAATCTTGATGAGCCACCTACCAATACACCGCGCCCTTTTTCTTTTGAAAGCCACAAATTCTCTGCGTTGAATGAATAAATAGGCAAAAGATCATTGCGCTTTGACGCGGGTTTTAATTCTTTATCAAGATTATCAAGCAAGACAGGGATGGAAGTTGGTTTATGATAATACGCCAATACCATATGATGCTGGTTAAGCTTTAAGGCTTTTACATACACAAGTCGTAGCTTTTCATCCGGTACACCAAGTTCTCGAAGCGTGAAATATTTGGCAATAGTAAAATCTTCACAATCTCCGGCTTGCATACCTAAAAATTCAATAGGTGTTGCCCAATAGTCTTCCTTCCCCCACAAAGTCATGTCATCGACAAACTCCATCTGGTTAAAAAAGCTATTTACTTGAGTGAGTTGATCAACAATAGGTAAAGATCGGGAGTCATCGATCAGTTTTCGCCATGCTAAAATACGTTTTTCTGCACTTGCCCCATAAACTGAGCCCGCTTGCTTCGCTAGTCTTCTATATTTATCAGACACATCAGCGTACAGCCAAAAGTGTGGCAAAAAACACATAATCAGAAGCACACAAGCCAGGCGCTTGGTGCTTCTTAAGTGTGAAAGAAACGAACTGAATCGTTTTTTCACTATAACGTTACTTGTCAGACTTAGGCTTTGCATTAAAAGCAGCTAACTGCTCTGCAGTGGCTTCTGGCTGATACTTGGCTTTCCAAGTGTCATAAGGTTCGCCATATACATACTCACGTGCTTCATCGTAATCTACTTTTACGCCCTGCTGCTCTGCCTCTGCCATATACCATTTACTTAAACAGTTACGACAAAAACCAGCCAAGTTCATCAGGTCAATATTTTGCACCGACTTATTATCATCAAGATGCTTTAAAAGACGACGCAATACCGCTGCTTCAATTTCAGTTTGTTTGCTCATAATAATTTCTAGTCTCTCTTTTTCTCATAACGGAATAACTATTAATCAAGGTGTCGGTGACTCAAAGGCTGCCTGCGCCACTGCCATTCTTGAGCAGCCACCATAAACTCTCGTAGTGGCTGCATATTTTCACCAGTAACTTGCTCTATTGCATAAGCACAAGCTTCCAGAGTCGATAAGGATTCTGCACTGGGTGACTTGCGAATACGATATTGCCCTTCTGGCGGCTGCGAAAAGCACACGGCACCAAAAGCATGCAATAAGGGCTCTGTAAAATATAGCTTCTTCGCTTTACGCCAAGTAGCATCAAGTAAAATCAACCCCTCAATTTCAGAAGCCGTGTCAGCGCTTATAGATTCAATAGACTCAGCAGAATCCGATGGAAACACTAAACGCCATTTGGCCGGATCTATTTGGCTAAAAACCTGTATCATCGCATCATGATTGGCTGTCGAAATACATTCCACCGAAGACAAGCCTAAAGACAACAATGATACAGTGTTCTTTGCATGTTGCGCTTCTTTCGGATCTTGTAGAACCAAGATTTTTAATCGTGTAGAAAGCGCTGGTATCCACTGACAAATACACTGATCAGCTAAAAAGAGACAATCATCACAGCGTGTTCTTTTTGAACTTTGCATAATCAAGTTTCTTACTTAGCCGCTTACTTCTCAAGCCAATTTTTCAAGATAAGCTTTGACCACGTTGTTCCAGCCTAGATCCAATGCTTCAACCGTCAATGCATGGCCGATTGACACTTCCATGATTCGACCTTGCTCACATAAAGCCTTAACATTGTTTAAATCTAAATCGTGGCCAGCATTCACTTCTAAACCGGCATCTAAAGCAGCTTGTGCGGCTTGCTGATAGGTTTCCAGTACCTCATCAAATCCTTCTTTACCAAACGCATTGGCATAGGCTTCTGTATAAAGTTCTACACGATCAGCACCTACCTCTTTCGCTAACGCCATGTTTTCAGGATCTGGGTCCATAAACAAAACAACACGTATACCTTTTGCTTTGAGTTTAGCAATAACGGGACGCAATGCATCTTGGTCACGGGCGATGTTCCAGCCATGGTCGGACGTTAGTTGATTTGGGTCATCAGGCACTAACGTGCATTGATCCGGCTCCACTTCTAAAACTACGTCTAAGAACTGCCCATCAGGAAAACCTTCAACATTTAACTCAGCACCAGGAAAACGCTTTAATAGTGCCTTCAAATCATGGGCATCTTGATAAGTTGCATGACGCTGATCAGGTCTTGGGTGAATGGTAATACCAAACGCACCCAGCTCAAGCGTACGCTCCGCCATATCAATCAAATTTGGGTAATCTCTTCCACGAGAATTTCGAAGTAAACCAATTTTATTCAGATTAACGCTTAAGTGTGTCATTCAACTTCTCTCGACAGGGTCATTTATTGGCATTATAGGACAAACACATAGCGTCCATCACTAAAATACCAAACAAGTTATCCGCTCAGCCATTATCTAGGGAAGGTGCGAACAAGTCCTCTTGTCTCAGCATGTGGATAAAAGCCTGTTATTCGAGGCGAGTAGCGAATGTGAATAGTGGTTCTATTTTCGAGGTGCTCAACAAAGAATACAGGCTTTTAGGACATGCCCTCGGCAATTGCTCCTGCATTGCCCTTATTACCTACATCCATGTAGGCATGCGGGTCTTTCAGGGCTTACTATTAAAAATAACAGGCCACATGTCGTTGCGACTCTTTGAAAGGTACCTACATTCCTTCAGAGTCGCGCCTTATTTGACGATTTCTCTGAAAGACTGAGGCTTAGTAGACTTATTCGCACCTTCCCTAGAGCAAGGCTTATGATAAACTGGGCGCCACAAAATAGGAGTCCAATATGAAATACGAACTCTTTCAATCCATTTATGAACGGGCAGCCCTTCGCCATGGTGGAAAAAAACACCTAGACGCTATGCTCTCTGTTCCACTTAGTACAGCACAACTTAGTCAACACAGTGACGATAGGTGGCTTGCTGCCTTCTCTCAGAAAGTCTTTCAATCTGGCATCAATTGGCAAGTGGTTCGCAACAAATGGTCCGGGTTCGAAACCGTCTTTTTCGGCTTCGACATTGAAAAAATGCTACTTATCCATGACGAAATGTGGGAAGAGAAAGCTAAAGATGTTCGCATCATTCGTAACTTTGGCAAAGTGATGACAATCCGAGAAAACGCCTTAATGATTAGCGAATGTCAGGCCAGCCATGGATCATTTTCGCATTTCGTTGCTAACTGGCCGAATGATGACATCATTGGCTTGTGGGCTTATTTGAAAAAACATGGCGCTCGTCTTGGTGGTAACACCGGCCCATACACATTAAGAGCAATGGGCAAAGACACCTTCATGCTCACAAGAGATGTAGAGGGCTATTTACGCCAACATGAGATCATTACTACAGGACGAGATACTCAGTCCGCATGGAAAGCGGCACAAGCTGCATTTAATCACTGGCACAAAGAAAGCGGACGCTCTTATACCGAAATCAGCCAATGCATTGCGCTAAGCGTCAATTAAACACTTTAAACTTTATTATTCTTTAGGAGAACACATGGCCGACCTGCGTATCGACATTATTTCAGATGTCGTTTGCCCTTGGTGCTATTTGGGCTACTCACGCCTCAAACAAGCAATTGAACAATTGGGAGATGATTACCGCATAGACATTCGCTGGCAGCCCTTTGAGCTGCATCCCGATATGCCGTTAGAAGGTGCTGATAGAGAAACGTATCTAGGTGAGCGTTTTGGCAGCCCAGAAAAACTAAATGAAGCCACACATGCCATTCAACAAGTCGGTATTGAAGCGGGTATTCAATTCAATTTTTCTGAAAAAGATCGCATCCCTAACTCCAAGCTTGCCCACCAATATGTGCTTGCTGCGACTAAATCTGGATTAGGCACACCATTTGTCTTAGCGACCTTCCATGCTTATTTCACAGACGGAAAAGACATAGGATCAAAAAGTATTCTTGAAGAAGTAGCAGTTAACATTGGCATGCAAAAAGCTGATATAGAATACGCACTCAGCGCAGAAGCGAAAACTCTTACTGAGAAGAAGCTACAACACCTACGCAGCTTGGATATCCAGTCTGTGCCTACTTATGTCATCAATGATAAATACATGGTTCATGGTGCTCACGACCCTGAGTCCTTCCTCAAAGTGCTGACCGACATCGCTGAAAAAGAGCTGTAATCGAATCCTGCTGATAAGGTTAAACCCGCTATTTAGCCTTATCAGCACAGCCAACCTACAAACCTCTAAAAAAAACTATCAAACCGCACAAACAGATAAATTTTTATCTATTGATAATCATTCACATTAAAAATAGAATCTCATAATTAGAATATTGGTGAGAGTGATTTTCATTTATGTACGTTTGTATTTGTAACCGAGTATCAGACAAAGAAATCAAAGCGTCCATTCAAGATGGTGCGACGACAATGCGCGAGCTATATAAAGAGCACAGCATTGGTAGCCAATGCGGAAAATGCTGTCAGTGCGCAAAAAAGCTACTGAACAGTGAGTTAATCAAAATTGCTGAAACCCAAGTTCAAGTAGCTTAATTGCGGCATTGAATTACATTTGAGATTGCAGGTAATTTTCAATGCCAGAACTGGCAATTAGGTGTTGCTGAGTTTCAAGCCAATCAATTTGCTCTTCTTGCTCTTCTAATATTTTTTCCAGCGTATCACGACTCATAAAGTCTTTTTTCTGCTCACACAAGTCAATTGCTGCCTTAAGTGCTGGCAAAGTATCCAATTCAAACTCTAAGTTAGCCGAAATCATTTCTTCGCTATTTTCACCAATGCGCAGGCGACCAAGGTCTTGCAGGTTCGGCAAACCTTCTAAAAACAAAACACGCTCAATCAAACGATCTGCATTCTTCATTTTTTGAATGGAAGTTTTGTAATCTGCTTTATCAAGCGCACTTAAACCAAAATCTTTAAACATGCGAGCATGAAGAAAATATTGGTTAATACCAACCAATTCATTGGCCAATACTTTATTAAGGTTGGTAACTACGTCACGATCCCCTTTCATAGCACTTCTCCTTAGTTACCCATCTGCGATTGGTAATAGTTCTGCATGCCAATTTTTTCCATCAGACCAAGCTGTTTTTCCAACCAATAAACATGATCTTCTTCAGTGTCGAACAACAATTTTTCAAGGGTCTCACGTGTTTGATAATCGCCTTCAGATTCACACACAGCAATCGCTTCGCGAACACAAGTAACCACTTCTAGCTCTAGAGTTAAATCATTGCTCATCATAGAGTGCACATCAGAGCCAATTAATAAGTCACGACGTTTTGTCATGCATGGCACGCCTTCCAAAAACAAAATTCGCTTAATAAGCCAATCTGAGTGCTGTGTTTCCTCTTCCATTTCATGATTAAGACGCTCATAAAGCTTGCTCAAGCCCCAATCTTCATACATACGTGAATGAATGAAATACTGATCGATTGCTGCCAACTCATTCGCTAACAAAGTATTCAAACTATCAATTACTTTTTTACTACCTTTCATATTCTTCTCCTCTTATTTCAAGTAAGTCCATTTCACATGACAAATGCAGTACAGAAAACTTGATTCATAAAAAACGAAAGTCTAGGGCATAACCCTAGACTCTAGCATTAGTTTAGTTTTTAAAACAAATCTTGGCTTGGAGGATCATCCGCTTTAGCCACCTTACCTTCACCTACTTTGACTTCAAGACTATCTATACGCTGAAGCCCTCTCGGTAGCTTCAAGCCTCGACGACCACGTTCACCTAGATATTCTTCAAGATCTTTTTCCGTAAAGGAAATAAAGCGTTTTCCAGCATACGCCGTCAAGAGATCATTTGGCTGAACACACGCCAACGCAATAACTAACTCTTCTCTATCAGCAGCACGAGCACTTGGAATACTCAGCATTTTATTACCTTTACCTTTCGCCATCTGCGGTAGAGAAACAACATCAAACGCTAACATACGACCTTCATTAGAGATAGCAACAACACGACCTAATGTCGGATCTTGAACCAAAACCGGCGCCATTACTTGAGCACCTTTTGGTAATGACAAGGTCGCTTTACCCGCTTTATTTTTAGCGTATAGATCTTTTAGCTGTGCAACAAAACCATAACCCGCATCACTTGCTATCAGGTAATGAGCCTCTTCGCTATCCAACACAGCAGAGACAATAGTGGCGTCTTTTTCCAATGAAATACGACCAGTAATTGGCTCACCTTGTCCACGAGCAGAAGGTAAGGTATGCGCTTTAATCGAATAGGTTCGTCCATTAGATGCAAGCAAAACAAGTGTCTGGTTCGAACGCCCTTTGGCACTAACCAAGAACTCGTCGCCAGATTTGTAGCTCAAACCATTCACATCAATATCATGGCCTTTAGCAGCACGGATCCAGCCTTGCTTAGATATAACTACCGTAATGGGATCATTAGACAGCAAATCTTCTTCACTAAAAGCTTGAGCCTCTTTGCGAGCCACAATGGGTGTACGACGATCATCACCAAAATCATCAATCGCTTCTTGAATCTCTTCAGTAATGAGTTTTTTCAACTTACGATCAGAAGACAATAGCGCTTCTAATTGCTTACGCTCTTTTTCCAACTCGTCTTGCTCGCCCTTGATACGCATCTCTTCAAGCTTGGCAAGATGACGTAATTTTAACTCTAAGATAGATTCGGCTTGCGTGTCACTCAAACCAAATCGAGCTATCAGCTCTACTTTGGGTTTTTCTTCCGTACGAATGATTTCAATGACTTCATCGATATTTAAGTAGGCAATTAACAAACCTTCTAAAATATGCAAACGGTTATTCACTTTATCAAGGCGGAACTGCAAACGACGACGAACCACATCGATACGAAAGCGCAACCATTCAGATAAAAAGTTCTTTAGGGGCTTAACTTGAGGCAAACCGTCCAAGCCAATCACGTTCATATTAACGCGATAGGACTTTTCAAGATCGGTCGTTGCAAAAAGATGCGTCATAACCGAGTCAATATCGACACGATTTGATTTCGGAACAATCACTAATCGAGTCGGATTTTCATGGTCTGATTCATCTCGTAAATCCACCACCATAGGCAATTTTTTCGCCTGCATCTGCGCAGCAATTTGCTCTAGTATCTTGCTACCGGATACCTGGTGAGGCAATTCGTTAACGACAATTTCGCCTTCTTCTATTGTAAAACGTGCTCGCGCTTTAATCTGCCCTTTGCCGGTTTCATACAATTTAACTATGTCACTTTTTGGCGTTATTATTTCACCACCCGTTGGAAAGTCAGGGCCCTGAACATAATTAAGCAGATCATCTAATTCTGCGTTTGGATTATTAAGCAGGTGAATACAAGCACCGCCAATTTCACGCAAATTATGTGGCGGAATATCCGTTGCCATACCAACGGCAATACCCGTCGTACCATTCAACAATAAGTTAGGCAGACGAGATGGCAAAACAGATGGCTCTTGCAATGTACCGTCAAAATTAGGTGTCCAATCCACCGTGCCTTGGCTAACTTCTCTCAACAAGACATCGGCGTATTTTGACAAACGAGATTCGGTGTAACGCATAGCCGCGAAAGATTTAGGGTCATCTGGCGCACCCCAATTACCTTGACCATCAACAAGCGGATAACGGTATGAGAAAGGCTGAGCCATCAACACCATAGCTTCATAACACGCACTGTCACCATGAGGATGGAATTTACCTAGCACATCACCCACAGTACGAGCCGATTTTTTATATTTGGCGGTGGCCTTCAACCCCAATTCGCTCATCGCGTAGATAATACGACGCTGAACTGGCTTCAAACCGTCACCGATATGCGGCAAGGCTCGATCCAAAATAACGTACATGGAGTAATTCAAGTACGCTTTTTCTGTGTAGTCTTTTAATGAAAGGGTTTCATTCGACTCGAAATTTGACAACTCACTCAAGGAATTTTTCCTTCTATAATCGTTTGCATGGACAAATTATCAGCGCATGCGGATTTCATAAACTAATATGGGCTCAACTATAAAGAAACATCCCAACTTACTGCAACACTCATCGTAAGATTATCATGGAAAGGTCGCTATTCTCGTGTTTCAATACGTTCGATAATTAAAAAGGTACGTGATGGTGAACTTATCTGATCAAAATACACTCGACCCAATAAACTATAGCCTTGGGGAGTCCAGTAAACGTTTAATCATTCATCAACAAGATGATCTTTTTATTGCGCATGAACACCTGTTTCAGAACGACACACCAACCCGTTTCTATCACCATCAGGCTGATACCTTCCTCTTTCTAATTAGAGGAGAATTATACTTACAACAAAGCGCGCAGCAAAATTGTGAACAAGAAACAGTCCTCAAGCAACATCAGGGAGTTTGGCTAGCTGCGCAAACGGTAAACAGCGTCACCTTGCTTACCCCAACAGTCGAGCTGTGTTTAATTAGACTCATAAACAAAGGTCAAACAGAGTTAAGCGACTCGCTTAAAAAAATATCTTCGGGCACAGTAGATTCAACATTAGGAAGAAGCCAAATTAAAACATGGCCACTTTGGGATGGGGAAGCAGGACAAATTGCGTTAGAACTCTATCCACCTCAATTCAAAGAAACACTTTATTATCAAAAATCAGCCACTCAATATCTGCTACCATTAAATGGCAAGGCATTTATTTCTAATAACAAAAGAGAATCTAAAGCCTGCCCTATTTACGGTAAAGTCATTGCCTCAAAAGAGCCTAGAGCAATTTTAAATCCAAGCGCCGAAAGCATAACTATGTTGTCTGTTATGACAACCCAAAATACCAAAGGGCGAATATTACTGCTTACAAAGCCCAACTCTGAAGCTCTCTAAAACACTTTCAACGCAGTACTAATGCTGTCAATATATGGTCTTCCCATTGACCATTAATTTTCAAATAATCCCTTGCAACACCTTCTTTATCAAAGCCTAGCTTCTTCAACACTGCTGCACTTCGGGCATTTCTTGGCATATAACTCGCCTGAATACGATCAATATGTTGCTCCTTATGAAGGTAATCTATTCCAGCTTGCAAAACTTCCAGCATAATCCCCTTACCTTGCTCGCTTTCTCGCAAACTATAGCCAAGGTTGCATGCCTGAAAGACGCCACGAATAATGTTTGAGTAATTTGTATAGGCGAGCATTCTATCTTCGTTAGGTGATAGAAAACAAAGGACAACCCCTCTATCTTCTAAAAAGTCTCGGCGCATTTCCCGAACACGCAATTGACACGTTTCAAGGGAATAATAACCATCGTTTCTAAGAGGCTCCCATGGGGCAAGAAAGGCTTTTTCTTGATTGATATAATCATGCAAAAGTGAGGCTTGTGATTCGTCTAATATTTTCAATACGCCCCTTTCGGTAACAATCCGAGGGAAACGCGAAGCATGTATACCTTGATCAGAGTACTTAAATGACATGTCCTTCATCACTTCGAACAATTTTAAGGAATATTCTTCGTACCAAAAACTTTCACCAATGGATAAAGTTCTACGCTGCATATCATGGTTCAACCAATCCTCGGCCGCTTGCTGCGTTTGCCAATAAGTCATCAGCAGATCCATTTCTCCCGAACCGTATTCAGCACCAAGGTAGCCAGGTTGGCCTTGCGCTAATTCGAGCATTTTTTCAGCCATAATGCGGTAGGTTAAGTCATTCAACATTAGTTTACTAGACAACATGATCGCAAAATAAGGTAATTTTGTAGGGGAACTAAATACGTTCATCGACTCTCTAAAATAAATAGGTGGATCTTTTAACTAGCCGCAGAAGCATAATATGCTCGCATCTATTTAAAGTTCAGGCCAGAGTTAAAATCTCATACTATAGTTAATACCTAAGTTCTGGACAGATCTATACTGACGAGGATTTGCTTCTACTTAGCCTTGTAATCAAAGCACTTAATTCGCTTTACATTGCCGTCAGGGTGTTAAAAACACAAGCCTTGCACTATTTTATACGCTAACTTTAGGCTTCGAAAAGCCAAGTGCAAATAGATCTACCTTGTTGATATTCCCCCTTTGTATCAATAAGGATAAGGAAAGCTTTGTGCCCGCTTTATGCGGGCACTTTTTTGCTTTTAACCTTACTTTCCCCAAGTAATACCGGCACCAGCAGTAATCGCTTGATATCGATCCGGACGGCGATCGCGAAACAAACCAAATGATTGACGCGCTTTACGAATAGCCTCTAAATCATACTCAGAATACAAGATAGTACTTTCGTCTCGGCCAGCCACACACTTCATAGCACCCATTTCATCAGTCATAAAAGAAGAGCCATAGAACTGGATAAAGCTATTTTCACCTTCTTCTCGTCCAATACGGTTTGCAGCAATAACTGGCACCATATTCGCGGCAGAATGCCCTTGCATGGTCCGCTGCCAATGGTCCTTAGAATCCCATTCCGGATAAGGCGGTTCAGAGCCAATTGCTGTAGGGTAAAAAATAAGTTCTGCCCCTTTTAGTGCTAGTTCACGAGCTAACTCTGGAAACCACTGATCCCAACAGATACCACAGCCAATTCGACCAAACTGAGTATCCCAAACTTTCACACCAGTATTACCTGGTGTGAAGTAATACTTTTCTTGGTAGCCAGGGCCATCTGGAATGTGCGTTTTACGATACAAATCCATGACATCACCATTGGCATCAATCATTACCAAAGAGTTATAGAAAACATTACCATCGCGTTCAAAAAAGCTAATAGGCAAGACCACACCTAGCTCTTTCGCAAGCTTACTCATAGTCTGAATTGCCAAACAATCGCTTACAGGTTGCGCCCAGTCGAAATAAGCAGGCTTTTGATCAATACAAAAGTATGGCCCCATAAACAATTCTTGTAACAAAATAATATTAGCCTGATTTGCAGCGGCTTCTCTTACTTGTGCCACCGCATTATCTAAGTTTGCTTGAAAGTCTGTACTGACCGACATTTGAACGCAGGCCACTTTTACATTACTCATACTAAACTACCTCCAAAATAGGTTGTGTTGCTATCACGCTGGTTCAGTTATACCTGAGTCAGGTACGTCGTACCTTCAAGTACTTTTTTATAGGTTGCTAGTAAAGTAACTTGTTCTTCTTGACTAAGTGGGCTTGCCGCTACTTTATCTTGATAACCCTTCATCAACTCATGCTCATTATAACTAACGTACTTAAGCACATCCTTAACGCTGTCGCCTTTTAATATATGGTCAATTCTGAAGCCATCATCCGTTAAATAAACATCCACGGAACAAGTGTCACCAAATAAGTTATGCAAATCACCTAGAGTTTCTTGATAAGCACCAACCAAGAAAAAGCCCATTAAGTAGTCTTCACCTTTTGGCGGCGGCGGAGGTAACGGTAGAGAAGATTCAATACCTTGACCATCAACATAGCTATACAAACAACCATCAGAGTCACAGGTAACATCTTGGATTTTACCTCTAAAAGAAGGCGCCTGATCCAATCCCTGCAAAGGCAACACAGGGAACAATTGATCGATCCCCCACGCATCAGGCATAGACTGGAATACGGATAAATTAACAAACAACTTTTCAGCTAAACGCTCGTTAAGTTCATCAATTACCGCACGATGGCCTCTATTTCGATTGTCCAAGCGAGGTAATAAGTTTCGGCATGCTGATAAAAATAGGTTTTCTGCTTGTGCTCTTTGTGACAGATTAAGCTGACCATGATTATACAAGGCCAAACTATCATTAAAGTCATCGAGCAAATCATGATAAATCTCGACCAAAGATCGACTATCTTCTTGGCTCTCACGTTTTAAACTTTGGTAAGATGCCCAAAGACGCTGCAACTCTAGCTCACTATTTTCTGCTGGCTCCTCAATCGGTAAAAGCTCAGCGCCGTGAGAAAAAACATCTGCAATCATCATCGCATGATGTGCCGTCACAGCTCGACCAGATTCCGAAATCAAATTAGGGTGAGGAAGTTCGTATTGCTCACACACATTATGGAAGGCAAACACGACATTATTAGCATACTCACCAATACTGTAGTTTGCTGAAAAGTCATTTTGGCAGCGTGTACCTTCATAATCGACTCCCAAACCACCACCAACATCAACCCACTCCACCTTTACGCCCATCTGATGAAGTTCAGCGTAATAACGAGCACACTCTTTCAGGCTGTTCTGAATATCGCGAATCCGCGTTATTTGTGAACCTAAATGGAAGTGGATCAACTCAAGACAATGCAACAAATCTAATTCACGTAAACGATCAATTGCACGTAACAATTGGGATGTAGTCAGGCCAAATTTAGATTTTTCTCCACCACTGTTACCCCAATGGGTTGTACAAGTAGATGCCAAGCGAATACGGATACCGATACGCGGTTGAACACCGATCTTATCGGCTTCTTCTAAAATCCAATCAAGCTCATGCATCTTCTCAACAACAATAAAGACTTGATGTCCCATTTTTTCGGCCATGAGCGCAAGATGAATAAACTCACGATCTTTATAGCCATTACAAACAATAATGCCATCAGCGTTTTTATGCATAGCCAAAACAGCCATCAATTCTGGCTTACTACCGGCTTCCAAGCCAACAGTGGCAGCATTGTCAGGCTGACATGCTGCAATTTCTTCGACCACTCGACGCTGTTGGTTTACCTTAATAGGGTAAACAATGGCATATTTCGATTGATAGTTGTAATAATCAATAGCTTGCTGAAACGAGTTGGTAATTTTTTCAATGCGTGAGTGAAGAATATTGGGAAAACGCACAAGACAAGGATAAGGAATACCTTGCTGTTTGAGTGCTACTGAAAGCTCAGTCAAATCAATACTATTTTCCCTATCAGGTAACGCAATAACACGTCCTTTGTCATTGATTGAAAAAAAATCACTACTCCAATGGCTGACATTATATAGTTCCATCGAATCTTTAATTGACCAAGGCTTCATATCATCTCCCAAAATCTAAATAACCGAACACCTGCACTACTTTCATTAAAAGTACGCCATAATGAAAATCAGGTATATTTTTTCCTTCGCCCAAATAAAAAAAGCGGGGCTAAGAAACATCTTAACTCCGCTTCAATCTAACTAACGAACAAATTAAGAAACGTGCTCGCCATGTGCTTGCTTATCTGCGTGGTAAGACGAGCGAACCAAAGGCCCACACGCAGCATGCTTAAAGCCTAACTCTTTTGCAACTTCTTCATAGCGTGCAAATTCTTCTGGCGGAACAAAACGCGCCATTGGGAAATGATGCTTAGAAGGCTGCAAATATTGACCAATCGTCAACATATCAACATTGTGAGCTCGCAAGTCTTTCAGAACTTCAACAATCTCTTCAAATGTCTCACCCATACCAACCATCAAACCAGATTTAGTTGGCACATCAGGACAACGATCTTTAAAATTCTTCAAAAGATCTAATGACCATTGGTAATCAGATCCAGGTCTTACTTGGCGATATAAACGCGGAATGGATTCCAAATTATGGTTAAAGACATCTGGTGGTGCAATTGAAAGTGTATCAATAGCCACTTCCATACGACCACGAAAGTCTGGTACCAATGTTTCGATTTCAATATTTGGACTTTCTGCTCGCGTCTCTGTAATACAATCCACAAAGTGCTGAGCACCACCATCACGAAGATCATCACGATCTACGGAAGTAATAACCACATATTTAAGCTTCATATCACGTATAGCGGCAGCCAACTCTTTTGGCTCATCAGCGCTAAGTGGATTTGGGCGACCATGTGCAACATCACAGAAAGGGCAACGACGAGTACAAATCTCACCCATAATCATAAAAGTGGCAGTACCATTACTGAAACATTCACCTAGATTTGGGCAATTAGCCTCTTCACAAACCGAAGCCAACTTATGTTCACGCAAAGTTGCTTTGATGCGAGCAATTTCTGGTGAAGCAGGCATACGAACACGAAGCCAATCAGGCTTACGCGGAATCTCTTCAGTAGGAACTATTTTAACGGGAATACGCGCCATTTTATCGGCACCGCGTAGTTTTTCCCCTTGAACAACGCGTTTGCGTTCTGCTGTCATTCTATTTCCACCCTTGTTGGATAGCTGGATAACTGTATCCGAGCTGCTCAGCCAGCTGATTCGCCAACTGAACCTTTACATTCGATAAAGTAACGTCTTCATTAAGACGTTTCATATCAACCATTTGTAAGCCTTGATAGCCACATGGATTAATACGATTAAATGGGGTGAGGTCCATATCAACGTTTAAGGCAAGCCCATGAAATGAACAGCCCCTACGCACACGCAATCCCAGTGATGCAATTTTTTGCTCATTCACGTAGACACCAGGCGCATCAGGCTTTGGATATGCTTCAATTGAGCTCGATGCAAGAGCACCAACAACTGAATTTTCTAGCACACTAACCAAATCACGAACGCCTATTCCGAGACGCTTTAAATCAACCATTACATAAGCAACAAGTTGCCCCGGCCCATGATACGTGACCTGACCACCACGGTCGACCTGAATAACAGGAATATCGCCTGGAGCTAAAAGATGCTCTTCTTTACCCGCTTGACCTTGCGTAAATAAGGAAGGGTGTTCTAACAACCAAATCTCATCTGCATCGTCTTTTGAACGAGTTTGAGTAAATTGCTTCATCCGCTCCCATGTTTCAGCGTAGTCAACCACACCCAAATCACGGCAAATTAAGTCTAGCTGCATTTACATGACCATCTTAACGGCTTCAATCGACATTAAGTCACGGTGTAAAGCCGATAGCTGATCTTCACTTTGAGCCACAATACGAAAACTAAAACTAATAAAGCGCCCTTTACTAGAGCGGTTAATATTCTCTGCTGCGACATCCATCTCTGGAGCATGAACCAGCAATCGCTCTGTTATCTCGGTATGAATACCATCAACGTCGAGTGAAACCACTTTGATAACGTAGTTGTCACAAGGAAACTCTATTTTAGGTGCATCGACTGCATTCTCAGCTTGATCACCGTTTTTTGTAATTAGTGCCATTAATTTAATCTACCACTCGCTATTAGCGCTTAAAACAAGTTCATAAAGAAGAGTTTAATTTTATCAAACATTCGCTTGAAGAAACCACCTTCTTCTACTGCCTCTAGTGCAACTACTGAGCGCTCTATTAAGACATTACCCTCAGTGCCAACCACAATTTTACCCAATACATCGCCTACAGCAATTGGTGCCATAATTTCTTTCTGCATATCAAGTGTAGCTGGAATAGACGCACCTTGTTGACGAGGCATAGTAACCAAAACATCTTCGGCAAAACCTACTTTTACGTTAGGCTGGCTACCACCCCAAACACGAGCATTATTCACCACCTGACCACGGCTATATAGCTTACGTGTTTCATAGTATCTGAAACCGTAATCCAACAACTTTTGAGATTCAACGGCACGGGCATTATCTGATTTCGTTCCCATAACAACAGTAATTAAGCGGGTACCATTGCGAACAGCAGAAGCAGCCAAACAGAAGCCAGCGGCCTCAGTGTGACCAGTTTTCATACCATCAACCGTTTTATCGCGCCACAGCAATTTATTACGGTTTGGCTGACGGATATTGTTGTAGGTAAACTCTTTTTCCGCATACATACTGTAGTTTTCTGGAAACTGTATAATAGTCGCACGCGCCAATTTTGCTATATCGTGGGCGCTAGAATAATGATCCTCTGCTGGAAAACCTGTTGCATTCACGAAATGCGAATTTTTCATTCCAAGAAGTTGAGCATGTTGATTCATCAAGTCAGCAAAAGCAGACTCACTGCCAGCAATATGCTCTGCGGCGGCAACACTTGCATCATTGCCAGATTGAATAATAATACCGCGCATTAGGTCTTCTAACTTAACTTGTGTTCCTTCTCGAATAAACATACGAGAACCTTCCATTCTCCATGCTTTTTCGCTCACATTGACCATATCATCCAGTGATAAATTTCCGCGAGCCAACTCATATTCAATAATATAAGCCGTCATTAATTTCGTTAGACTTGCTGGAGGCAAAGCCTGATCAGCATTATGCTCAACCAAAATATCGCCAGTATATGCATCCATAAGAATGTAACTACTCGCTGACAATTGTGGCGGCGTTGGGATTAATGAAGGAGCAGCAAAAACGGAGCTGCTCACGAAACAAAATACAAGTGATAAAGTAACTAGGAGTTTTTTCATACTCAAAAATATCGTCTTCTAAAAAAATGTTAACAAATGATACTAGAGCCCTTTAAGAATCTCTAGCCCAAACAAATCGTACCTAGGGTACTAAAGCAACTCTCACAGGGCTGCCGAAACCTTCTTGCTGTAATTTTTGCTGCCATTGAGCCAATTCCCCTGCATCAGCAAAAGGACCAACCAAAACTTTAAATAGACCATCATCTTGTTTATTAATAACAACGTTTATCGTCGTATCAAATGCCTCAAAAAGACGTTGTTTAAGCTTGCCTGCAGATTCCTCAGAGCTAAAAGCTCCCATTTGCAGATGAGAAAAAACCAACTCTGATGGAACACTTTTTGTTTCTATAGTGGGAATAAGCGATGCCTTATCAGGTAAGGCTTCAGGCGGATTCACCGTCTTTTTAACTGTGACTTTAGGTGGATTATACGACTGCCCTTGGGCAGGGGTAATTGCCTCAATTCGAACCCGCGCCAATCCTTTTTTATGATAATCAAGTCGTGCGGCAGCCGCGTAGGATAGATCGATTAAACGATCACCATGAAACGGCCCTCTATCATTCACTCTAACAATAACAGAACGCTGATTATCAAGGTTCGTCACTTTCAGATAGGTAGGTAACGGCAGCGATTTATGAGCAGCAGAAAAACTGTACATGTCATATGTTTCCCCATTTGAGGTCTTATGCCCATGAAATTTTTTACCATACCAAGACGCGGTTCCCTCTGCCTCGTAACCTTGTGCTGAATCCATTACCCAATATTTTTTTCCCCACACTTCGTAAGGACTCTTGTTGCCACCACGACTTTTAGGCTCCCATTTCGGAACAAGATCCGGAAGGTGATCTACCTTTATATCACCAGTAGGCGCATGATCTTGTAAAATAGAATAGCGACCGCCACCCGATGCTTTTTCATAATCCACATCATCTTTTCCTAAAACATGACGCGTACTCATACACCCATTCAATACTAGCAAGCTCAGGCCAGCAACAAACAGCATGTTAATTACTTTCATAGGTTCCTATACTCTCAGCGAGCTCCAATACAGACATGGCATATCGCCTACTTGGGTTGTAATCCATAATGGTGAAAAAGTTTTCATACGCGAGCCAATAAGAAACCTCTTCCGGACTTGTTCGTAAGCCTATCAAGCCTGTTTTCTGAGGTATAAATGGCTGTGTTGGAAGTACATTTAGCGCAGACCATTCGGTCATTTCCGTACTTGCCACCCTGCCACGGTTGATGAAATCCACCATTGAATCTGGATCGGTAACATAAGCCATTACAAACCAAGGTTGTCGAGGCTGCCAACCATGATGCTTAAGGTAATTTGCAACACTGCCAATCGCATCAGGCTCAGATCCCCACAAATCGATATGTCCGTTTTTGTCATAATCTATTGCCAATTTTTGATAGTTGCTGGGCATAAACTGCACCATCCCCATCGCCCCACTATATGACCCTTTTGTGTCGCCAATGTTCCAACCTTCTTTGCGAGCAAGCAATAAATAGGCTTCTAACTCGCTTTGGAAGTATTCTTTTCTTCGTGGGTAATCAAATGCTAATGTGGTAAGGGAGGTAAAAACGTCTTTTGACCCAGTAATACGGCCGTAATAGGTTTCAACACCTATCAGAGCCACTATGATATTAGGCTCTACGCCAAACTCTTGCTCTGCTTTTCGCAGCCACTTTGCATTGCGTTTTGCAAACTCTCGACCGTGCTTTGCCCTTTCTTCATTCACAAAACGGGTTTTATACTCATAATAAGGCGTAATGACTTCAGGCTGGTTATCTGATTTTTCAATCACTTTAGGACGCACTTTTATATGAGAAAAAGCCAACTCGAGGCGCCCTTTGTCATAAGCATGCTCTCTAACCAGCTTATTAATAAATACTTGAACCTCTGGATTCCCAGCATAGGAATCTGCCCATTCTTTGGGCATATCTTCAAGTAGAGACTCACTGACTCCCGAATTTGAAGGTAATGTAGAATGATCCATACCACTACACGCAGTTAGACCAAGCGCTAGAAACAACAAAGTAGCTTGCTTAATCATCATCTTGCTCTTTTATGTGTTTGTATTGACATTAAAATCCCAAATGTCGCCATGATGGTAATAATAGAAGTACCACCATAACTGACAAGTGGTAAGGGTACCCCAACCACAGGAAGAATGCCTGACACCATCCCAATATTTACAAACATGTACACAAAAAATGTAAGGGTTAAACTGCCTGCTAACAATCGCGCATAGTTATCTTCTGCATATGCTGCTATGTATAAACCCCGAGCAATGACAAGGAAATAAGCTAAAATCAGTACACCACAACCCAGCATACCAAACTCTTCAGCGAGAACCGCAATAATAAAGTCCGTATGACTCTCAGGAAGAAAATCGAGTTGAGCTTGTGTTCCCTGCAAAAAACCTTTTCCGTAGAGCCCTCCCGAGCCAATTGCCGTTTTAGACTGGATAATATTCCAACCAGACCCAAGCGGGTCGCTTTCAGGATTCAAAAAGGTTAGTACTCGTTGCCTCTGATAGTCATGCATAAACTGCCATAATGTATAACCAGCGATTGGTGCTAACGCTGCAGCCCCCAATATATAACGCCACCCTAGCCCTGCTAGAAAGAGAACAAAGATTCCAGACACGGCAACCAACAAAGATGTACCCAAATCAGGTTGTTTCGCTATCATCAGAACAGGTAATGCAATCAGACCAAGAACAGCTAATATTTGCTTAAAACTTGGCGGCAGCTGCCTATCGGAAAAATACCAAGCGATCATCATTGGCATAACAATTTTCATTATCTCTGAGGGCTGAAAGCGCAAACCTCCAGGCAAAGCCAACCAACGCTGAGCCCCTTTCGCACCAACACCAAACAAGAGTACACACACGAGCAAAACGGAAATGAAAATAAATAACGCAGGTGAAGCTCGTCGCATATATTTCGGAGGTAATTGAGCTAAGGCCACACAAATCATCAAGCCTATGACCAATCGAAACACCTGTCGTTCAACCATGGCCACATTCTGTCCGGAAGCAGAGTACAGAATAAAAAGCCCGCCGCAGATCAGTAATAACAAAGACCCCATCAACAAAACGTCAACGTGTACGAGTTTCCATAAACGAGCATTGGTAAAAGACAGCGCCCTGCGATAAAAGCTATCAGTCATTTTTATCACCTTTCAAATAGTCATATCGCGCCGGATAATCATCATGCAAGTAAGCGTCAAATAATGCTTTCGTTAAGTCTGCAGGTTTAGAACTACTGCCACCATTTTCAAAAATGGCAAACACTGAAATTTTCGGATTTCGAGCCGGAGCAAAGCCAATAAATAACGCATGGTCATGTAAACGCTTTGCAAGGCTATCAGCATCATATTCTTGGTCTTCTTGCAGACTAAATACTTGCCCAGTTCCTGTTTTCCCTGCGATTTCGTAATCCGTTCCTTGCAAACGCCTTGCAGTGCCATGCGAGTCGGTTATTACTTTACGCATGGCATCAATCATACGCCCCCAGTTGCGCTGATCCTTCAAGACAATATCGTGCTCATCTCCAAGACCATCTGGAAATTCAGCGGGCTTGTCTCCCACAAGTTGCGTCATACGAGGGTAAAAATAATGCCCTTTACTTGCTAAAGCGGAGGTAGCCGAAGCTATTTGCAAAGGTGTCGCCACCATAAAGCCCTGTCCGATACCAACGTTAACCGAATCTCCTGGGTACCATGGCTCTTTGTATTTGGCTTTTTTCCACTCATTGGAAGGCAGCAAGCCATGACTCTCGCCATTCAAATCCAGCAAGGTTGTCTGACCAAACCCAAAACGTGTCAAAAAATTATGGATAGGAGTAATTCCCATCTTGTTAGCCAGTTGATAATAATAGGTATCAACTGACTCAATAATAGAGCGCTCTAAATTAATCCAACCATGCCCTGTTCGCTTCCAGTCTCGGTAACGACGACCATCCGGATTTATTTGATAATAGCCCTTCGCGAAATACCGTTCAGTCCATGACGAAAACCCATACTCTAATCCAGCAAGCCCCATAAAAGGCTTAATCGTTGACGCAGGAGGATAACCACCACGCAAAGCACGGTTAAAAAGAGGGAGTTTTTTGGATTGGCGTAATTTGGCGTAATCATCAACAGAAATCCCCCGCACAAACAGGTTGGGATCATAACCAGGCTTAGAAACCAGAGCGAGAATCCCGCCTGTGGTAGGATCAATTGCGACAACCGCACCGGTGTAATCCCCCAATAGATCATAGGCATATTGCTGAAGTCTGGCGTCTAGATATAAATGGAGGTCTTTACCCGGCGTTGGATTTTGTCGCTCAAGTTCAGACATAATGCGACCACGGGCATTCACCTCAACCTTGCTAAGGCCAGCCTCTCCAAATAGGTTTTTTTCGTAATACCCCTCCACACCAGTCTTACCAATAAATAAAGCACCTTGGTAAGCCAACTTATCGACTGTTTCTAAGTCTTTTGAGGTAATCCGACCAACATAACCAATAGCGTGAGCAAATGCCTCACCATAAGGGTAATAGCGCGTTAATTGCGCATCTACCTGAACACCGTCGAGTTTATACAGATCAACAGAGACCTTGGCCCACTCTTCATCGGTCAATTGGGATTTTAACGTAAGGGATTGATAAGGGCGGCGATACTCTTTGCGTCTTTCATCAAAATCCTCCCACTCACTATCACTAATATCAATAATGCTAGAAAGCATTTTTTTTAGCTTGGGGAAACTTTCAACACGCTCAGGAATGACCGTTAAACTGTGTATAGGACGATTGTCGGCTAACACCACTCCATTGCGATCATATATCAAACCTCTTGGAGGCGGCTCAGTAACCAGCATAACACGGTTATCATTTGCCTTGGTTTGATATAACTCATGCTCAATAACCTGCAAATAAAACAGTCGAGCCATCAACACAATAGCCATCAGCAAAACAAAAATAGCGGCAGCAAAAACACGCTGCTGTGTCAGTCGCTGTTCTTGACGATAATTGCGGAAGTTTTGATGTCGACGGCTCACTTCATCACCTTATCTATGATACGGATGATTGTTCATGAGCGTCCAAGCACGATAAATTTGCTCAGCCAAAATAACTCTCACCATAGGATGCGGTAATGTCAGACGAGATAAAGACCAAGTTTGATCCGCTCGAGCGGTACACCTTGGATCAAGACCATCAGGACCTCCCACCAACAAGCTCACATTATAGCCATCCATTCGCCACTGCTCGGTCTGATCTGCCAACTGATCGGTAGACCACTCTTTACCAAGAACTTCCATTGCAATTACTTTATCTCCAGAAGGTATAGCTTCGAGCATACTATCTCCTTCCTTACGAATAGCTTTTGGTATATCAGTGTTTTTTCCACGAGGAGACATTGGAATTTCGACAAGCTCTAATGCAAAATCTTTTGGCAAGCGTTTAGCATACTCATCGTAACCCTCAGTCACCCACTTTGGCATTTTATTACCAACAGCAATCAAACGAACACGCATTTAAAAGAGCCTTACATTTGTTCTGGCTTAATATCCCACAACTTCTCAAGATCATAAAAAGCTCGAGCTTCTTCTGTCATTACATGCACAACAACATCATGTAAATCAACCAACACCCAATCACTACCCATACCACGACCTTCTGAACCCAATGGCTGAAGACCTTGACCTTTTAAATGTTCAAATACATTTTGACCCAAAGCATTAACATGACGCTTTGAAGTACCGGTACAGATCACCATGTAATCCATCATGTCTGTATGATTTCCTACATTCAATACTGTGATCTTATCACCTTTCACATCTTCCAATGCTTCAACAGCAAAAGCCAAAATTTGATCTGCTGTGAGGTTAAGCTGACTCATATAATTACGTTACCCTATCGATATAATTGATGTTGTTCTATATAGTTTTGGACTGGTTCTGGCAACAAATAAGCAATAGACTCGTTTTTACGAGCCAACGCCCTAATCATGCTAGAGGATATCCCCAAAGGAGTGAGAGTCTCGAACCAGACCCGCCCTGAGGGCGCGCATTGTAACTCATGCGACGATGCGGCACGATAGTTTTCGCAAAAACCGCTCAATTCAGAGATCAAGTCAGGCTCCCAACCAGGTCGCGACACAACCAACAAGTGAGCGTACTGGATTATCTGCTGCCAATTATGCCAAGTTGGAAGGGATAAAAAGCTGTCCATTCCTAGCACCATAATGAGTGATTCATCTGGACCTATTTCGCTCCGAAGATCTCGCAACGTATCGATACTATAACTTGGACCTTCCCTATCAATCTCACGAGAATCGACACTCAAGCGCTCATCTCCTGATACGGCAAGCCTCGCCATTTCAAGTCGCTGTTCAGGTAAAACACTTGGCTGACCTTTATGTACAGGTTGAAAGCATGGTATCAACCTCAACGCGGCATAATGATAACGATCTAAAATTTCAACCGCCGTTCTTAAATGGCCATTGTGAACGGGATCAAATGTCCCCCCCATAATAGCCAGTCCAGAAGCCTTTATATTATCGCTATCCCTAGTTGTCACGAGTATGACCATCACCAAGTACGACATACTTCTGACTGGTCAAACCCAACAACCCCACAGGACCACGAGCATGAATTTTGTCAGTAGAAATACCAATTTCAGCCCCAAAACCATATTCAAAGCCATCAGCAAAAGATGTTGAAGCATTCACCATCACTGACGAAGAATCCACTTCCGTCATGAACGCTCGTGTTTTTGTATAGTTCTGCGAAACAATTGCGTCCGTATGATGAGAACCATATTTATTGATGTGTGCAATCGCCTCATCCATATCAGACACAATCTTAATAGATAACTTAGGGGCCAAATACTCTGTAAACCAATCTTCTTCTGATGCAGCTTCAATGACAGAGCTAATAGCGCGAGCTTGCTCACAACCTACTAGAGACACACCTTTTTCCTGCAGAGCTGTCACTAACTTAGGCAAAACATCCCCAGCAATTGCAGAATGAACCAGCAATGACTCCATTGCATTACACACACCGTAGCGGCGAGTTTTAGCGTTCATAGCAATAGCAAAAGCCTTTTCAAGATCCGCCTCACTATCAATATAAACATGACAATTACCATCAAGATGTTTAATAACAGGCACACGTGCGTCTTTACTAATACGCTCAATCAAACCTTTGCCGCCACGAGGGACAATAACATCAACGAACTCAGGCATAGAAATTAACATACCAACCGCTTCACGATCTGTCGTATTAAGAACTTGGACTGCATGTTCTGGCAAACCAGCAGCGATAACACCTGCCGTTACAGCCTCAGCAATGGCTTGATTGGAATAAAATGCCTCTGAGCCGCCACGTAAAATAGTGGCGTTACCAGATTTCAAACAGAGACTTGCCGCATCGATGGTCACATTTGGACGAGACTCATAAATAATGCCAATCACCCCTAAAGGCACGCGCATCTGGCCTCGCTGAATACCTGATGGCAAATACACCATATCTGATATTTCACCGATTGGATCCGGTAAAGATGCCACCTGCTTTAAGCCTTCAATCATGCCGTCAATTCGGGCATCATCAAGCAACAAACGATCTAGTAAAGCTGAATCTAAGCCTTTAACTCGACCATTTTCCATATCCTTAGCGTTTTCAGATATCAATCGAGGTCGAGCATTTTCCAAAGCGTCGGCCATAGCAAACAGGGCCATATTTTTTTGCTTTGTGGATGCTTTGGCAAGAAGGCGAGAAGCCGCCCTAGCTTGCTGACCAATTTGATTCATATAAGATTCTAAAGACATTTTTAATCTCTAATAAAAGTAAAGAAGAACAAATAATAGATCGTCAAATAAATCGCGATCTATTTCATCAAGACAGTATACTATCACAATATTTTTATTCATTAAGCGCAGATTGTCACGAAAGGATCCTACATTGCCAGCACCCAATACTTTTACTCTTAACACCATTGGCATAGTGCACTCTTGTTACAAAGAAAAATTTGGCATACCAAGACAGCCCGGACTAGTAACAGAAGCAACAGCTCGCTTAGAGCTTATTCCTCCCTATAGCAGATTAGATATATTAGAAGGGCTAGAGGGTTTCTCTCATATTTGGATCCAGTTTGTTTTTCACGCTTGCATGACAGAGAACTGGAAAGCAAAAGTACGACCACCACGCCTAGGTGGAAAAGTAAAAGTAGGCGTATTTGCCACACGTGCAACTCATAGGCCTAACCCGATAGGACTGTCTGTAGTAAAGATTGGACGCATCTACCAAGAAGACAAAAAAACATTCATTGATTTACATGGCGCAGATTTGCTAGATGGCACCCCCGTTCTTGATATAAAACCTTACTTACCTTATGTAGACAGCATCACGGAAGCAAAAGGCGGATTTGCACCAACATCCGCAGAAGCGCAAATAAGGCCCGTCTTGTTTTCTGAAATTGCAAAGTCTCAATGCGAGAACTACGAAAATTTGCACAAAAGAGAAATAACAACTTTAATTAAACAAGTCGTGGGACAAGACCCCAGACCTTCCTATTTATCAGAACAGCTTGATCGAGAGCATGGAATCACGCTTTGGGACGTCAATATAAAGTGGTGTGCAAGAAACGACCACTTTGAAATACTTCGGATCGAAAACAAATAAGAGAGTGGGAGATGAATAAAAAGCAGTTTTTAAATACTTACAAAAAAATTGACTCACTCAACCAAGAGAGAGCAGAAAACACTCAAAACCAAGCACTTTATCGCTCAGAGCACGACGAACGACTAATAAAAGACTTCCATTACGCCAAATTCCAAAAAAACCTCCATAACGCCCAGCAAAGTAAAGCGCTCAAAGAGCTGCTAGAGAAAGAGAATTGGAACGAAGAAGACACCGAAAAACTGCTTAACTCTCTGCGATAAAAAACATACACCAAGTCTATACCCATGGTTATCCACATGTTCTGTGTATAGTTTTTCTGTCAATAAATTCAAGAAAATAAGACCAAAAAAAAGCGGACCTAAGTCCGCTTTTTATGACAACTATTAATCCAAACTTAGTTTTGGTTTTCTAGTTGTGCTTTGATCAAATCACCGATAGTGGTTGGACCATTAGTTTCTGCTTGTTGCTTCTCAGAATGAGATTTCAACGCAGCTTTCTCTTCAGTAGCATCTTTCTGCTTGATAGAAAGAGTGATAGTACGTGCTTTACGATCAACGTTAATGATCGCAGCTTCTACTTTATCACCTTCTTTCAATGCAGTAGTTGCATCTTCGATACGCTCGCGGCTGATTTCAGATACTTTCAAAGTAGCTTCAACGCCTTCAGCAAGAACAACTACAGCACCTTTCGCATCAACTTCAGAGACAGTACCGTTAACGATAGTGCCTTTGTCATTTTCAGCAACGAAAGCTAGGAACGGATCTTCTTCTAGTTGTTTAACACCTAGAGAAATACGCTCACGCTCAGCATCGATAGACAATACAACTGTTTCTAGCATATCGCCTTTCTTGTATTGACGTACTGCATCTTCACCAGTTTCGTCCCAAGATAGGTCAGATAGGTGAACAAGACCGTCAATACCGCCGTCAAGACCAATGAACACACCAAAGTCAGTGATAGACTTGATTGCGCCAGAGATTTTGTCGCCTTTATTGAAAGATGTAGCGAATTCTTCCCATGGGTTCATTGTGCACTGCTTGATACCCAAAGAAATACGACGACGCTCTTCGTCAATATCAAGAACCATAACTTCAACTTCATCACCAATCTGAACAACTTTAGATGGGTGAATGTTTTTGTTAGTCCAATCCATTTCAGAAACGTGTACTAGACCTTCTACGCCTTCTTCAAGTTCTGCGAAGCAACCGTAATCAGTCAAGTTAGTAACTTTAGCAGTTACCTTAGTGTTTTCTGGGTAACGAGCTTTGATAGCAACCCATGGATCTTCACCCAACTGCTTAAGACCTAGAGACACGCGGTTACGCTCGCGGTCAAACTTAAGAACTTTAACGTCGATTTCATCGCCAACAGCAATGATTTCGCTTGGGTGCTTAATGCGTTTCCAAGCCATGTCAGTGATGTGAAGAAGACCATCAACACCACCAAGATCAACGAAAGCACCGTAGTCAGTAAGGTTCTTAACGATACCTTTAACTTCTTGACCCTCTTCAAGAGAAGCAAGCAATGTTTCGCGTTCAGCGCTGTTAGTCGCTTCCATAACGGCACGACGAGAAACAACAACGTTGTTACGTTTTTGATCAAGCTTGATAAGTTTGAACTCTAGATCCACACCTTCCAAATGAGATGTATCGCGGATTGGGCGAACATCTACCAAAGAGCCTGGCAAGAAAGCACGGATATTAGCGATATCAACTGTGAAGCCACCTTTGACTTTACCATTGATAACACCGTGAACAATGGCGTTTTCTTCGTAAGCTTTTTCAAGAACAGACCAAGTTTCTGCACGTTTAGCTTTTTCTCGAGACAATTTAGTCTCACCGAAACCATCTTCAACAGCATCAAGAGCAACTTTAACTTCGTCACCGATGTTTAAGTTAAACTCACCACTATCCGTTAGGAACTGAGAACGAGGAATTACGCCTTCAGATTTAAGACCTGCATGAACAGTTACCCATTCGCTGTCAATATCAACAACGATACCAGTAACAATTGAGCCTGGCGCCATTTCGACGGTTAAAAGGCTTTCTTCAAACAGTTCTGCGAAGCTTTGAGTCATTGTATTTCCTATATAGTCGGCCCATATAAAGAACTAGGCCATATCCACATTGCCAGCAAATGTGGGTCAATTTTTTTGAATGATGCGATAAAGGCTTGCTGGCACCTTTATCGACTTGAATAACATTTGATCTATTCTAGCACATTCTAGATGTAAAAAAGTAGACGCAAAAAAGAACAGATTATACGAGACCTGCTTTTGCTGTTTCAGCAAAAATCATCTCGACAACCTGCTCTATCGTCAAATCTGTACTATCTATAACTAAAGCGCCTGCTGCAGGCACAAGAGGAGCAACAGCTCTATTAGCATCCCGCTCATCTCGCTCTTTAATCGTTTTAACAAGTTCAGCTAGATTAACAGCTTCACCTTTTTGCTGCAATTGCTGCAAACGACGTTGAGCACGCTCTTCAGCCGACGCCGTTAAAAATATTTTAATCTGTGCAGAAGGAAACACCACTGTCCCCATATCACGACCATCCGCCACCAAACCAGGCGCTTGTGAAAAAGCGCGCTGACGCAACAACAAACCTTCACGAACTTCCGGAATGGCCGCCAATTTAGACGCACAATTCCCTACCTCTTCAGTTCGAATAGCCTGAGTAACAACTTCGCCCTCTAGAATAATTTCAACTTTACCTTCTTCTGACTGCACAAACTGTATATCCAAATGTTCAGCCAAGACTTTCAACGTCTCAACATCATCTGAAGACATACCGTGATGCGATACAGCAAGTGCAAGCAGTCGATATAAAGCACCACTATCAAGTATGTGCCATCCCAGCTTTTCTGCGATTAATTGACTTACAGTGCCTTTACCTGCACCACTTGGACCATCAATCGTAATAACTGGGCCTTGGTTGATCATAACTATTCCTCTTAAAAAACTATTGCGCCACAGTGCAGTGAAAACCTAACTGCACAGCAACGCTCTCTAACTCGTTAAATTCTTCTAATAATTTTTGGCAATCATTCACTTTTGTAACCGACTGACTTCGCGCGCCCAATGCCAACATAGCAAGCGCCAATTTATCATCACCAGCACAATCCAACTCACCACCCGATGGAAGACCACCCTTAATAAGCAAACTGCCATTTTCGTATTCACAAACAATTTTCATATGTTTAAGTGCATCCACCAAGGCCAATACCCTGTCTTCACAATAGTAAGGCAGAGAGCCAACACCTTGGATACAACTTTCACCCTTTGCATAAGCCGCAGCAACACACAACAAAGGCAACTCATCTCTGAACTGATAACTCTGCTCTTGGGTCAAAATGAACGAATTTAGCTCAGCGAAGCCAGCCTGAAGCCCACCGTCATACAAACCAAACTCACCTAACTCAGGAATAGAAACATCTGCACCTATCGACTTTAGAAACGATAGAAATGCAAATGACACAAAATCCAAGCCAGCATTTTCAATAAATAATTCCGAACCGGGTAACAAGTTCGCTAATAACACCAACCAAGCTGCCTCATATTCATCACCAGACAATACAATATTCGTACCAACTAGAGGCGCTGAAACAACTTTAAAACCGCCCTCATGATCCAAGATAGTCACACCAAAATGACGCAACAACGCCTCACAATGAGACAATTGTGTCGATTCAGTCGCAATTGAGCCACCATCGGACGAATACAATGCCGCTAAGAAAGCCGACATACGCAAACGCTCAGTACCTACTTTTAAATCAAGACAAGCACTAGACGAGCCTCTTGGCACAAGACTAACAGGCAAACAATCAGCCACGTCAGAAACCACATCCCCTCCCATTTTGCGCACCAAAGAAAATAAGTCACTCATCGATTGATTAAGTAACTTCTCTTCAGCGACAACAGAGACTGGAAATGACTGCCCAGCTAAAACAGGCAACAGCAAATACAAACTTTCTCTTGATTGATGCACGTTGATTGGCGCAATTGGCGCCTTTAACCCACGAAGCCCAACACCATGAACACGCAAATAATCAGCGGACGCCTCTTCAATCACCACACCCATATCCCGAAAAGCCTGCATGGTAATACGCACATCACCAGTCAGATCGACGTTCTTTATTTCACTCACCCCTTCAGAAAGCGCGGCTATTGTAATCACTTTATGTGACAAAGATTTGTCACCCAATAAAGAAATATCACCTTTAATTGCAGAAGCGGGCAAGACTGAAACAGATACAGGACGAACTTCTTTTGCAGAACCAATTGTACGCTGCTCCAACAATCGAAGAAAATGATCTCGCGCAGACTTAGCACGAGTAAAAACACCAAACATGCTGGCACCATCACCTTGCTCTATTGCAGCTCGCATATCAGCAAGACGATCCGTAAAGTGATCTAATGTAGCTAGGGTGGCATCTTTATTGGCCATAAAGACATCACGCCACATCACAGGATCACTTGAAGCAATCCGAGTAAAGTCACGAAAACCACCAGCAGCAAATTTAAATATATCCTGACTACGCTCCCCGTTAGCAAGCGCATCAACCAAAGTATAAGCAAGCAGGTGCGGCAAATGACTCGAAGAAGCCAGCACGTGGTCGTGATGATCAACATCCATACTCACAACATCCGCCCCAACAGCACGCCAGAGACGATGAAGACGATCAAGCAAAACAGGATTACTGTCTGGTAATGGCGTTACTATCGCCATGTGCTTTTCAAAAAGCAGTGAATTAGATGCAAGCACACCACTTTTTTCAGCACCCGCAATAGGATGACCAGGAATAAAATTAGCAGGTACATAGCCGAAAACGCGACGAACCGCTTCAACCACACTCCCTTTGGTGGAACCCACATCAGTAACCAACGTACTTTCAGACAAGAAAGGCTTAAGATCCGTTAATACAGACTCCATCGCCCTCACAGGAGTAGCAAGAACAATCACGTCCATTTTAGAAACAAACTCAGCGGACATCTCAGCAGGGCAATCAATAACCCCCGTTGAAACACCTAACGCCAACTCTCCTTCTCGACGATCAATAGCATATAACGTGGCTAAACCACGCTCTTTTAACGCCTTAGCAAATGACCCACCTATCATGCCAAGACCGATGATCATGACATTGCCAAATTTCTTTTTTCCTTGTGGCGCCTTATCAACAGACACCTGAAATTCACTTTCACCAGTCAAAACACATCACTCTTATAAATTACTAAAGCACAGCCACAGGATAGGAACCCAACACCTTCACTTCCGATGCGCGCTCACGCAACTCATCTATCACCGCGCGACACTCATCATCCAAATGATGACCAACAAAGTCGATATAGAATATATAACCCCAACGACTCATTAACGAAGGACGAGTTTCTAAACGCGTCATATCAACACCATGACGCTCGAAAGCCTCAAGCAACCGATACAAAGCACCTGGTTCATTTTTCGCACTAATTAACAGTGATGTTTTATCTTTACCACTTGGCGGCACATCCTGATTACCAACAATCAAAAAGCGCGTTGTATTGTCCGGGCGATCTTCGATATTGGCAGAGACCTTCAACAAACTATACAATTCACAAGCAACCTCACCGGCTATTGCCGCAATTGCTCGACCGCTACGGCCCGCCTCTGCAGCTAAACGAGCTGCTTCCGCATTTGAGCTCACAGCAACACGCTCTACATGTGGCCAATAACGATCCAACCAAGCACGACATTGCGCCAAAGACTGCTGATGTGAATATATATGCGTCACATCATCAGAGTTGATATTCGGACTCACTAATAGATGGTGGTGAATACGCTCTTCAACCTCTCCACATATTTTTAAACGTGAATCACGGAAACTGTCTAACGTATGATTAACAACACCTTCTGTCGAATTCTCAACCGGCACAACACCATAATTAGCCGCGCCAGATTCAACTTCGCGAAACACCTCATCAATAGCCGCCATTGGAGCACTAACGATTGATTTACCAAAATGTTTTAATGCTGCTTGCTGTGTAAAAGTACCTTCAGGCCCTAAGAATGCAATACGCATTGGCTTTTCGAGCGCCAAGCATGAAGACATGACTTGACGAAAGATTTTGGCCATCTCTTCGTTTCCTAATGGCCCTTCGTTACGCTCCATCACTCTGCGTAAAACTTGAGCCTCACGCTCAGGACGATAAAAGACAACCGCGTCTCCACCCTGTTCAGCCAACTTAACTTCAGCCACTTTTTGAGCGCAAGCTGCGCGCTCGTTTATCAACAGTTGTATTTGCGAATCAATAGAATCAATACGATCACGCAACAAAGGCAGAGTATCTGGTACCGCTTGTTTAGAATTTGACATGCTATTTATTATCCGTAGAGGTTGTTGTCTCTAAAAAGTATTACCCGTGACGCTTTTCGAAGCCACGCATAAAATCAATCAAAGCCTCAATACCTTCCATAGGCATTGCGTTATATATGCTCGCCCGCATGCCGCCCACAGAACGATGGCCAGCTAAAGTACGTAAGCCAGCCGCTTCGGACTCTTGCAAGAAAAGAGATTCAAGAGACTCATCCGCCAAAATAAACGGCACATTCATACGAGAGCGATAGACAGGATCAACAGGATTTGAATAAAAATCACTCGAGTCAATGTAGTCGTAAAGCGCCTGCGCCTTACGAATATTAATGGCTTCAATCGCCTCAACACCACCTTGCTCCTCCAACCATTCAAAGACCAAATCAGCCAAATAAATAGCAAAGGTTGGTGGTGTATTAATCATAGAATCATTCGCCGCCAAATTGGCAAAATTCCAAATCGATGGTAATTCATCACTACTACGAGCAAGCAAATCCTTACGAATAATGCAGATAACCACACCAGCAGGGCCAACATTTTTCTGCGCGCCCGCGTAAATCAATCCATACTTACTCACATCAATTTTGCGAGACAAAATCGTTGAAGATAAATCCGCAACGATAGGCAGACTAGTTTTTGGCAGATCAGAGAACTCAACACCGCCAATCGTCTCGTTCGGGCAAAGATGTAAATAGGCTGCAGTCTCATCCAACTTTAAAGAAGAAAAATCAGGAACCGTACTGTAATTCTGCTCTTTTGAAGACCCCACCACATTTACATTAGTGTATCTTTTAGCCTCTTTAATCGCCTTTGAAGACCAAGCACCAGTATCCAAAAAGCAGGCAGAATCAAAACCATTCACCAAGTTTGCAGGAATTTGAGCAAATAATGTAGATGCGCCACCTTGAACAAACAGAATTTCATAGTCATCGCCAATATTCATCAAGCGCACCAAACGCGCCTTAGCCGAGGCAAGAATGGACATGAACTCAGAACTACGATGACTCATTTCCATTACAGAAACACCAGCACCATGCCAATCCAGCATTTCCGCCTGTGCTTTTTTCAAAACCGCTTCAGGAAGCGCTGCTGGACCAGAACAAAAATTATATACTCGGCTCATCCTGCTTATTTACCTCTAGTATTTTCAGGAACTACTTTACAAGAACGATCTACAACAAAAGCGACGCACCTAGGTGCGTCGCTTTATTTTCTATTCCGTATCGTCTTCAAGGACATCAGGAGATTCGTCGCCTTCACTCGGCGGCTGATCGACAATGGCACCATCGGCCTCATCAATCTCAATATCTTCTTCATCATTTTCAACAACACGTTCAATGCCAACCAAATGCTCATCGTTGGTCAAACGAATCAAAGTAACACCTTGAGTATTCCGACCTTGACATGACACTTCTGTCACGCGAGTACGAACCAAGGTACCTTGATCGGTAATCAGAATAATCTCATCCGTTTCGTCAACCTGAGCAGCACCAACAACAGGGCCGTTACGCTCAGACACTTGAATACCGATAACACCTTGACCACCACGACCATACACTGGGAAGTCTTCTACCAAAGTTCGCTTGCCGTAACCATTTTCACAAGCCATCAATACAGCAGAACCATCCTGAGGGACAATAAGCGATACAACCTTAGCGTCTTGATTTAAGCGAATACCACGAACACCTGCCGCAGTACGACCCATTGCACGAACATCAGACTCTTTAAAGCGAATAGTTTTACCAGAAGAAGAAACCAACATAATATCGTTTTCGCCATTGGTAACAGACACGCCAACCAACTCATCTGTTTCATCTAAGCTAAGGGCAATCAAACCAGTCGAGCGAGGACGAGCAAAATGCTGCATCGCGGTCTTCTTAACCGTTCCGTTTGCTGTCGCCATAAAGATATAGCTACTTGCTTCAACGATAGCATCATCCGCAACATCATCTTCCGATTCTGCATCAGCTTCAATCGCCTCCACAACCGGCAAAGGCAATAGTGCGGAGATAAATTCACCTTCTCTCAGCGGCAACAAGTTAACAATAGGACGACCTTTTGCACTTCGGCTAGCCACTGGAATTTCAAACACTCGTAACCAGTAAACCTTACCAAGATTACTGAACAACATGATGGTGTCATGACTGCTAGTAACCAATAGATGATCAATGTGATCTTCGTCTTTCATGCTCGCAGAAGATTTGCCACGACCACCACGACGTTGCGCTTGATACTCAACCAATGGCTGAGATTTCGCATAGCCTGTATTTGAAATCGTCACCACCATTGGCGCTTCATCGATCAAATCTGCAATCGTCAAATCCTGACGAGACGTTAAGATCTCAGTACGACGAGCATCACCGAAAGTGTCTCGAACTTCTTCTAGCTCTTCACGAATCACTTCCATCAAACGATCTGGGTTAGATAGAATATTTAGCAACTCACCAATTAAATCGATAAGAGACTTATACTCACCCAATAATTTATCGTGTTCCAAACCAGTTAAACGATGTAGGCGTAAGTCCAAAATCGCTTGAGCCTGATCTGGTGACAAATGATAAGCACCATCAACAAAACCGTAACCCGCCTCAAGATCATCAGGGCGACATGCATCTGCACCCGCACGCTCAAGCATGGCAACCACATTACCCGGCTCCCAAGACTCGCTAACAATTTTCTCTTTTGCTTCTGCAGACGTTGGCGATGTACGAATTAGCTCAATCACGCGATCAATGTTTGCTAGTGAAACCGCCAAACCTTCAAGAATGTGACCACGCTCACGCGCTTTACGAAGTTCGTAAATAGTACGACGAGTAACCACTTCACGGCGATGTTTAACAAAGCATTCAAGAATTTGTTTGATATTAAGTAATTGAGGGCGACCATCAACCAAGGCCACCATGTTAATACCAAATACAGACTGCAATTGAGTTTGTGTGAAAATATTATTCACCACAACATCCGGGTTTTCACCGCGACGCAACTCTATAACGATACGCATACCGTCTTTGTCAGATTCATCTCGCAGCTCACTGATGCCTTCCAGTTTTTTCTCTTTCACTAGCTCAGCGATTTTCTCAATCACTTTCGCTTTGTTTAACTGATAAGGAATTTCAGTGAACACAATGGATTGGCGATTGCCTTTTTCCATGTCTTCAAAATGGTGACGGGCACGCATGTAAATACGACCACGACCCGTTTTGTAAGCTTCAATAATACCAGCGCGACCATTAATAAACGCCCCTGTTGGGAAGTCTGGTCCAGGTATATGATCAATCAGTTCATCAATGGTGATGTCAGCGTTATCAATAACCGCAAGACAGCCATCAATAACCTCACCGAGATTATGAGGAGGGATATTAGTCGCCATACCTACAGCAATACCCGCTGAACCGTTAACTAACAGTCCAGGAACACGCGCAGGCAATACTTCTGGCATAAATTCCGTGCCATCGTAGTTAGGCACGAAGTCGACGGTTTCTTTCTCTAAATCCATCAATAGATGATGAGAAATTTTCGCCATTCGGATTTCGGTATAACGCATTGCGGCAGCGCTGTCACCATCGACAGAACCGAAGTTACCTTGCCCATCGACCAAGGTATAACGCATTGAGAAAGGCTGCGCCATACGAACAATCGTATCGTATACAGCAGAATCACCATGTGGGTGATATTTACCGATTACATCACCGACGATACGCGCCGATTTTTTGTACGGTTTATTCCAATCATTTTTAAGTTCATTCATCGCAAATAGAACGCGACGGTGAACAGGCTTTAACCCGTCTCGCACATCAGGTAATGCTCGACCTACAATTACACTCATTGCGTAATCTAGGTAGGATCCCTTAAGTTCATTTTCGATACTGACGGGAATAATTTCTTTGGCTAATTCACCCATAGATACAATCGATCCTTATGCCTCGGAGTCAAAAAGACTCCCTAATATCTTTTTATAAGCGCCGCATTGTACCATAAGGAAATAAATAACACCCCTTCAAGGAGCATGTTTTGTTGTTCTATATTGCAATTACAGAAACAGCCTACTGAACAGTCTCATCGGACAAAGTAAGTTTGCTATTGGTCACCCCTTTAGTTGGCGCTATACTAGAAAAAGTGCACTTTAGTTCAAGCTCACAAGAGACGGCAATAAAACATATTACGCAGTTCAATACATCGAGCTCATTGCCTTTAGCAACATTAAAGATGGATACAAAAAAATGACCAACACCCGACAAAACAACGTAGACCTAAATGAAGTTGCAAAATTTGAAGCGCTAGCAAGCCGCTGGTGGGATACTGAGAACGAATTTAAACCTCTACACGATATTAATCCGCTACGCACCAACTATATAAATGAACGAGCTGACGGCCTAGAAGGCAAAAAAGTCATCGATGTCGGTTGTGGCGGCGGCATACTGTCAGAAGCTATGGCAAAACTTGGTGCAAACGTCAAAGGTATCGACATGGGTGAAGCCCCACTTGCTGTCGCAAAATTGCATAAAGAAGAATCCAAGCTCGACATTGATTATGAAAAAATCACGGCAGAAGAAATAGCGCAACGAGAAGCTGGCCAATACGATATTGTCACCTGCCTTGAAATGTTAGAACACGTGCCAGACCCATCATCAGTTATCAAAGCCTGTATGACACTAGTAAAACCTGGCGGCCACGTATTCTTTTCTACGATCAACAGAAACCCTAAAGCCTATCTTTTTGCTATCGTTGGCGCCGAATACATTTTAAAAATGCTGCCGAAGGGAACGCATGACTACGCCAAATTCATTCAGCCAGCAGAGTTGAATAACTACGCAAGATTGGCTGGTTTAGAAGTGTCACATATGACAGGTTTAACCTATAACCCTTTCACCAAAGTGTACAAATTGAACGACGAAGACGTGTCTGTTAATTACATGATGCACACTCAAAAAATCGAAGCCTAAATAAGGCATAAGGAGGAGATATGCTGGATTATCAAGCCCCAAGCCAACTACTTAAAGATAAGGTAATCCTAGTTACTGGAGCAGGCGATGGAATAGGCAAAGCGGCCGCCATCACCTACGCCAAACACGGCGCAACCATCATCCTTTTAGGCCGCACCACAAAAAAACTGGAAGCCGTTTACGATTACATCGAAAAGCAGCATTACCCGCAGGCAGCTATCGTACCTCTAAATCTTGATGGTGCTGCAGAACACGACTACATAGAGCTTGCTAACACCATAGAAAGCGAATTTGGACATCTCGACGGCATTCTACACAACGCCAGCCTTCTAGGTGATCGAGCACCGATAGCAACCTACGACCCAACGCTATTCGAGCAAGTCATGCGAGTTAATGTCACCAGCCAACTCATGCTTAACCAAGCCCTACTACCTCTACTTCAGAAAGCTGAAAATGCGTCTATTATTTTCACCACTTCTGGGGTTGGAAGAAAGGCTAAGGCTAACTGGGGCGCCTATGCCGTATCAAAATTCGCAACAGAAGCCATGATGCAGCTTTTTTCCAGCGAGTTAGCAGAACTATCCCCTAGCATTAGAACGAACGCGATCAACCCAGGCGCAACAAGAACCAATATGCGTGCAAACGCGTACCCAGACGAAGACCCAAATACACTTCCTACCGCTGATGATATTATGCCGATCTACCTATATTTAATGGGTAAAGACAGCCTTGCAGTCAACGGCCAATCACTGGATGCTCAATAGAGCTAACAAACATCAAAAGCAATGGGCGAAAAATAAGCCCATTGCATCCCACCACATGCTTCAGTTAGTCTGAAGGCATGATCAACATAAGAAAAACAGTCATCACCCATTGCGCTCTACTTGCTGCACTTGCATCTTTTTCGATACAAGCGGATACCCATTACCCAACCGAAAACAACACACAACAAGAAATACCCCCCCCTATGAATCAAGGCAACACTTCACTTCAAGTAGCACTAGAAAACAACCAAGCAGCACAGTTACAAGCGAACAACAGCGCACCAGAAACGCCAGTTAATCAAATCATCAACATACCCAACAAAAGCCTCACGGATAAAAATGACTATCACTTCATAACATTACCCAATAACTTAAAAGTCTTATTAGTAAGTGATCCTCAAGCCGAACGATTTGCCGCTTCATTATCTGTCAATGTTGGTAATTTTCAGGACCCAGAAAACCAACAGGGACTCGCCCACTTTTTAGAACACATGCTTTTTCTTGGCACTAAAAAGTACCCAGAAGCTGGCAACTACCAGTCCTATATCAATAACCATGGCGGCTCTCACAACGCTTACACAAGCACAGATACAACCAATTTCTACTTTGACATCAAACCCACTGCATACGAAGGTGCACTGGATAGATTTTCACAATTTTTTACTTCGCCACTTTTTAGCGAATCACTCACTCAAAGAGAAAAGAATGCAGTCGATTCGGAATACAAAGCCAAACTGAAAGATGAAAGCAGACGAAACAATCAGGCATTGAAAACACTACTAAATCCTGAGCACCCATACAGCCACTTTACTGTTGGCAGTCTAGACACACTCAAAGACCGGCCAAACAACCCACTAAGAAAGCAATTACTCAAGCTCTACGAGGAAAACTATTTTAGCGAAAACATGGCACTAGTGATGGTAGCCAACCTACCCTACAATCAAATAGCAATACTTGCTCGCCAGTACTTTTCAGATATTCCAAGCAAAACACCTAAACCAGAACAGCACTACCCAGCGATAATGTTAAAGAACAAACCGCAAATACAGTTCGTGCGCTCATTAATTGATAACAGCACTTTGAGTTTTTATTACCAAATAGACGCTCAAAGCAAAAACTATAAAACTCAACCAACACGCTATCTATCTTACATTCTAGGCAATGAAAACAAAGGATCACTATACGCTTCACTTAAATCCGAAGGGTTAATTAATGGCATATCCGCAAGCACAAGCGCAGATTACGGTGATAATGCACTTTTTAGCGTCAGAATATCTCTGACCGATGAAGGCCTAAGAAAAATAGACACGGTAGCGAAACATTTTTTCGCCACTGTTAGCACCTTAAAATCCGCTCCAGTCAACACAATGTATCTACAAGAAGGACTAAAACTTAGTCGCCTCATGTTTAACAACCAAAGCTACGTTAACCCCCAAAACCTAGCCAGATCACTATCTGCAAAAATGCTAAAAACGCCACCCGAAAATATTTTGAGTTGTTACCGACTAGAATACGCTGCAGACGAAAGCCAAGTCCGTCATCTTTTGAAACAACTATCAGATGAAAACCTTTTAGTACAAATAACATCAAATAACGAATTCCCCGAAAGCTGGGCAAAGAAAAAGCCAATTTGGCAAACAGAACCTTGGTATCAGAGCCGTTATAGCAATAATTATTTTAGTCAATTATTTTTAGACATCATCAACCAATCAGTGCAGAGCACAAAAGTCACCCTACCCGAAAAAAACACCTTCATCCCCGAGTCAGTAAGCTTAATCAATGAAAGTGACACCACCCCCTCCATTATTTTTCAAAAAGAGGGCTTCACCTACTGGAACAAATCCGATTCAAGTTTTGGCAAACCCACCGCAATGAACTTCTTAGGCATACGCTTTGCCAATGCGGCTGACACGCCAAAACACACCCTACTCAATAAATTATGGAGTCGTCTTTTTAATGACGGCGTGAGCGAGTCAACTTATGCGCCCTATATGGCGGGATTGGGCTATGCGTTTTACCCTCACGTAAATGGCGCAACAATGCGAACCAGCGGCTATTCAGATAAGCAAAGCGCCTATGTCACTTGGCTAATCGATCAACTATTTCTATTCCGTCCAACACCAGAACAATTTGAGCAAGCAAAAGCGCAACTAGCAAAAGATTTAAGCAACCAAAAAAGTCGACAAGCCTACAGCAACGCCAACAGTGCATTACGAATATTAATTACAAAAAATAGCTTCACCACAAAACAATTAGAAGACGCATTAACAACCATTACGCTAGAAGACCTTCAGGGATACACAAAAAAAGCACGAGAACATTTTGATATCGTTGGATACAGCACTGGCAACCTAACAAAAGAGCAAGCAAAAAAGCTTGCAGACTCTCTTTATCAACGCTTCAGAGGTCGACTCACTCCCAGTGAGCCAATAGAAATTGAGACTAAAAGCCTCACAACGCAAAAGAAATACCACTATCAGTTCGAATCAACGAGTAACGATAAAGTCGTGCTATATGCACTGATAGACACCAGCGCACAGCACACAAAAAAAGCCATCACAGAAAAATCTTACTTTTCGATACTCAAAAAATTAATTAGCAGCCCTTTTTATCAAGAGCTAAGAACCAATCAACAACTAGGCTACATAGTTGGCGCGCAGGATTTAAGCCTGCGCAATACCCCAATATTAGGACTACTCGTGCAATCGCCCGACAAAGACACCCTAACAATCATTCGCTCTATAGAGGATTTTCTAAAAGAGCAAAGCACCAGATTACCGAACATATCAGAAAAAGATTTTTTACAAGCTAAGAACGCCCTACTAAGCGAGCTTAAAATGAGCGCAAAAAATTTAAGCGACAACGCACTGAATGAATGGCACCAAATTGCGAAGCCAGACCCAGATTTTTTAACGCGGGAAGAGTGGATAAATAACGTAGAAAACATTAAGCGGGGGGACTTTATGACTTTTATCAATCATAAAATGCAATCAACAGACACAACAAAAATAATCATTCACAACAAAGCATTTCCACAAGAACTCATTGACCAACAAGATTGGAAAGAGACCTCACCTAGCCGCTCCCCTAATCTTTAAAATGGAATAATGACGAGAATAAATCACCCTCCGATCAGCTTCTCCAGCTTTTCCTGATCGGTTGCAGGAGCCCCTTTCGCACCGTTAGCCGCCGGCTCAACCCCTTTTCCAATGGGCGAAAAATCCCCAACATCAGGCTGAACTTTATCTTCAGACGTATCATCCGCTCTTACCTGATCACCAAAAATACCTATTTCCGGCATCATGCGAAGACGCTTAGCTTGAATATCTTCTGGTATATTGCCTGTAAACAACACAGTAAATGGCGCGTCTTCGGTTCGCTTATTTACTTCATCGTAAATCGCCTGTTCGCGCTCCGCGATGGCATTTTCTTCCAAATAAGACAGACCTTTACCATCAGCCGTAATAACAATATTTGGCCCTAAGGTCATCTTTGCCTTTTCTGCCGGGATAACCGCCACTTCTTCTTGAGAACTGACAACAACTTGATGCTCGGTATGAATAACCTGATTACCATAGATAATATCAACTGGCTGACGCTCAATAGTCTGAGCATCTGCGCATAGCGATACTGCAAAAAGTAACCCAAATGAATATTTCATAACCACCCCAGAATAAGACTCCATTCACTATAAGAGATAAAAACACATAAAAAAAGGAGCCCAAGCAATACTTGAACTCCTTTTTTGTCTCTTTTAATTAAAACTAAAGAGTAATGACTTCAAAATCCGCTTCTGGATTTGCTTCAGCGTCGTAATCAACACCATCCACACCAAAACCAAACAACTTCAAAAACTCATCTTTATAAAGCTGGTAGTCTGTCTCAGCAAACAAGTTAGCATCATTTACCTGAGGCCAAAGCTCACGACAAGCTTGCTGTACGTCTTCACGCAATTCCCAATCATCCAAACGCAAACGATTTTTGTCGTCTGTCAATTCTGCTGGATTGTGGTTGTTGTACAAACGTTCAGAGAACATGCGATAAATCTGATCCATACAACCTTCATGAATGCCTTTTTCACGCATCACTTTGAAGACCATCGCCAAGTACAAAGGCATCACTGGAATAGCTGAAGACGCCTGAGTTACTACAGACTTCAATACGGCAACATTCGCACCGCCTCCGATTTTAGCTAACTCAGAATCGATGGCTGCAGAGGCACGATCTAAATCTTCTTTCGCTTTACCAAGCGCACCATGCCAATAAATCGGCCAAGTGATATCAGAACCAATGTAAGAGTAAGCTACGGTGCGAGCACCTTCCGCCAAAACACCTGCTTCTTGTAAAGCAGACATCCAAAGCTCCCAATCTTGACCACCCATTACAGTTGTAGTCGCTTCAATCTCTTCTTCTGTTGCTGGCTCAATTTCCGCTTCAATGATGACATCTTTATTCGTATCAATGGCAGTGGAGCGGTAAGGCTGACCAATAGGTTTAAGAACTGAACGAATCACTTCACCTGTTTCAGGCATTTTACGAACCGGAGATGCCAGTGAGTAAACCACCATGTCTACTTGACCAAGATCTTGCTTAATCAAATCAATAACGGTGTCACGCGCTTCGTTTGAAAAAGCGTCGCCATTGATGCTTTTAGAATACAAGCCTTCTTCTTTGGCCACTTTGTCGAATGCCGCAGAATTGTACCAACCTGCCGTACCGGTTTTTTTCTCAGTACCTGGTTTTTCGAAGAAAACACCAATTGTTGCGGCACCTGAACCGAACGCCGCAGCGATACGAGAAGACAAGCCATAGCCACTTGACGCACCGATTACGAGTACTTTTTTAGGACCGTTTTCAATCGCCCCTTTGCTTTTAGTAAAAGCGATTTGATCTCTTACGTTTTGCTCACAACCTACTGGATGCGTTGTTGTACAAATAAATCCGCGAATCTTTGGTTTTATGATCATAATATCTTCTCAACGTCATGTTTTGCTTACGTCTTGCCTGACAATCCCTTCAAATGAGGCAGACAAGACAAATCTACCTGCCATGATACAATAGCCGAACGAATATGTCCTGATTCTGCTAAAAATTCAGAACCAATAAACCATTGAAACCTTGAGAGAACACCGTGCACCTACTCGTCATCGGCTACGTCTGGCCAGAACCAAACTCTTCCGCTGCTGGCAGTAGAATGATGCAATTACTCAACTGCTTTCACAAAGAGCAATGGCAAATTTCTTTTGCGAGCCCCGCTCAGCAAACAGAACACATGGCTGACCTTTCCCTGCTGGGCATTGAAGCCGAGCATATTGAGCTCAATAGCGCATCATTTGATCACTATATTGCACACAAAAAGCCAGACATAGTGGTATTTGATCGCTTCATGATGGAAGAACAATTTGGCTGGCGTGTAGAAAAGTTCAGTCCAGACTCATTACGAATCCTGAATACGGAAGACCTTCACTCACTAAGACAATCCAGACACAATGCGCTGAAACAAAATCGAGACTTTGCGGTTGAAGACCTTTATAGCGATAATGGCATTCGAGAAATCGCCGCCATTCATCGTTGCGATTTAACCCTGATGATTTCAGAGGTGGAAGCAAAACTACTGGTCGATGAATTCCACGTGCCAGAAACGCACGTATTACACCTCCCCTTTATGCTTCCAGAACCACAAAACACAGACAAATTACTGAGCTTCGAAGATCGCCAGCATTTTATTAGCATAGGCAACTTTCGTCACGCGCCAAATTGGGATGCCGTCCTACAATTAAAAACAGAGATATGGCCAAAAATCCGCAAACGCTTACCGAAAGCTGAGATGCATATTTACGGCGCTTATCCGCCACCAAAAGCCACACAGCTGCACAATACAAAAGAGGGCTTTTTAGTGAAAGGCTGGGCTGAAGACGCTCAAGCCGTCATGCAACAGTCGCGACTTTGCTTAGCGCCATTACGCTTTGGCGCAGGCATTAAAGGCAAATTAGTTGAAGCCATGCAAGTAGGTACTCCAAGCATAACCACCAGCATTGGGGCAGAATCTATGCATGGCGCATTCCCATGGAACGGGGTGATAACCGACGACATAGAAACCTTTGCTGATGCCGCTGTCTCCCTCTATGAGGACAAAGAAAGCTGGTTACTGATGCAACAAAATGGCAATAGAATCCTACAAGCTCGTTATCAAGCAGAAGAATGGGAGCCAAAATTAATCAATCGATTGAAGCTACACGTTCAGCTAAAGGACAGCCTGAGGAAAAAACACTTCTTGGGTTTAATGCTGCGACACCACAGCCTTAAAAGCACACAATACATGTCGCAATGGATAGAGCTGAAAAACAAAAATGAAGAGGGATAACACTAACAGCAGCAAAAAAACGCTAGCCAGAAACAAAACTGCTTTTAGCCTCTCGCTCACGAACCTTCTTCATCACTGCCTGCTGAGAGGCTTTATTCATACTTCCCCACTGACTGATTTCTTTACCGGTACGATAACAGCCGACACAAACATCTTCATCATTGAGAAGACAGACATTAACGCAGGGAGATTTTAACTGAGGTTTTGGCTTGGTCATTTTTAATCAACATACATAAAAAAAGGCCTTAGTGAAAAATATCACTGAGGCCTCTCATTCTATTATTCAGCGTTATGATAAACACGCTGCACATCGTCTAGGTCATTCAACAGATCCAAGAAGCGATCAAACTGTTCCAACTCTTCACCTTGAATTTCTATAGTGTTTTGAGCAACAAACTGAATTTCATCTACTTCAAATTCAATGTCGCCAAGCGCATCCGTAATGGCCGTTTTCGCTTTACTGTAATCTGTATGAGGCGCAAATACTGTCACCTTACCGTCTTCTAGCTCGATATCGGTTACATCAACATCCGCCATCATTAAGGCTTCTAATACTGCTTCTTCATCCGTGCCAGCGAAAACAAAAATAGCACTGTGGTCAAACATGTGACTCACACTACCCTGCCCACCAATTTTGCACTTCACTTTGTTAAAGCAAGTACGCACATCACCAAAAGTACGGTTTGGGTTATCTGACAAACAATCCACGATAACCATCGTATTACCAGGACCAAAACCTTCGTAGCGAGCCGTATCAAAGTCTTCTCCACCGCCGCCTTTCGCCTTATCAATCGCTTTGTCGATAACGTGCGTTGGCACCTGATCTTTCTTAGCTCGGTCAATCAGAGAACGTAGTGCCAAATTACCATTAGGGTCGATACCACCGGATTTTGCGCAAACATAAATCTCACGGCCGTATTTACTGTAAACCTTGGCTTTCTGGTCAGACGTTTTTGCCATGGACTCTTTGCGGTTTTGAAAGGCTCTGCCCATTACATATTCCTATTCTATACAGTCTTAAAAGTAAGATTCTAACGTGAAGCCCAAAAAGAAGGAACTGCTAGCCAAGCATAAATACAATAAAAAGCCAGCCTTAAGACAACAAAAATACAATGAAACAAAAAACCTAGCCAATATAGGCATAACCAGTTACTCCAAGTAACATCAGCAAACTAAGCAAGCTGCCTAATGACTTTAGCAAGTACCTTAATGGCTTGTTGGATTTGCGCCGCAGAGACGCGCGCAAAACTCAACCTTAGAAACGAATCGTCAAGCGGACTTTCACACGGAAAAAATGGCGTTCCAGGAAGAACCAATACCTTATCCTTTAGCGCCTCAGTCAGTACTCGTTGCGATGAAACACCGTCAGGCAACTTTACCCAAAAGAACATACCACCAGCTGGAAGCGAAAATACAACAAGATCGCCAAGCTCTACACTTAAAGCTTCCGCCATCACATCTCGCTTTTCCTTATAGGCTTTCTGGAGCTTAGTAACGTGATCTGGATACTGTCCAGACTTAAAGAACTGGGTAATCATGCTCTGACCAAGACGGTTGGTATGAAGATCAACGGCTTGCTTTACTTTAACCAAGTACGGAGAAAAAGCCTCACAGGAAACAATATAGCCAGTACGCAACCCCGGCCACAAAACCTTAGAAAAACTCCCCATGTACAACCAAGGCGCTTGCTTTATCAAGGTGGAAATTGGTGTAAGGTCGACATTGTCATAACAAAGATCACGGTATGGATCATCTTCTATAAGTAATATGTTTTTCTCATCAAGCAAGGCAGCAATCTCGTGCCGGCGCTGCAAGCTATAACAATGTCCCGCAGGATTTTGAAAATTAGGAATCAAATAAACCGCTTTCGGCTGATGTTGCTCAATCGCATCACGCAAAGCGGAGACAGACATCCCCTCCGCATCAGACAAAACATCTTGAACCTTTGCGCCTTGTAATTTAAATACCTGACAAGCGGCTAGATACGTTGGCTGTTCAGTTAGAATAGTCGAGCTTTCGTCTAAAATTAAACGACTAATAATATCCAAACCTTGCTGCGAGCCGTTGGTTACCAACACATTACCTATCGATGCATCAATCCCCCGCTCTGCAACAATAGATAAAATACACTCTCGAAGCTCTTTTTCACCTTCGCTTGGGCCATACTGACGACTGTCAGTTAGCCGCTCCAACTCCGGGTAGGCAGGCATCAAGTTTTCATCAGGCAAACCACCCGCTAAAGATAGAATGTCAGGCTGTTGACTGTAATGCAGCAGCTCACGAACCAAAGAGGCTTCCATGTTTCGTGAGTGTGAAGTCAATAAATGAGAAATATCCATACCAAGCGCCTCGACAAATTAAATGCAGAGAAACAGGGTCAGATATTTTATTAAAAGTGAAAAGATACAATTCTTGATTAATTGAAGGATACAGAAAGAAATTTTCTATTTACAACCAATGATCTTTCGGCTCAGCTTGCAGCAAGCTTTCAAACTGCTGGTCTTTTTGCTGCCAAAGCACATTCACCCATTGCTGAAAGTACGCCCTATATTCCGCATCGTTTTGATAGTCTCCAAGCAAAGAATCATCAATAGGCATTACTCGGATATGCACTTTGATGTTAGACACTTTCCCGCAAAGGTAATCAAAAAAACTCGGAATTCCGTCTGAATAAACAATGGTGACATCTATTAACTGATGCAACTTGCCATCCATTGCATTTAGCGCAAACGACAAACCACCCGCTTTAGGCGTCAAGAGATGTTTATACTGACTGGATTGTTGATCATGCTTTTGAGGTGTAAAGCGAGTCCCTTCCAAAAAGTTCATAATAGACACAGGAAAGTACTGAAACTTATCGCACGCCCTTTTCGTCACCTCAATATCTTTTCCTTTGAGTTCAGGGCGTTTTTTTAGCAAAGCAGGACTGTAACGCTTCATGAAGGGAAACTCTAACGCCCACCAAGCCAGACCGATAAAAGGCACCCAAATCAGCTCACGCTTTAAAAAAAACTTAATAAAAGGAATGCGTCTGTTAAACAGGCGCTGCAAGATAAGAATATCCACCCAAGATTGATGATTTGCCGTCACCATATACCAATCATTCAATACAAAATCGTGCTTTCCCAACACAGAAATATCTGAACCACCCAGGGCGCGCTGGTTGATGTTATTCACTCCGATCCAAAATGTCGCGATATTATCCAATACAACATTTAAAACAGCGCGTGCAGATGCGAACGGCAAAATACATTTAACCAACGCCAATAACATGACTGGAACAAAGCAAATCAAGGTATTAACGACAATAAGACTAAATGAAGTCAGACCTTTTAACACGAATAAAGCAGGCATACAGGAACCTAAAAGACAAAACCTATTCATGATACTAAAGGAAACTCTTTATTGGAAATCCTCATTATTTACACTCCAACTAAGTAGCCAGCTTTCACAATAAAACTGTATAGTAAACAGACGATTACAATGACCAATAATCCCGCTCGATATAGAAAGCATTGCGACGCCATATCGATCATCATTAATCCCTGTGAATGACACATAAACAGGATGCACCATAGGACTCTGAACTTCGCTATGCCAATGACCAAAGGGTTAAAAATTCGACATAAACTTTTTGCAGTTTTTGTTTTAAGTAATATTTTACTCATTGTTTCTATGTGGCAAGTATTTCAATGGAGTTTTGATAGAGGCTTTGTATCCTACGCTACGGAACGTGATCGCGATTTTCTAGAGCAAATGGCGAACAGAACAGCTAACCTCTACATTTACTATGATGATTGGTATTTTTTAGTCCAAGAAAGCCGAATGGAAAAAGAGTGGCATAAAGCGAAAGTGGATAACCTACGCGACTTGGTTCCACCACCTAGCACACCTAACTTAGATTTAATTTATCCCTCCCAGTATTACCGCCAACGTTTTCTATTATTTGACGCCAAAGAAAACCCAATAATAGGTAAAACGAGCTTTGCCGACGCAGAGACCCACGCTGTCACTGTAAATAAAAAAGTTGTCGGCTACGTTGGCTTACGCTCTATACGAGAGCTAGTACAAGACCAAACATTACGATTTGTTCGCCAACAAGGCGAAGCGTTTTTGCTCATATCCGCCTTCATGTTGGCAATAGCAGCACTATTAACATGGCCGCTTGCTCAATGGCTAAGTCGCCCTATCATTTCCATGCAAAAAGCCACGAAGAAACTGGCAGCAGGAAAATATGAAACTCGCATATCGGTAAAAGGTGGCGATGAATTAGCCAGCCTTAGCTGTGACTTTAATAACTTAGCTTGCACTCTAGAGCACACACGAGAAGCACGTAAACGCTGGGTTGCAGATACGGCTCATGAGTTAAGAACACCCGTCGCTATTCTTAGAGGAGAAATAGAAGCAATGCAGGATGGCATTATTAAAATGACGCCTGAAAGCCTCTCCTCCTTGCATCAAGAAACCCTTCATATTGCACGCCTAATTGATGACTTAAACCAATTATCAATGCATGATATGGGTAACTTGAGTTATGAAATGGAAGATATTTCTCTAAATGAGATTATTGAACAGACTGTTCAATCTATGACGCTTCCTTTTAATGAAGGCGGTTTAGAATTAGGGTTTGAATATTCTCAGAAAAACCCTATTGTTATGAATGGTGATTCAGATCGATTACATCAACTCTTTTCGAATCTGATGAATAACTCGCTAAAATACACAAATGCACCAGGGAAACTGACGGTTAAGCTCTCCAAAAAGAACAAAAAGGCTATTATTCTTTTTGAGGACACAGCCCCAGGTGTTAGCGATGATGATAAAAACAGAATTTTTGAGCAGTTCTTCCGTGTTGAAAATTCAAGAAACCGTGCAACTGGCGGGCGAGGTTTAGGTCTTGCTATTTGCGCAAGTATTGTGGATGGACATCAAGGCACAATCAGTGCTTATCACTCCCCAGATGGTGGCTTAGGAATAAAAGTAGAATTCCCTTTAAACTACTCTCGTTAAACGAACAGGAAAGAATAATATTATGAGCAAAGTACTGATTATTGAAGACGAACCAAAACTAGCAGAACTCATGACAGCTTACTTAGAACAAGCAGGCTATGAACCGCATCACCTTGACCGTGGTGACATTGCTGTTAACTATATCAAAAACAACCAAGTTGATATCGTTCTGTTAGATCTAATGCTACCCGGTTTAGACGGTGTAGAAATCTGTAAACAAGTTCGTCAATTCAGCGGCGTACCCATCATCATGGTGACGGCAAAAGCCGAAGAAATCGATCGCTTGATTGGTTTGGAAATGGGCGCAGACGACTATGTATGTAAACCATTTAGCCCACGTGAGATTGTTGCTCGTGTAAAAGCCAACCTACGCCGTGTGGAGCTAGATCAAGCAGAATCGCCAAGAACAGACGGCTTCGACCTAGATGTAGATCGTCTGCGCGCGACTTACAAAGGCGATTTAATCGACTTAACAACCGTTGAGTTCCAATTACTTCAGTTGCTTATCAAGGAACCTGGTCGCGTTTTCGGCCGAGACCTTATCATGAAAAGCATCTATGCTGACAGCCGCGTAGTGAGTGATCGTACTATTGACAGCCATATCAAAAAATTGCGTAAAAAAATCTCTGCTGTGGCACCTGAATTAAACGTTATCCATTCTGTTTATGGCGCAGGCTATCGCTTCGAAAACAACGATCAGTAAAACCTTTCTCTAAGGAATGGCGTTGAACAATTTTTTGGATGTACTGGTATTTTCTTTCTCTATAACAATGCCAATATTTTTGATATTGGCATTAGGAGTAATTCTATACCGAATACGAATCATCAATGACAACTTCATTGATGTTGCATCCAAATTGGTGTTCAACGTTACACTTCCTGCTCTACTCTTCATTAGCATTTCCAAAAGCGATATTTCATCAAACACCGATTTATCATTAGTGTTATATGCAATGATAGCGGTCACAGTGACTTATATTGCACTAGAACTAGTATTGTCTATTTGGGAGTCGGATAAAGCACAACGCGCCGTTTTGGTTCAAGGCGCTTTCCGCTCAAATATGGGCATTATTGGTTTGGCCTATTGCGTAAATGCCTATGGAAATGATGTTTTTTCTGTAGCGTCAGTGTACCTAGGCGGCGTCACGATATTATTCAACATCCTCTCTGTCATTGGGCTTAGTCGAGCACTGGGAACAAATGCAAGCTTGATAGGCATTCTAAAGGGCATAGCAAAAAACCCTCTAATTATTGCCATCTTAGCAGCCTTTATTACAACACTAACGGGACTATCACTTCCTACAACGCTTTATAAAGCAGGTGATTATTTTGCACAAATGACACTACCGTTAGCATTGCTGTGTGCAGGTGCATCACTCAACTTTAAGTCTTTGAAGAAGGGTATGCTAGGTGCGATATTAGCATCCATTGGTAAGCTTATTTTCATCCCTTTCATACTGACATTTGGTGGCTATTTATTAGGCTACCGCGGCATGGAACTCGGCGTATTATTCCTAATGTCCTCAGCTCCAACCGCTTCAGCAAGCTATATTATGGTCAGGGCGATGAATGGCAACTCTACGTTGGCGGCAAACATCATCGTTATAACAACCATCGCATCCTTGATTACTACCAGTATTGGCGTTACTTTGTTACGCAGCTTGAATTTAATCTAAACCGATTAAGAGCTGGTAAATATATTAAAGGCTAGCGAGACTCTCTTTGATTTCACAATTCCGTAAACATCGTCTTTTTTTTATTACCTTCGGATGCTCCGTACTGACTCTATTATTCTTTGGCGTGAATACTATTGCCTATCAGGCGCTGATTATAGATAAGCATTCAGAAGGCCAAGACAAACTACTCGATTACGTAATTGAGTTACGCAGCGAATTAAAAAACTACCACATTCTTCCCTATGCGCTTGCTGATAACCCTAGCTTACTGGCTTTTATGAACAACCCTAAAGATCCAGTGTTAACAGCGCGATTACAGCGACAACTAGAAGATCTGACACATGTATCTAAAACGCAGGACTGGTTCATTTTGTCGGCACAAGGAGAGCTTTTAGTATCCAGTGAGCAATCACCTAATTTCGATTTAGACGACTACTTCAGCAAACAAGACTTGAGCAATGTGCTTAGAGAACAACAAGGAGAATACATCCTTGTCTCTGGCTACAATCCAAAGCAATACAAGTCAGCCCACCTAGTACTGGCTCCTGTGTATACAAAAGCTGGCTTAGCGGGTGCTGTTGCTGTACGAATTAACGTCAGTGATTTGATTGAACGATGGAATCTTCTCGATGATCTGGTGGTCATGACAGATCAGAACAGCCTTATATTTTTAGCCAGTAAATTAAATCGACTATTAGTGAGTAATTGGCTTGATGACCCAAAAGATGTGCAGTTTCTCAATAATACCCGCTCCAAAGTTTACCACCTGAACGATGAAAACTACCTTTTGCAAAATGTCACTTTAGATGATCTACAATGGCAAATTCATTACTTATCAAATTTAAAAGGCATCCATAAAAAAGCCCAAAATATCGCTTTCATTAGCCTTGGGATTTTTGCTCTGATTTTTCTTTTCTGGCTCTATCGACGAGAACGTTCTTTGAAAATAGCCTCAAAACTAGAGAACGAAATCCTCATTGCTAATAGTGCTCAGCGCCAGAGAGTCCTGATTGAAAATACTCACGTAGGGTTGATGCAGTTAACAAAACGCGGTGAAATATCCTTCGTCAACCCAATGGGGCAACGCTATTTCGGAGATAGAACCAAACTTAACAGCCATTATTTATATGAATACTTACCTGATAGCCCAGAGAACCAAATCGCATTGGCTTTTATTAAATCCCTACAAACACAAGAAGTTTCGGGGAATCCATCCGAAGAGAATTTACTAGAACAAGAAGTTGTCCTGCAAAAAGAGAACGGCCAAGTTTTTCCAGCACTACTTTCAGTCTCTTCTTTAAAATGGAGTGATTCACAAGGTTACCTAGTGACGTTACTCGATATTAGTAAACGAAAAAAGGCAGAGCTAAACTTACTAGAGGCAAACACCCGCTTGGAAGAGCGAGTACTGGAACGAACGAAAGCATTAGAAGCGGCGCAAAAAGAACTATTGAGAACGGAAAAACTTGCCGCCATAGGACAAATGTCCACTGCCATTGCTCATGAGTTAAATCAACCACTAACCGGTATAAGAACATTAGCCTACACCGCAGAGCTGTTACTTAAACGTCAGGACTCAGAGCAAGCATTAAAAACGCTCATCGACCTAGAGTCTCTTGTTGTAAGAATGCAAAAACTGACCAGTGAGCTAAAGGTACTTGCCTACCGAAGACCAGAACAGCTTGCCTCCACCTCGATAAAGAGCTCCGTAGAGCGAGCTATTGAAAGCCTTGGAGAGGACATCGCAAACGTTCAGTGGGAAATTGAATTTAATGATTTAGACACTGTCATTGCTGAACCAACTCGGTTAGAGCGCATATTTTCTAATTTGATCAGTAACTCAATTCAAGCTTGTGCCGAACTAAAAATCACACCAAACATTACAATATTCTTAGAAACACATGGCGATAAAATAACCATAAACTACCAAGACAATGGTCCAGGTATAGAAAGCGCTCAGCTGACACACATATTTGAACCTTTTTTCACAACAAAACCGATCGGAAAAGGCTTAGGACTGGGTCTTGCGATTAGTGCAAACCTAGCAAAAGACATGAATGGCGTTCTAAAAGCAAGTCATGACCATGACTCAAGACTCGTATTCAGCTTAACACTGTTAAAGGCCTAATATGGAAAACAGTAATACCAGCAATCACATTGAAATTTGGCTTCTTGACGACGACGATATTGTTCGTTCGACCACGGCCCAATGGTTACGATTATCAAACTATGAAGTGAGAGAATTTCAAGAAGCTCAGGAGCTGATAGATCAGTTTAGCGTTGGATTGCCTTGCATTATTGTCAGTGATATCCGTATGACGCCAATCGATGGTTTAACGCTAATGAGCGACTGTCTATCAAAAGAACATGAACTGCCATTTATTCTGATAACGGGACATGGAGATGTCGACACCGCCGTCAATGCTTTACGCGATGGCGCGTTTGATTTTCTCGAAAAGCCCTTCGATCCAAACAGATTACTGCAAACGGTCGAAAAAGCCATTCAACTAAGAGCGGTTCAACTCCAGCATGCCAATCAATCTCAGTACCTTGGTGACTTACATGGGCTAGAAGAAACCATTATTGGTAAAAATGAACAAATCGTCCGTGTCAGACAGCAGATTCGAACCTTTGCAAGCATGGACACTCATGTCATCGTGTATGGAAAAACAGGCTGCGGCAAAGAATTAGTCGCAAAGGCACTACATGACTGTAGCCCTAGAGGCTCCAGTCCCTTTGTTGCTATAAACTGTGCCGCTATTCCTGCTGAACTTTTTGAAAGTGAGCTGTTCGGTCACGAAGCTGGCGCGTTCACTAGCGCTAACAAACAAAGAATTGGTAAGCTCGAACACGCCAGTGGCGGAACCTTATTTCTCGATGAAATAGAAAGCATGCCTCTGGCGATGCAAATAAAACTACTGCGTGTATTACAGGAAAACCAACTTGAACGCGTTGGTAGCAACAATACGATTCAATTAGATTTAAGGGTAGTAGCCGCTGCAAAAAGTGATCTACAAACTCTCGAAAACTTCAGACAAGACTTATTCTTCCGGCTGAATGTCTCGCAAATACATCTCCCAGATTTGCGTAACAGAAGTTCTGACATTCCACTACTCTTTGAACATTTCTGCCGTATCGCAGTTAAAGAACGAGGTGGTGATTTAAGACAGCTTAGCCCTATTGACCATGAGACACTGACGCTATATGGCTGGCCTGGTAATGTTCGCGAACTTAGAAACGTCGCACTACGTTATGCTCTCGAACCCAATACGAGCGTTGCAAAAATCTTAGCTGGCTACCAAGCTCAAGATGACATAGATACCATCACACCACTTCCTCTTAGCGTTAAGGTGCAAGAGTTTGAACGCAGTTTAATTGAAGCCAGTATTCGACAACAAAAAGGCAACATCCAGCTTGTCCTAGAGCAACTTCAGCTACCACGACGAACACTAAATCAAAAGATGCAAAAGTACGGACTTAATAGAACCGACTATCTAGATTAACCCCTTCCGACAACACATCAGATAAAAATATCAAAAAAGTGATTCTCATATAAAAAAATTAATGAGAATCACTTGCATCAAAGCGCAAAAACAACTTTAATGATAACCATTATCAAAATGAAGGCGACATACGATGCAATTAAATATGCGTGATGTGTATGACACAGCAGGAAATATTAAAGAAGAATTAGCCGCTCACCTGTCTGGCCATAAAAAACTGCTCGCCTTACTCCCAAACCTAGAATTGCTTAACCAACATTTGTTTAGCAATGACGACATTTCAATCTATGAAGACGCAAAACCTGGGATCTACTTTTCTTTCTTAGGGACAGGGCCAATAAAAACAGCAAAAGACATAAACTCTGTACAAATATCTTATAGCCCACAAAACGTAAGCGGCAATCTACTAATGAAACAAGGTGATGAACATAGCCTAATCCAAGCTCGTATTAGCCCCGCACACCTGGCCGCCGTACTTGGCGAAACGGAAGATCAAATTATTCAACATTTTAGGACTATGCGAGATAAATTGGGTAATGAGAATGGAATCATCCAACTTCCTGTCACAGAAAGAACCCTATCAGCGATGGCGTTAATACTGGCGCACAAAGGTCATTCCATCAGCCTTGCTGGACACCTTTATTCGGTCATATTTACACTAATCGAACAATTACAAATGCTTAGTCATTTATCACAATGCGAAGATTGCCAGAGCAAACTTTTCCACGCACAAAACCTAATAGAAACACCGGAGCACGAAACATTAAATATCAAGCGTCTAGCTCAACAGGTTGGACTGAATACCGAAGCTCTCGCCATTGGCTTTCACCTTATCGTTGAGCAATCCATTGAGCATTACTGCACTCGCAGCCGAATTAAATCTGCGGCAGCTCAACTAAGACAAGATCCTAGCGCTAAGTCACATATTGTTGCTCAAAGCGGTTTTTCTGAAGATCAGTTCGAAGCCGCATTTGTTCAACACTTTGGTGTCAGTAGTCACCAGTATGGACAAATCCACTAAATGTTAAAAAGTTAAGGCATAACATGGCTCAATCAACAATTGCCCTTATTTACGGCACAGATACAAATAATACAGAAGAAGTTGGGCACAAGATTGCCAAACAATGGGAAGAGCTTGGTGAACAAGTAGATATATTCAACATCAAGGATATTGAGCTTAGCCAACTAGAGCAGTATCCCATGCTTATTTTAGGCATACCGACTTGGGATTTTGGCGGTATTCAATCCGACTGGGAAGATATTGGAGACAGTTTGGCCACACTCGATCTTGAAGATACTGTTATTGCTCTATACGGACTAGGCGACCAGTTCGGCTATGGCGACTACTTTATCGACGCGGTAGGTTGGCTGTATGAAAAACTTTTACCAACCAACACCAACTTTATTGGTCAATGGTCCACAGAAGGCTATGAATTTGAAGCCTCTAGGGCCTGCATTGAAAACAAAGAATCCTTCGTCGGCTTGGCAATCGATGAAGATCAACAGTTTGAACTCACTGATCAACGCATTGAGCAGTGGGTTATCCAACTTTACGCTGAGAGAGCAGTAGAAGCCGCCTAAATTATCGCCTGACTGGCCATTTGATTAAAACTAACGACTAAAATTTGGTTTACCCACACATTCGCTGCCCCGAATGCCCAAATTTTGTTTTACTCAATGAGATAATTTTACGACTTGCTCTATATAGCGTGAAGCCCCGTGGCTACCTCTCCTTTCTCTCCTGCTTGGAGGTAGCCACGTATTTCTTCCCATAAACTATTTTCTTCTAGCCACTATTCGTTATGATGTTAAAACTTCATTAAAATTTAGTTGGCACTCATGAACTTACAACTTTCAGACATTGTTATCCTGCTGTTAATTTCTGCCGTAATTTACGCTTGGTGGAGAAATACATCCATACGAGAGCAGGCTCTAATAAGTGCAAAAAAACACTGCGAATCGCTAAACTTGCAACTACTGGAAGACAGTGTTGGCGGTGATGAGTGGAAACCCACTTGGCATCATGGAACAATCAAAATCAAAAGAACGTACAAATTTGAATTCAGTTCTAGTGGGATTGCCCGCTACCCAGGCAAAATCTACTATCTTGGCAATCAAAAAATCAAAGTGTGGCTCAGCCCCCATGATTTTTAATTGATACGCACTTTGAAATGCAGAAAATAAACAAAACACAACACTTTTATACAAGATAAATTCATATTTTTATGTCAATTAATTGCAAATAAGGCCATAGTAGAAATAGAATGATTAGGTAAACATTTGTAATGCTTTAATAGACAAACCTGTGAATGTTGAAGTGCCAATGACACTCACCAAATGTCTATTTGTTCAATCTATAATAAAAAATGCAGGATATAATATGTTGGCAAACCTTAGTTTTCGTACCAAGTTACTCTCATTATTGATTGCGGCTATTCTTGGATTCGTTGTTGTAACTGCTGTTGCTTTACAAGGATTGAATGTTCAAGAAACCTCATCTTCAAAATTTGATCGTCTGACCACAGTAGATAAAGATCTTGCCTCATTAGTCATTACCTTAATGGAAGAATACGAGACCCTATCTGGTATTGATAATAGCTCTTACGAAAGTTTTCTAGAGCAACTAAACACTAACCACGAAAATTTCATGGTTACTCTTGAAAAAGACATGGACCTTCTTCAAGACCCAGAAGCGAAGAAAAACCTCAGCAACATCACCTCTTCCCTCGCAAGTTACAGTGATATTTTAAAGCTGCTCGTCAACCAAAGACAAAAAGTAGGCTTTAATGGCTCTTCTGGCTTAAAAGGTACAATATCTCAGTTAGGTGAAAAGGTAACAGAAGAAATTTCTTTCCTAAGCTTGGTAAAACAAGAATTCTTGCCAGTTCGTGAAGCTGAAAAAAACTTCATTTTTGAACCTGTTCCTGCAAATAAAACAGCTTTCATGGAACGCTATGAGAAATTCTACAAGCGTGTGACCAATTTTGGCCTTGAAGAACGTTTCGGTGAAGTAATTAATCAGTATTTCGCCGCGGTTCAAAATTTCGACAAAGAAAACCAACAACTAAAAAGCTTGCAGTCGCAGTTTTTGGAAAGCAAAGCAAACTTTGCTCAAACACGCCTAGCTGCCGTTGAGTACATGGAAAAAGCCGTACTAGAAGCTCGCCAACAAGCTTCGGCCAGCTCACAACAAGCTAGCATCAGCGTTATCATTGTAAGCATTGTAGTCGCTATCATTGCCGCTCTAATGATGATGGGCATTGGTAGTAGTGTAAAAAGCACCCTAAACCAAATCATTAAAGACCTAGGTAAAGTGAAAAGTGGTGACCTGACCGCTCGCTTACATGTAAACAAAAAGCGTAACGATGAATTCGACTCTTTATGTAGCTCTGTAAACGAAATGACGACAGGTTTGGGGTCAGTTATTGGTGATGTTGTAGACACTACCCAAGGCGTTAACAACATGGTTACTGAACTAAATACGTCTGTAACTAACATTGCACAGAGCAACCGCTCAGTAAGTGAGCAAACAAACTCTCTAGCGGCCGCTACAGAGGAAATCTCTACTACTATTTCTAGTATCTCCAGCACAACGGAGGACCTAAGTAGCCAATCTCAACATACTTATGAGTCAGCTAAAGTTGGTGCAGAAACCATTAAAGGTGCTCTATCAAACCTTTCAAGCACAATTAGTGTGGTTAACAAAACAAGTGAGCAACTTAACGAGCTCGGCCAATTGTCTAAAGATATAGATAACGTTATCGGTATGATCAATGACCTAGCAAACCAGACTAACCTTCTTGCACTAAATGCCGCGATTGAAGCAGCGCGTGCTGGTGAAGCTGGTCGTGGCTTCTCGGTTGTTGCCGATGAAGTTCGTTCACTTGCCGAAAAAACAGTCGATGCAACGGCTAAAATCACCGATATCGTTAGTACGATTCAGTCTTCTACACAAACGGCAATCGAGACTATGCACAGTGGCCAAGAAAGCTTGCATTCGATTGAAGAGTTCAGTGAGAAAGCAGAATTGGCAATTCGTGAAATTGAACGGAATGCCCAGACAAGTTCGGCATCTTCTATTGATATGGCGCGCTCTATTCAAGAAGTGGCGAAAACGGCTGTACACATGAGTGAAGAGATGGACAAAATTGCACAGCAACTTCAAAGCGATAATAGCTATATTAATAGCATTGAAGGCAATACCCGCGACATTCACAGTCAGGTTAGTAGCTTAGATAACAAAACGAGCATGTTCACTACTCGTTAATCTAAACAAGAAAACGCCCGACATAAAAAACCGACTTTGATAGTCGGTTTTTTTTGGATCATTTTTTGCCACTTTATTAATTAGCAAAAAAATATACTGCCCTTATAGATCAGCGTATTCTTTTTCCCAGCGTTTCGCTTCTTTCTTAGAAGGGCCACCTAATACATTCACGGCCGTGCGCATACGAGCTCGAGAAATATCAGACCCTAGAATCGCCATTGAATCAAAAACAGAGACAGACGCTGTCGTTCCAGAAATAGCAACAAATAATGGTGCAAAAAAGTCTTTTGGCTTCACTTCCATTGCTTGAGCTAATGTTTTCATTTCATTAAAGATTTCGTCTTTTTCCCACTTACTCAATGCTTCTAAACGCCATAATGCGAACTGCATTGCCTTACGAAGTGTGTCTTCTTCCATTTTAATAGAAGAGAAATCTTCCTTAGTAATTGGCAACATGCCTTTTAAGAAAAAACCTGCCACATCAGCCACATCTGAAAAGGTTTCAACGCGAGGAATAACCAGCGGTAAAATCTTCATCAAATATTCAGGGTTAAGTGCCCATTCAACGTATTTTTGTGCAAAGGTTTCCGCGGTCAAATTCTCACGAATCCACATGCCATTTAGCCAGCTCAATTTTTCAACATCAAAAACTGGGCCACCCAAAGAAACACGCTGAATATCAAAATGCTCAATCATTTCGTCTAACGAGAACTTTTCACGCTCATCGGGCATGGACCAGCCCATGCGACCCAAGTAGTTGATTACCGCTTCTGACATATAACCCATACGTTGATAATATAAAATACTCGTTGGGTTTTTACGTTTTGATAATTTAGACTTATCAGGATTACGCAGCAAAGGCATATGACATAAAGTCGGCATGTCCCAGCCAAAGTATTGATACAACAAAATATGCTTAGGCGCAGAGTTAATCCATTCTTCACCGCGAATAACATGGGTAATTTTCATTAGATGATCATCAACCACATTGGCCAAATGGTAAGTAGGCATACCATCTGCTTTTAACAATACTTGCATATCTACTTGAGACCAATCGATTTCGATTGTGCCTCTAAGCATATCCTGAACAACACATGTGCCCTCTTCAGGAATTTTCATGCGAATAACATAAGGAACACCGGCATCTAACTTTGCCTGTACTTCTTCTGCTGTCAGGTTAAGAGCGCGACCATCATACTTTTGTGGCAAGCCTTGCTCTTTTTGCTCATTACGCATTTGATCCAACTCTTCAGTGGTTTCGAACGCATAAAAGGCATGCCCTTTATCAATCAATTCTTGAGCATATTGGCCGTAAATATCGCCTCTTTCACTTTGGCGGTATGGACCATATTCACCACCAACATCTGGACCTTCTGCCCAATCTAGACCTAACCAGCGTAGCGCATCTAAAATCATTTTTTCAGATTCTGGCGTACTACGAGTTTGGTCAGTGTCTTCAATACGTAAAATAAACTTGCCGCCCATTTTACGTGCGAAAGCCATGTTAAATAGTGCAATATAAGCTGTGCCTACATGCGGATCACCAGTTGGAGACGGTGCAATACGTGTTCTTACCTCTGACATAAAAATCTCGTTTATTAGTTGTCTGAAATGCCGCTATTATAAGCGTCTCATAGGATATGAGTAAGGGGTTAAACTGAACTTTTCTTCTTAGAAGTTAGATATTCACTCAACTTTACTTTTGATATACCTAAGCTGTGAAAGTCGAACGCCAACTTCCACATCTGTTTTCAAAGCGACCAATGAGCGAGACAACAAGCACTGCTCATACCCGTCTGCCAACATTGATTGAATACGCTCTGAAAAAGTCGGTAGATTGGCATAAATCTCTTCGATTGTTGGAAACGAACTAATAATACTTAACGCCGTTTTCGGTCCAATCCCCTTAACACCAGGAATTCGGTTAGTTGTATCCCCGACTAAAGCCCAATAATCGGTCAGCTGCTCAGGCTCGACTCCATATTTTCCTGGCACCCATATTTTGTCATAACCCAACTTAGCAAAATAATCATATTGAAGAATTCGATCATCCCCTAGCAACTGTGTAAAACCCTTATCTGTTGAAACAATATAAGATTTAACATCCCTACTCGCCGCCTTAACCGCTAACGTCGCAATAAGATCATCAGCCTCCCAACCATCTATCCTTAAACAGGGTAAATGATTGAAGCGAAATACCTTTGCAAAATCAGGCAATGAGTCGAGTAACGTGTCATCCATAGGAACTCGACCTAACTTATATTCTGGAAAAACTCGGTGGCGCCACGTTTTGCCATTTGAATCAAACACAACAACAGCGTAAGAGGGAGAAAATTGATCAGTGAGCTTTGCTAAGGCTTCAACAGCAATACTTTGAGTCCGTTCAATGCGACGAGTGGAATCTTGCTCTGATTCGAGTGCGGCATAGAGTCGTCGAATCAAATTCAATCCGTCAATAATTAGTAATTTTTTATCCACTCCAAACCCTTATTTTTGCTACATTGTTTGACGTTTACTTGAATTGAATAGGTTACCATGTGAGGAGATTCATCACGACAACCTGCGTACTGTTATAACCAAAAAAGGATTCTGTTATGAACAAACAACCAGCCTATTTTTGCCTTAGTCTTCTTTTAGGAGCAACCGCTCACAGCGCTTTTGCTACTCCTTTAAACGCTGTAATCGGTTTAGATAACAGCCAAATCGTGGAGACTAGTCAGCAATTAAGTCTTACTCCAAACACAGGCTCACTGCTACCGCTACAAGATAATTTCGCCCCCATCACTAACTTAGAAAACAACATTAATGCCAACTGGTTTGACTTAATAAACAAAAAAGTCAGAGTAGAGCACAAACAAAGAGATTTAAATTATACTGGCACTCTCGCCAGAATCGAACAAAACACTCGTTCTTTTGTGCTAAGTAGCAAAGAATTCTCGATGACATTACCAATGGATGATTTCTACTTAATTCCGCTAGAAAATTCAAATACTGCAAACGCAAAGCCTGAAGATCAAGCAGACACCAATAAAGCCGCACCTTACAAGGTTAGCTATCAAACTAATGAGCTTTCGTGGACCCCACAACTGAGCTTGATATTCGATAACGATAAGGTTTCTGTTTCCCAGCAAGCGCTTATCCACAACAATTCAAGCTCAACGATTCAAATTCAAGACAGTCTACTTCACTATTCCCGAAGCGCTGCTCCTCAAATGTTCAAAGCAGAACGTAGCTCACTTGCAATGAGCGCCGATAGACCAGACGTAAACTATCAGGATAATGAAGTAAGCTACTCTCTTGGTGGCGCTGTATTATCAATTGCACCATACTCAAACACCTTAATTCCGTTACCAAGCAGCGACAGTAAAATTGATAGCCAAACACATAAAGCCAAGCTTTATACTTATGGAAGCAACTCGGGGAAAATCGACTTAAACTTCTATAACAACCTAAGTTTTTCATTGCAGAAAAATGGACTTCCAGGCGAATATAAGACGTTTTGGAAAAGAGGAGACCTTCTTATTCCTGGCAATACCGTTCGCTTAGATACCGTTCGTGAAGGTCGTTCAGTGAATGTTACAACCAATAAAAGCCAAGACCTAACAGGCTATTTAACCTTGGTTAGCGCCTCTTCTCAAAAACTTCCTAGCACTCAAGCTTGGGAAGCGACCATTGAAAACCACTCAAACACACCACAGAAGTATTCAATAGAACAAAGCACTAATGGCGTTGTGGAAGTATTAAAAGGCAGTGACGTGGTTCCAATAAATGCAAATAGCGTAATCATTGCAGGGGAAATAAAAGCAAATTCGAAAAAAACGATTTCTTATAAAGTAGATGTAAAAAACTAAAACGGAAGAATGTGAAAAATATAGACTAAAAAGCAGCCTTGCTTGCATCAATTTTTCACATTCAAAGTCTATTTAAAATATTTCGTTATGATATGGTCAATAGTCATAATAGATATAGCAAGAAAGGCACTGCCGAAAGCAAGAAACTTGAGGTACTATTATAACTATATTTCATAATACGAGCCCACAGAGATCTATGAAAAAGCATATTATACCATCACTTATCGCTGCAGCCGTTCTAAGTAGTACAGCTGCCCATGCTGAAAGCATTTACGAAGTATACAAACTTGCAAAACAACATGACCCAAGTTTACGAGCTGCCGCTGCGACCTATCAAGCGCAAAAAGAAGGTGTAATCGTTACTAAAGGTAATCTATATCCTAGTATCAGCTTCAACGGTAACCTTGGATATGATAAAACAGATACGCCTTCAGCTGACTTTGACAGCACATCAAATAGCCTATCATTAAATTTAGATTACCCAATTTACTCACCTGCTCTTAACTATGGAGTTGATGCGGTAGAGCTACAATCTGAAAGTGCTGGCATTAGTTACAACAACGCTGAAGAAGACCTAGCCCTTAAAACGTTAACTGAATACTTCAACCTATTGATTGCACAATCTACGCTGCAAACTACAGAAGCCTTAGTTAAAAGTACTGCAAGTCAGCTAGATCGTGCGAAAAAACAATACGAAGTGGGCTTAGCCTCTATTACAGACTTACAAGATGCCCAAGCAGAATATGACTCTGTTCGAGTAACAGAGCTAAGTGCGCGTTCACAAGTATCTTATGCGCAGAAAGCACTTTATCAAAGAACAGGACAAGAAATTAAAGTCATTCCTCAACTGGCTAAAGACTATCCTATTCGTCTAGATCCTAACATGACAGTGAACTCTTTAATTGCTAAAGCACGCATAGACAACAAAGACTTAAAAATCCTAAATCTGTCTGTTAAGAGCGCTGAAAACAATATAAACATTCAAAAAGCCAGCGGCCGTACCCCGGTCGTAAAAATCACAGGCTCTTTATCAAGACAGGACACTGACTACGGCAACGGCGCGCCAGCAAGTATGCAGGATGGCGTGACAAATAACGCTTCTGTTGCACTGGGCGTTAGTATCCCTCTATACAGTGGTGGAGCAATTAACGCTTCCGTTAGACAAGCAACATCACAAGCAGAATCAGCAACGGAGCAAAGAGCTAGCTCGCTACAAGCTATTGAGCTTAACATCCGCAGCCTGTATCTAGACCTGCAAACGGCAGTAGCTCAAATAGATGCTCAGCAACAACTGATTCGCTCACGCACAAGCGCATTAGAAGCTACAAAAGCTGGATACGATGTTGGTACACGTAACCTTGTTGAGCTATTGGATGCCCAGTCTAACCTCTTCGATGCTCAGAACACTTACGAACAGTATCGATACAACTTCGTGGTGAAAAAACTGAACCTATTAGAAGCAACTGGTGACCTTACAGAAGACAAGATCAAAGAGCTGGACAAATGGTTAGTCGCTAAAAACTAATCTAGCCTTTGTAGTGACCAATAAAAAGCCGTAAAACACTGTTTTACGGCTTTTTAATTTCCCAGCGAATAGTCAGATTAACTTAGCGGGCTATTAACTTTTCTCGCTTGGTGAAACGAGCTAGAACTTTATACAAGCCAAAGGCATCTCGGCTGCCTGCTAATTCACGAATCGAGTGCATACCAAAAGTCGGCAAACCGATATCAATCGTTGGCACACCAATTTCGCCAGACGTAATTGGCCCTATCGTACTACCGCAGGCCATATCACTTCGTACAACAAAACACTGAACTTCGTAATTCTCTTCGGATGCAATATCACGATAAATACTGGCTGTTTCGCTATTGGTTGCATAACGTTGATTAGCATTTACTTTAATAACCGCACCTTTATTAATAGAAGGCGCATGGTTCTTATCGTGCTTATGAGCATAGTTAGGGTGCAAAGCATGAGCATTATCAGCAGACACCAGCATAGAGCGCTGAATTGATTGAACATATTGCTCTGGGTCTGGTGTTAAACGATGCAATACATCTTCTAAAAATGGACCATTTGCACCACAAGCGGACAAGCTACCAATCTCTTCATGATCAGTACAGATAAGCAAGCTAGGGCGCTGTTGATCGGAATCCAGCAAAGCACGCAAGCCAACAAAACAACTTAGCAAGTTATCTAATCGAGCTGAACAGATGTACTCTTTGTGCAAACCAACGAGAGCAGCGGGTTGTGTATCGTACAAGCTCAGCTCAAAATCCAGTACCGTATCAATGGTCAAATCAGCATACTGCTTCTTAAGTTGAGATTTTAACAACTCATGCAGATCAAACTCATTTTCTGCACCACACAAGATTGGCAAAATTTCTTCTTGAGGGTTCACTGAAAACCCTTCATTTGCTTGGCGATTCAAATGGATGGCCAAATTAGGCACCACGGCAATAGGGTCTTTAAAGTCCACCAAACGACTCACAATCTCGCCCGCTTGTGTTTTCAGTGTGATACGACCCGCAATGGATAAATCTCGGTCCAACCAAGTGTGGAGCAAAACACCACCGTATACTTCAACACCCAGCTGATGATAACCAAAGCGATCAACTTGCGCATTGGGTTTCAATTTCAAACAAGGGCTGTCAGTATGACCTCCTATCATGCGCCACCCACTTTGGCTAACATTAAGCTGTGGCATTGTAAAAGCGATTAAAGAGGACTCATTGCGCGTGACAAAATACTTTCCGCCCTCTTCTATCACCCAATCATCTTCTTCTACTAGCTCAGCAAAACCCTCAGCTAGCAAGGCGCTGCGCATACTAGCGGTGGCATGAAAAGGGGTCGGAGAAGATTGCAAAAATGACAGTAAAGAGTCGTTAAAATTTGAAAATTCCATAATGTCCTATAAGCAGAATGCTTTAAAAAAGTGACTTTTTAACACTTTGGCTAGCCTTACAGCCCAGTGTCTAATATGATTTTACCAATGACGTATAAAATAGACAGAGAGAGCCCATACCGGATGAACTATAAACGCCTTTTGCTTTGCCTTTTAACCGGCTATACCTTTGCCTCAACACCCGCGTCTGCTTATCAGGAGCTGCAGCCTCCTCATGAATACGACAAAGTATCAAAAGAACTCGTTGAGATGCTTGAAGGCATTCATTATAACAGACCTCACATTGATGATGCCATTTCCGAGAAAGCCTTCGATTACTATATTGATGCCCTAGACCCGAGCAAAAGTTTTTTCCTACAAAGCGACATAGACAAACTATCGCAATATAGAGATAGCTTTGACGACGCATTGAGAGACGGCGACACTACCGTTGCCTACACTATTTACAACCTTTACCTTAAACGCTTAGAAAAACGACTTCTAAACCTGCAAGATCATTTGCCAGAGATGGTTAAAGCTTTCAATTATGAAATTGATGAAACGCTTAACGTAGACCCAGACACCCAAAAATGGGCAACAACCGAAGCTGAGCTCGATGACTACTGGCGCAAGCGCCTTAAAAATCGCGCGCTGACCATGAAGCTTAATGGTGAAAGCGAAGAAAAAATCATCTCAACTCTCGAGCGCAGCTACAAAAATCAAATTAAACGAGTTGATCAAACCAACGCAGTCGATGTATTTCAAACCTTCGCAAACTCAATCACCGCGGCACTGGACCCTCATACCAGTTACTTTGCTCCACGTGCATCAGAAGCCTTTAATATTAATATGAGTTTATCTCTAGAAGGCATTGGTGCGGTTTTGCAAATGGATGACGACTATACAAAAGTTGTGCGCTTGGTGCCTGGCGGCCCGGCCGCTACTCAAAGTGAGCTTGCCCCTAACGACCGAATTATTGCAGTAGGCCAAGAAGGCAAACCTATGATCGATGTTGTTGGTATGCGCCTTGACGATGTTGTCGACATGATCCGTGGCGAAAGAGACACTACCGTAGTATTGGAAGTAACCCCTAGCAAAGGCGACACTCAGACAAGCAAACGTATTAGCATTGTGCGCAAAAAAGTGAAACTTGAAGACCAATCGGCTAAAAAAGAAATCGTTGAAGTGGAGCGTGATGGCCAAAAATACAAAGTTGGCGTAATCACCTTACCAACTTTTTATTCTGATTTTGCCGCCATCCAAGCTGGCGACAAAAACTATAAAAGCTCTACTCGCGATACAAAAAAACTTATAGAAGAACTTCGTAAAGAAGACATTTCAGCACTGATTCTTGATTTAAGAAATAACGGTGGTGGCTCACTTCAAGAAGCCAATGCTCTAGCTGGATTGTTTATTCCATCTGGTCCAACCGTACAAATTCGCGATCAAAGCGGACGCGTAACACCATTAGGCGACTCTGATCCGGCGATTGTTTACAGCGGCCCAATGGCCGTGTTAGTAAACCGCATGAGCGCATCCGCTTCTGAAATCGTAGCGGGCGCGTTACAAGATTACGGACGCGCCTTAATTCTTGGCGATCAAACTTTTGGTAAAGGCACCGTCCAAGTATTACAAGACATGGACAAGGGCCAACTAAAAGTGACTCAGGCTAAATTCTATCGAGTCTCTGGTGAAAGTACCCAGCATAAAGGCGTTATGCCAGACATCGCCTTCCCTTCTTTGGTCGATAAAAAAACCATCGGAGAAAGTGCACTAGATAACCCTTTACCTTGGGATAAAATCCACGAGACTCGCTACCCAATTTATTGGAATATGCCAGCTTACTTACCTATTTTAGAACCACGCCATGAGGCCAGAATGGCCAAAGACCCTAATTTCATTGCAATCAATGGACAAATTGAAGAGTTCAAAAAGCAAGCTGAGACCTATAAAACCATCTCTTTGAGCGAAAGCACACGCATACAACAAAGAGAAGACAACAAAAAAAGCGAGCTAGAGCGTGAAAATACTCGACGCAAAGCACTAGGACTCGAACTACTCACATCGGTTGATGATATAAAGCCTATCGAAGAAGACACTTACGCAAAAGAAGCGTCTGAAATTCTATTAGACTTTATAGCCACCAACCAGATGGCCGAAAAACAAGCTGAGAACAAAACAGCGCAAAACTAGAAAATAAAATAAGAAGAACGAAAAACGGTAGTTTACTGTTTTTCGTTCTTCTTTTTTATACATCACCTCAATCATTAATCCATTGATACGAACATTACACCATGGCAAAAGCGTCATCCGACCGGAATACAATCGACCTATTTGGCAAAGCCCCTGGCCGTCCTCGCACCCAACCTCTTACTCGAAAAGACCAGCTCAAAATTAATAAACGAGCGCAGCGAGAAAAAGAAAAAGCCCAAGGACTAAAACGCTTAGAGCTCATTATCGAACAAGACCTTATCGACAAATTGGATAAACTCTGCGAGATGAATGGATTAAAACGTGCTGAATGGCTAACTCAGCAAATTAACAAAAGCCTAGATAAAACCAAAAACACAAGATCCAAAAAATAAGGTCATTCACGATAGTGATTTGCTATACTCACCAGCCAAATTAATTAGCAAACTACTAAACAGACTTAATATGGCCAAACTGTACTTTTACTACTCGGCAATGAACGCAGGAAAATCCACCGTTCTATTACAATCCGCTCATAACTACCAAGAGCGAGGTATGCGGGTTTTACTCCTTACAGCATCGATAGACGACCGATTTGAAACAGGGCAAATTGCCTCTCGCATTGGCATATCGGCAGAAGCCAGTTTGTTTGATAACAACACAGACCTCATCACATTAATTAAAGATGACAATCAGCCAAAAGCATTAAGCTGTATATTAATTGATGAAGCGCAATTTCTAACCAAAGAACAAGTCTACGACCTTTCAGAGGTGGTTGATAAACTACGTATTCCTGTTTTGGCTTTTGGCATTCGAACCGATTTCCAAGGCGAACTGTTTGAAGGTAGTAAGGCATTACTGGCTTGGTCAGACAAGCTAATAGAACTAAAAACCGTATGTCATTGTGGTAGCAAGGCCACCATGGTCATTCGACTCAATGCACAAGGAACACCCGTTAAAGAAGGCGCACAAGTAGAAATAGGCGGCAACGACCGTTACTTGTCCGTTTGCCGAAAACACTTTAAAGAAGCCGTGAGAGACTAATTATGTGGTTCAAGAACGCCCAAATTTTCCAGTTAAAAGACACCGAATCACTAGATACTAATGAACTGATCGACAAGATCCCTGAGTTCCCATTAAAAGAATGTGGTTCCCAGGAAGAGTTCTCTTTCGGCTGGTTACCTTTAATTCGCAACAGTGAGCAATGGAGTCTAGCCAGTGACCGCTGTCTATTGTTCCGCGCAGGAAAAGAAGAGAAAGTCTTGCCGTCTGCCGTTGTTCGCGAAGAACTAGAAGCAAAAGTGGCTGAAATCGAATTGATTGAAGGCCGTAAAGTCGGTCGTAAAGAAAAGTCAGACATGAAAGATGAATTGGTTTTCACCCTTCGTCCGAAAGCCTTTTCTAAGCGCACAGACATCTGGGCCTACATTGATTTACAAGCCAAAATACTGGTTCTCAACAGCACTAATGCCAGCATGACAGAACAGCTGTTTAAGCACTTGCAAACAACGCTTGGCAGCTTCCCAATGACGCCTTTGCAAGCACAGGTTTCACCATCGTCACTGATGACGGATTGGCTAGTAAAAAATGAAGTACCTGCCAGCCTAGAAACAGGTGACGAATGTGAAATCCAAGATGCCTCTGAAGACAAAGCCACCATTCGCTTTAAATCTCTAGAGCCTTTATCTGAAGATGTCACACGCCACTTACAACAAGGCATGGCAGTGAAAAACCTAGGTCTACGTTGGACAGATAAATTAAGCTTCGTGCTTCATGACGACCTAACGTTACGCAAAATCAAATTTGATGACGCGTTAAAAGAAGCGGCTTTTAATGACTCTCAAGGCGGCGGCCTTTCTGATATGGACGCCAACTTCTCCCTAATGTCATTAACCATGAGAGAGTTTTTCAGTTCTTATTGCTTATGGTTTGAAATTAATTAGAACCCCGTCTTTTCTCAGCTCCCCAACCTTTTCCACAGATATCGTGGATAAGCTTGGGGAGAACATTGGGTAAGCTAGACTACATGGCGCTCTTGCTACAAAGATCCAAAATGCACCAATTTAAACACGCATAATCTGTCCCAATTAATGAAGCTAAATACAAAAAAAATATCAATTAACTCCAATATTAATTCCTACTTAATCTCAAACAGTTAATAGAAACTTAAGATAAATTAAGTAAGATGAATGATGTTAAGGCCCCTTTGCACTAATTCGCGAACACAGCAGTCGTGCAAAGGTCTCGTTAAACAAACGTCGTATTAACAAACCCTACAACAGGTCAAAAAAGCCTCATGACAAAACTGAAGCAAGAACAGGACATAGCGATAAAGGTTACCCTTGTCGGAGCCTTTTGGGACGCACTACTCGGTTTAGCCAAAATAGTAGCGGGGTATTTTTCGCAATCCCAAGCCCTAATAGCTGATGGTATTCACTCATTATCCGACTTAGTTACCGATGTCTTTGTCTATTTTGCATCGGCCAACTCACGCCAAGGACCAGATGAAAATCACCCTTACGGCCACCTTCGTTTTGAAACCCTTACAACCGTCTTTCTTGGTATGGTGCTTATTGTTGTTGCCTTTGGCATTGGCTACGAAGCCCTCAGCGCAGAACAATCACAAGCCCAGTTAACTTGGTACGGTTTGGCGGCTTTAGTGGCAACCATCGCTGTCAAAGAAGCCATTTTTCATTACACCAAAAAAGCTGGCGACAAAATTGGCAGCAAAATGTTGATCGCTAATGCATGGCACAGCCGCAGCGATGCCCTTTCTTCTGTCGCTGTTTTGATTGGTTTAGTCGGTGTTTACTTTGGGTATGGCTGGGCGGATATGGTCGCATCGATTGTCGTTGCCCTATTAATCGGCAAAATGGCCATCAGTATGGTGTGGGAAAACCTTGCGGAACTGGTAGACACAGCACCCGATCCAAAGCTCATTGCGCAAATCAAAGACACTGCCAACAGCCTAAAACATGTTATGGCGCCCCATGATGTTCGAGCTCGCTCTATGGCGGGAAAGATTTACCTAGATATGCACATTCATGTACCAAGCCATGCCAGTGTTAGCGAAGGTCATTATCTTGGAGATTTAGTGGCTTACACCATTAAACAAGCACACCCTCAAGTGGAAGATGTCATGGTACACGTTGATACTGACGAAACCATTCAAACAGACAGTTTTACCCACAAATCTGGCAAGCCGCCACACTTAAAATTACCAGCACGTCATCAAATATTGGCAGATTTGGGCTTTTTACTACGCCAGCATTCAGGCTATGTGGATATCCCTAACTCTCGCCTCCACTATTTAAATAACAAACTTGATTTAGAAATCATTGCTAACTCGGCCAACACCCCAGAAGGTGCCGACCTAGCGCAACTGACAGCAAGAATTTTGCAGGAGCTACAAACAACAAGCTATATCAACAAAGCCACCGTGCTTTGGACTTTTCAAGAATAAATAGAAAAGACTAATTACTAGGCTCGTCCGTGAGAGTATCGTCATTAAGATACTCCACTGGCAATGCCTTGCTCGTCTTCGCCCCCATCATTTTCAACTTCTCCGCCCTTGCAACCAGATTGCCGCGCCCTGCGGTTAACTTCTTCAAGGCTGAATCGTGAGTACGGCTCACCGCTTCCAGTTTGCTACCTATGTCATCCATATCTTGCACAAAGCCTGAAAACTTGTCGTACATCGCACCAGCCTGACGAGCGATTTCAATGGCATTTTGACTCTGTTTTTCGTTACGCCAAATATTTTGTATCGTTCGTAAGGTTGCCAACAAGTTAGACGGCCCGACGATAATAATATTGTGCTCAAAGGCTTCGCTGAACAACCCATTGTCGCCCTGTAACGCCAAACCAAACGCCGCCTCAATTGGGATAAACAACAACACAAAATCCAGTGACGTCACGCCCGGCAGGTCATGGTAATTCTTGGCGCTTAGCTCTTTCATATGGCGTCGTACTGCATCTAAATGCTGCTTTAACGCTCTATTTCGGTCTTCATCAGTTTCCGCTTCCATATAAGCCAAATAACTAATCAGCACCATTTTAGAATCAACAATGATCTGCTTACCTTCAGGAAGATGAATTACCACGTCTGGCTGCAAACGTCGGCCCTCTTCCGTTTGATAAGAGGCTTGCGTCTGGTATTCACGGCCCTTTTCTAGCCCTGAGCGCTCTAAAATGCGCTCCAGAATCACTTCTCCCCAACCACCTTGCAGCTTGTTTTGACCTTTCAAGGCATGAGTCAAGCTCACCGCATCATCACTGATCTTCTGATTCAGTAACTGCAAGCCTTTAATTTCTTTCACCAAAGAAAATCGTTCACGGGCTTCTTCTTGATAGCTCTTCTCTACGCTCTCCTGAAACTTTTGGATCTGCGAGCCAAGTGGCGTTAGCAAAGAACCTAACTGACGTTCATTCTCTTTCGCTAATTGTTGCCCCTGCTGACTCATAATCTCGTGAGCCATTTGCTTAAATTCGGTTTCGTTTTGCTTTTTTTGCTCACGGTAAAACGCTTCTTTTTCTTGCCAGACATTTTGTGCAGCAGCAAATTGTTGCTCCAAAGTCAGCGACTCTTTCTCCAAATAATGAATCTGATCTTTCGATTGCTCCAAAAGACGCTGTAATTCCTCATTTTGTAGCTGCATTTTTTCTTGTGTATGCTGCCACTGACGGCGCATAGCCTGTACAATACCGCCAGCAATACCAGATAGAAGAATCGCGCCGATACAAAAGCCCGATAACACCCAAACTGATTGCGAAAGCCAATCTGTCATATAAATTTAAACTCGCTATTTTAAATGTCTGTTTTTAACAAAGTGAGGCATTTGCATGACGTCACGAGCAAAGGCAAGACGAGGCAAAAATAGACGAAAAAGCGGAGTTTATAGGTTATAAATGGGCATTTTGAGTCTATTTTTAACACTGTATTGGCGCGCGCAGCAGTCATGCTAAGGTCTCGATAAGTTTACATGGATTACTACCTAAGCCCAACACACACGCAACGCTTTGATCTAGAAATAAAAAATAGCCAGTTCATCACCACCGTTTGCCGTACTAACGGCCGTGATGCAGCAAAGGCTTTTATCGAAGAAATGCGCCAGCGTTACCCTGATGCAAACCATCATTGTTGGGCTTTTATTGCAGGTATGCCAAACAATGCGCATTTATGGGATCAAAGTGATGATGGCGAGCCGAAAGGCACGGCAGGTAAACCCATGTTAAATGTGTTACAACATTCCGATTTTGGGGAAACTACCGTCGTCGTGACGCGCTTTTTTGGTGGTGTAAAACTCGGTGCTGGCGGCTTAGTCAGAGCCTATAGCCAAGCCGTACAAGAAGCCCTGTCGCAAACAGAATATGAAAATGTGTACCCACGCAGCCCCGTTCAGCTAAAAATCGCCTACCCTTTATTGGGAAAGGTTGAATATTGGCTAGAACAGAGCGATATAGAAATAACCAACAAAACTTACAGTGACAGCATCGTTATTGACCTTGCTGTTATAGAACGTACTTGGCCTGATCATAAAGTCACATTGACGGATTTATGCCAAGGTAGCTTAACTTTAATTGAACCGGACAACGCATAACTATGTACCAAACTGGACAAAGATGGAGTAGCCGCAACGAGCCTGATCTCGGCGTAGGCATGATAGTAGACACGCAAAACAAGTCTTTCACCTTACATTTCCCAGATGCGGAAGCGGATCGTCAATACTCAAATGACCAGACCAGTCTTGTTCGACGCACGTTAACCGTCGGCGATCAACTGCATTTCCAAGATGAAACCTTCACCGTCTTGGAAGTAGAAGAAATTGATGACCTTATCGAATACCGTATCAGCGAGGATGATGATTGGTTAGAAGAGTCCATCATTCAATTCCCACGTAACGACAAGAACGAACTCGACTCCTTATTGGCACTGTCGCCCGCTCGTCGCATGTGGTTCGACCTACGTCGTCATACGCTTGAACACCAAGCAGCCAATGCCGCATCGCCAGTACGCGGTTTAATGGGCTTGAAAGCGGAACTTCTGCCTCATCAGATCTACCTTGCCCATGACATTGCCAACCGTCCAAAAGCGCGAGCATTGTTGTGTGACGAAGTAGGGATGGGTAAAACGCTAGAAGCAGGTCTGATCTTGCATCAACGCCTACTAAACGGTCTCTGTAAACGTGTTCTGATTTTGACACCAACCAACCTGCAGCATCAGTGGTTGATTGAAATGCTACGCCGTTTCCACCAACCATTTTCACTAATCAATGAGTCCGTTTACGAAGACTTCATGGACGGTGACGACAACCCATTTGAGCAACAACCATTTGTTATCTCGCCAATCGATTGGGCGAGCCAACACCCAAAAGCCACTCAACACATGCTTGATGCAGAGTGGGACATGGTCATTGTCGACGAAGCCCATCACCTTGCTTGGCACCCAGAAACACCGAGTGTTGGTTATCAAGTAGTCGCACGCTTAGCGGCTAAGACAGAATCTCTATTGCTATTGAGTGCAACACCAGAACAAACTGGCGAACGTGAGCACTTCTCTCGTTTACAGCTTTTGGACGCCGATCATTACCATGATTTCGAGCATTATCAAGCGCAACAACACGCCTTCAAGCAAGCCGCTGAACTCGCTGAATCTTTGCTACCATTCAGCCAAGAAGACAGCGCACCAGAGCCGTTGGATTGGAATACAGCGTTTGGTTCTTATCTAAAAGAAGTTAGCGCTAAAGAATGGTTCCAAGCACTCACAAGCAAATCAGGTGCAGAGCAAACTGAAGCCGCAAAAGAAGCCATTAGCTGGTTAATCGACCGTCATGGCACGGGACGAGAAATGTTCCGTAACACCCGAGCAGCAGTTGGCGGCTTCCCTGACCGTTATTTGCATTCTTACCCATTAGACAATAATGAACATTTCGAATCGGCCAATTACCACGTGCAACCTGAAACTGAGGTAGCTGATGGCCTATGGGAAAAAGACCCACGCTGGGGTTGGTTAAAAGAATTTCTAGAATGCCAAGCAGACAAAGTCCTAGTAATTTGTCACAGTGCAGATATGGCGCAATGGCTCAACGACCAACTGACTTTCGCTGGTTTCCAAAGTGCAGACTTCCATGAACAAATGCCACTTATCCACCGAGATCGTGCAGCGGCTTATTTCGCAGACGAAGACGGTGCGCAAATTTTGGTATGTTCTGAAATCGGCAGTGAAGGCCGTAACTTCCAGTTCAGCCATCACATCGTCATGTACGATCTGCCAGAACACCCTGACTTACTTGAACAGCGCATTGGTCGTCTTGATCGTCTTGGACAACTAAATGACGTACAAATCCATGTGCCATACATCAAACAAAGCGTACAAGAGCGCCTATTTAACTGGTATCACCACGCTCTAAACGCATTCTGCCGCACTACCGGTTCTGGTGACAAAGTGGAAGAAGCCTTTGGTGACAGCTTGCATGCTTATTTACACGGCCAAGACGACGACACAGATCTTCTTAAAGAAGCCAACATCTACCATGAAGCCCTGTTAAAGCAAATGGAAGAAGGCCGTAATCGCCTGCTAGAAATGAGTTCATGCCGTCCAGAACAAGCTCGTGCGTTAATCGATCAGATTAACAACCAAGCGACAAAAGGACTGCACCATTATATTGAGCAAGTCACTCACGCCTTTAACATCTATGCAGACTGCATGAATGATGAACCTGATCGTGCGGCTTGGTTCTTGCGCCCTTCTACAGACATGATGCTAGAAGCTCTACCAGGCATCGAAGAAGAAGGCAAAATGCTCATGCTTGATCGCCGTCAAGCAAGCCAACGTGAAGACGTGGCGTTCGCGACGTGGGAACACCCTCTGATCACCATGCTTATGGATGAAGTCCAAGGCTTTGACTCTGGCAAGCTTACTTCGGCTATCTTGCCAATCGCGGCACTGCCAGAAGGCACGGTATTGGTGGAAAGTATGTTCGTCATCGAAGCGACTGCTCACCCACGTTTGAAATTGGCGCAATCACTGCCAATGACACCAATGTGGCAATTGTCTGACTCAAACGGTAAATTCCTCCATCAGCAATTTACCGCCGATAAATGGGCAGAAAAACTGAAAGGCGTGCCAAACCGAGTCGCGGAACAATGGGTTGCCGCCTTACGCAAAAACCTTATTGAAGTACTGCAAGCGCACCAGTTGAATGCTCAAGACCAAGCGCGCCCGATCGTTCACGCAGCGAAAACGTCTTACCAACATCGCTGCCAAAATGAAATCGAACGTTTAGTTGAATTGAAAGCCTTCAACGACACCATTCGTGATGAAGACATAGAGCGTCTTGAAACCAACATGCAAGAAGGTTTGACGCGTATCGACGAGCACCAAATCCGCTTGGATGCGATTCGTATCATCTTAACGACCAAGCCGGAATAACATCCTGTGCAGGATGCCGTGCCGAGTATAGAGCTATCTCGCTTAGAGATATTGTACGAAGACGAATGGTTTGCCGTAATAAACAAACCTGCTAACTGCTTATCTGTGCCCGGTCGCGGCCCAGATAAGCTCGATTCTATCTTGCATCGAGCAGAGTGTTTATTTGGCGAAGCCTTTGCCATACATCGACTGGACGAAGCCACTTCAGGCTTAATCCTCGTGGCGAAAACCCACGAATGTCAAAAACGTATGTATGCGCATTTTCGTGAGCGAGAAGTCCAAAAAGAATACCGCGCCTTGCTGCGCGGTCATCTTTTGGGTGAAAAAGGCGAAGTGCGAAAACCACTGCGCTGCGATTGGCCAAACCGTCCCAGACAAATCATCTGCACCGATGAATGGAGCAAAGACTCCATCACCTACTGGGAAAAAATGGCCTACGAAGACAACACCACACGTGTTCGACTCGTGCCCTTTACTGGTCGTTCTCACCAACTGCGTGTTCACATGCAAAGCCTAGGACACTCGATTATTGGCGATGAATTCTACGACCCAGCGTTTCAAAACGACCCTAGATTGTTATTGCACGCCTATCGGTTAGAGTTTCGGCACCCGTTTACCAAAGCATGGGTGGCATTTGTCGCGGCCTGCCCTTTTTAACTCTTAACAACAAACCTTCTTTATTCCCTCCCCTTTCTCTTCAAGAGGAGGGTTAGGGAGGGGCTATTTCTTTGGGTTTTAAAGTGTATTTGCTTCCTCTCAATGACTCTTAGCTGCAGCTTTTTTCCGCTCTGCTGGGCGGGTAACTTTTGTCCGTTGCTTAATTCAGAAAAGTACAAAAGTAACCAAAAGGTCTCTTTATCGGGCTATCGCCCAAACGTCTCATTACAATTGTTTAGAAGAACCTTTAGCAAGACGATTTAGATCGTAAGGCATGGATTGTTCACTCGGTGGGAGATAGATCATCAAACAATGACTCTGAAACTCCATAAAGTCGCGCAACTTCGTCGCATCGAACTGACTTCTCCGGTAGGCAACCAAAGAGCGTAGGTCGAAGGAGGCACGACTGTAATCCGACGCTGAAAGCGAAGCTTTCATTCTGTAGGCCAAGACTTCTCCTAAAATTTCACATGACATAGCCTATTGACTGGGCAATATAATTAAAAACTTCACCTGAATACGGCAGCCAAAGGCTTAACCTGTTTCGCTTCTTCTTGATAGCGGTTTCGTGTATCCCAAAGGTCAACTGCGTGTTGAATGTTTAACCAAAACTCTGGTGTATTGCCAAAGGCAGCTGCCAGCTTTATTGCGATTGGTGCGGTTAACACGCCACCGTTAATAAGGCTGCTGACGGTATTACGATGCACGCCCATGGCATCTGCCAACGCTTTGGAGGTAATGTTCATCGGTTCTAGAAACTCAATTTTAAGCATTTCACCAACGCTAATTGGGCGACGTTTTGTTTTACGCATATGTTGGTACCTCAATATTTGTGCGGGTCAAGATAGGTGTTTAGAGCTATTCCTTGGTTCCACTGAAAAATTAAGCGATATTGTTTATTAATTCGTATCGAACACCAGCCTTGAAGATTACCGTCTAAATGCTCAAATCGATTACCTGGAGGAACCCGTAAATCAGACTCTGTCAGTGCCGCATCTAAAATTTCCAACTTTCTATAGAGAGCATTTTCAATATTCTTAGGTATCAACCTGTGACGCTGATCTTCTTCGTAAAATAATTCTAACCATTTATGTTTAAATTCTAATGACATTCGCACTTCCTTGCTGTGCATTAATATACAAATCATATCGCACAGCATTGCTATGCACAACTACTCAAAATTAGTTTCGTAAGGCTAAAGAAATCACACCTAATTAAACAAGTCTGCCCCTTTATAACACCCAAAACACTGCTACACTCTGAATGATGCTCTTCAATCAAGTAAGGAGGCTTAGTCCAATGCTTGAAGTAAATTTGAAATGTGCTTGCGAAACCGTTAAAGGAAAAACCTCTGCCATCAGTTCAAAGATGGGTAATAGGATTATTTGTTGCTGTGATGACTGCCAAGCATTTGCTCAGTTTCTAGGGCAGGAAGAAAAGATGTTAGATCAATATGGCGGGACAGATATATTTCAAATCCCTGTTTCTTTTCTCAAGATTACCGAAGGAAAGTCAGAAGTCGCCTGCGTTAGGCTTAGCCCTAAAGGTATGTATCGCTGGTATACAAAATGCTGTAAAACACCAATTGGCAATACGTTTGGCGCCGGTGGTCCATTTATTGGGGTAATTCATAACTTCATGGACAATGCGCAAACACGTGATGTTGATCTAGGCAAAAGCAAAGGTCACGTTCTGAGCAAGTTTGCCAAGGCGCCCGTTCCCGAGAATCTTAAAGGGTCATCATTGAGTATTAATATTAGAATGGTGGCGAAAATCCTATCATGGAAACTGAAAGGCCTAAATCAGCCCTCTGAATTTTTCAATCACAATGGAGAGCCAACCTCTAAACCTCATGTCCTTGACAAAAAAAGCTAAGAACTCCTAAAAAATACCTACAATACATATTTCTTCCAAACCAAATTCGCAGCTTGATGCAGCAAGCTATGTCGCCATGCGACTTTTTCTTCTTGTCTATCGTAGCCTCCACCAATGACGCAGGCGGTAGGAAGTTTGAGCGCTACGCAAGTTTCGATGACGTATTTATCTCTTTCTAATATGCCTTGGTCAGTTAGATTGACGTAGCCAAGTCGGTCGTCTTGATGAACGTCGACTCCCGCATCGTAGAAAATAAAATCTGGCTGATGTTCAGCAAGTATCGCAGGCAAGGTGTTTTGTAGAATGGATAAGTATTCGTGGTCGTTGGCACCTTTAGGGATAGCAATATTAATGCCTCCGGCTTGTTTCTTTTGCGGGTAGTTTTCTTCGCAGTGCCAAGAAACAGGAATAATGTCTGTTTTGTCTTTGAAGAAGGCGATGGTGCCATCACCTTGGTGAACATCACAGTCTAGGATAAGTATTTTCTTTGCCCTACTCGATTCGATCATAGCGAGTGCGGCAACAGCGAGATCATTGAATATACAAAAACCTGAACCATGGGAAGGATGCGCATGATGTGTGCCACCAGCAAGGTGACAAGCCAAGCCATGTTCGAACGCGAGTTCGCTGGTGAGTATAGTGCCAGAAACAGCGCGTAATGTTCGTTCAACTAGCCATTCAGACCAAGGTAAACCAATGTCCTTTTCTTCTTGCTTACTCAACTCACCACGAATAAAACGCTGCACATACTCTTTATGATGAGCCGACATGAGTAAGGTAAGCGACAATGGTTCAGGGGAATATTCATTCTCCGCCGTTAAAATTCCTTGCTCCCTTAAAGATTCGGCCAGTAAGCCAAACTTACGCATAGGAAAACGATGCCCAGCCGGAAATGGAATACTGTAATGAGGATGGAAAACGAGCGGTAACAAATCGGCATTCATAAAACAGGTAACTTATCTCTTTAAAAAGAGCATCATGCTATCAAGGGTCGCTTGGGGTACGCTACTTTCTTTTGCTATTTGCTTTTGGCAACGAGCACTTTTCGAATGGCGGCGTTAAAAGATTCAATCAGATGTGGCGGGAAGCCTTTGCCACTTTCGAAGTTCACCTTTTGTACAGCACGCATAGCACTTTTGTTGTATTCGCTACCAGATTTACCCCAGACAATATCTATAAACATGACAGCCATGGACAAGATAAACGCACCTTGCGGAATCAAAGAGCCAACCAAACCCTCAGGAAAACCCGTTCCATCAAAACGTTCTTTATGCGCTTTCACCATGTCGACAGCCTCTCCCCAACCCTCATGCTTGGAGAGCAGTTTAGCCCCAACTAACGGGTGATTTTGTTCTGCCAGCAGTTTTGATTCATCGTCTTTGCAATTCAAAATAACCGCCATCCCCATGTTATGCATATAAGCGGCCGCACTCAGTTGAGCAGGATCGACTGGCGCTTTGCATTCAACATTAATCAATTGGCAAAGCTTGAGAATACGATCGCCACGCTCAGATGAATAACCCAACAAGCGGTGAAGCTTTTGGCTAAATCCAATAAATAAATCTATGTCGTTTTTTTGCTCTTCTGTGTATTCAACTTTGACAATGACAGACGTGGCTGCAGGCTCTTCTTTCTCTTCCACTGTTTGATTACATTGTCGAAGCAAAGCCGCGGCCATTTCTGGGCGTTTGCCATCCTCTTCTTCGGTATATATTTCATCTAAACCAAGCTGCAATTGATCACGCAGGGCAACTTCTGCAACATGGGACTGATAAATTTGCTCAAGCAAACTGTAGACTTTTTCAATGACCACAATAATGAGCTCACCTAAAAAAGGGTGATATTGAATGTACCCACCACGCATGCCATCGACAATTTCCTCTAGCTTGTGAAGCACACCAACTAATGGATCAAGAAAGCAAACAGAGCAATTTCCTTTCATACTGTGCAAAGAGCGAAAGAGTTTGTCTAATTTATCAAATGAAAAGCCATCACCTTCGATACTATTAATGGCTTCTTCGATCTCTTGCTGTGCTTCAACATAGCATTCGAGCAAGTCATCCTTGATTTCTTTTTCCAACGCTGAGAACGCTTTACACGCAAAGTGGCTCATTTTTATCTTCCATTGCAAGGAACAAACTACCTATCTAGATGCGCCTTTAAGTCTGCTCGAAAAACGGGCAATTTATAGCATCACTTTCCTATTGTAGTTAGAATAATTGTAAGCGTGCACATAGAGTATGTTTCATTATGCAAACGAGGTATTTATGCCAAATTACTGGCTTATGAAATCTGAACCAGATGCGTTTTCCATCGACGATTTAAAGCGCTTAAAGCGCTCGTCTTGGGATGGCGTAAGAAATTACCAAGCCCGAAATTTCATGAAAGAGATGAACGAAGGTGACTTAGTGTTTTTTTATCATTCGAGCTGCACTCCAGCAGGCATCGTTGGAACAGCCAAAGTCTGTAAAAGTGCTTATCCAGACCACACCAGTTGGGACAAAAATAGCGCATACTTTGATGCCAAATCGACACCTGATGATCCTCGTTGGTTTATGGTCGATGTGGAATTCGTTGAAAAATGGTCATCCATTTTGACGTTAGCAGAATTAAAGAAAAACCCTGAACTGGTCGATATGTTATTAACAAAGAAAGGCAGTCGCCTTTCTGTTATGCCAATTACTCAAAGCGAATGGGAATACATCACTACAATGTTAAAGAAATAAAATGTAGCTTTTAGACTTTCAAATAAAAAGGAATTTTATGAGATTAAGGAAGGTGCGAGCAAGTCCTCTTACCTCAGCATGTGGATAAAAGTCTGTTATTCGAGGCGAGTGCCGAATGTGAATAGTGGTTCTATTTTCGAGGTGCTCAACAAAGAACACAGGCTTTTAGACCATGCCCTGCGGGTCTTTCAGAGCTTACTATTAAAAATATAACAGGCCACATGTCGTTGCGACTCTTTGAAAGGTACCTACATTCCTTCAGAGTCGCGCCTTATTTGACGATTTCTCTGAAAGACTGAGGCTTAGTAGACTTATTCGCACCTTCCTTGAGTTTTGGATAAGCCATGCGATTTTCAAAAAATACAACAATAACAAGCTTAAAACTACCTAGGGTATTGATTGTCTATTTTGGCTTACTTAGCACTATGACTTTTGGCCAGTCTTTGTACTCAACCGACTTAGTCGAGTCATTAAAAGATTCAGATCTAGATGGTGTTATTGATGCTCGGGACCTATGTAACAACACCCCTACAGATATTGACGTCGATAATAACGGCTGCCCTCTTACTGATCTCAAATATTTCAGTGTCAATTTAGACATACAATTTGAAACTGGCAGCTACAAATTAAATCCAGAGTTTTATTCCAGCCTAAAAGATCTCGCAAAATTCCTACAGCAAGCCCAAGATACACTGATTATAATTGAAGGCCATACTGATAACATTGGAACAAAAAGCTACAATTTAGCTCTCTCAAAAAAACGCGCAGACGCCATAGCCGAAGCGTTAATATCAGCATTTAAGATTAACTCAAACCGAATTAAAACATTCGGATATGGGCAAGAAAAGCCAGTAGCCTCTAACGAAACCGAAACAGGACGAACGAACAATCGTAGAGTAAGTGGCGAAATAGTGGCACCTTTCAAACATATCGATAACTACGTGCTAACCATTCCCTTCAAAAGAAACCGATATCAGATTATAAGCATGCATGATCCAGCAGTACAAAGCCTATTAAGCGTATTGCAAGACTTTGTATTGCCGCATAATGAAGATATTTTAATCGTCATAGAAGGTCACACGGATAACTCAGGAAGTGAAAGATACAACCTTGCGCTATCATTGAAACGCGCCAACAGCGTGGCTGATATCATTAACACTCAATTGCCAATATTAAAAAACAAAATCAAAACGCTGGGCTATGGACAAGCTTTCCCTATTGCAACCAATACAACCAGAGATGGCAGAGAGAAAAACCGTCGAGTGAACATCACAATTGTTCAAACGTTTAAAGCAAGCCAAGAAGAGCCGCTTCCTAGGTGGACAATTTGGAGCGTCGATCAAATAGAAGAAACGCAAAAAACCAAACCGTAAATAATATTAATGGAATTCCCGCTCACGTTGTTTTAAAGAAACAGCGTAATCAAAGTAATACAAAGCGACAACACCCAAATAATCGTAATCTTTCCCTGTTCTTGCAATGATGCCCACACTGCCCATATGACGATATTTTTTGGGTTGAAAATACGTTTCAAGACGCCAGCCGATTTCGTCCACATTGTACTTTTCTCTGAATAAAGAAGTACGTAGATCTTCATTGAAATAATAACTAACGCCGATGCGAGAGCTTGTCACATTACTTAATGTTGTGTCTGATGATATGTAGTTTGTCGTCACTGAAACAGGGCCAACAAACAACTCACCTAAAAACTGCCCTATTACATCGCGCTCCGTATCTTGGGCTTCATCCATAGGCTCCATCTCAGTCACACCCAGCCCCAGACCTAAACGCCCGTACTCATTACGTAAAAACCAATTAGAGGAAAACTCAGATTGCGCAAAGCTGGTTTTTGAAGACCCCGTAATCAGATAGTTACTGTTTAGCAGCAACTGAGTTGATAAGTAATCGTTGATCGGGATATTCACTTTAAAGTCGATATTCATCAGTGACTTTTCATCGAACAAGCCATAACCAAGTCCAAAAGCAAAATTTGTCGTATCACTTGTTGCCATAATAACCTCTGCACCATCTGACGAGTCACTGTCAGCATAAAGGTAGCCATTTAGCAGCAACGACAATAAAAGAATACGAGAAAATACGTTCAAAACACATCCATACTAAAATTTGAATTATATTGCTATTGTGACTGGTCTTTTATAAAAGCTCCAGCAGCAAAAAAAGTGACTATTTTCACATAAAATGAAGGGAATTCAGAACAGCTCTGGGATTCGGAAGCAAAGCCCAATATAATAGCCCCAAAGTCGATTAGACGAACTCATTTTTAGGTTAATACGTTACATGGCAAAAAAACTTTTTATCCAGACTCATGGCTGTCAAATGAACGAATACGATTCATCTCGTATGGCAGATTTACTTGGCGAAAGTCATGAAATGGAACTCACAGACAACGCAGACGAAGCCGATGTTTTGCTTCTAAATACTTGTTCTATACGCGAAAAAGCTCAAGACAAGGTCTATCATCAATTAGGCCGTTGGAAAAAGCTTAAACAAAAGAACCCAAACCTTGTTATAGGTGTGGGTGGTTGCGTAGCGAGCCAAGAAGGCGATGCGATCCGCAAACGCGCCAAGCATGTCGATATGATTTTTGGTCCTCAGACTCTGCATAAATTACCCGATATGGTGAACGCAGCTGGAAAACACATTCCGATAACGGACGTGACTTTTCCTGAGATTGAGAAATTTGATCACTTACCTGCACCTCGCGTTGAAGGTGCCGAAGCGTTTGTTTCCATCATGGAAGGCTGTAGCAAATACTGTACATTCTGTGTTGTGCCTTACACTCGCGGCGAAGAAGTAAGTCGTCCGTTTGACAGCATTTTAAAAGAAGTAGTACAACTGGCTGAGCAAGGCGTTCGTGAAATCCATTTATTAGGACAGAACGTTAACGCGTATCGTGGTGAAACAGCAGAAGGCGATGAAGCAGATCTTGCTGATATTATTCACGCTGTAGCGCAAATCGATGGCGTAGAACGTATTCGATTCACTACATCGCACCCAGTTGAATTTACTGATAGCTTGATCGAAGCCTTCCGCAATGAACCTAAGCTAGTAAGCCATTTGCACTTACCGGTACAAAGTGGCGCAGATAATATTCTAAGCGCTATGAAGCGCGGTCACGATCGTCAATATTACATTGATAAAATCAACCGTATTAAAGCAGCGCGCCCTGGAATCAGCCTATCATCTGACTTTATCATTGGCTTCCCTGGCGAAACGGATGACGACTTTGTCGATACAATGAATTTAATTCAAGAAATCGGCTTTGATCACTCGTTCAGTTTTGTATACAGTCAAAGACCTGGCACCCCGGCTTCTAATTTAGAAGACGATACGCCAGAAGACGTTAAAAAAGAGCGTCTTGCTATTTTACAACGCCGTATCAGCCAGCAAGCCTATGACATTAGCTTGTCTATGGTCGGTGAGGTACAGCGTATTTTGATCAGTGGCTATTCACCTCGTGATCCTGGGCAGCTTCAAGGTCGAACAGAAAACAATCGGATTGTAAACTTCCGTGCGTTCGATCCACAATTGATTGGTAAATTCGCAGATGTTGTTATCACAGATGCTTACCCTAACTCCCTATTGGGTGAATTGGTCAGCTCTGAACTTGATTCTGACTTTATATTACAATAAAAGCGCACTTCAATAATCAAAGGTAAATCTTGGAAATCACACAGACAACTCAGCAAATCCGTTTAGTTCCTGCCGAAGCCGATGCTTTGGTTGGACTATGCGGTCAACTCGACGAGAACATCAAGTTAATCGAAAAACGACTTGATGTTTCTATTAAATACCGCGGCGAACTATTCGACATCTCCGGTGAAGACTCTGAACATGTTGCAGCCACAAAAACGCTACTAGAGAACCTTTATCGCGAAGCTTTGGCGAATACAAACATCACCCCAGAAACGATCCACCTTTACCTGCAAGAGTCTGCGATTGAATCGCTCACCAGCAGTAAAAGAGAGAAAAGCGATCAGTTGGTGATTAAAACGCGTAAGGCATTTATTAAACCAAAAGGTAAAAACCAACAAGGTTACGTCCAGCAGATTCGTAAACACGATATTAACTTTGGCATTGGACCGGCTGGCACAGGTAAAACTTACTTGGCAGTGGCTTGTGCGGTTGAAGCCCTCGAAGCCGACCGTGTTGAACGCATTATGCTGGTTCGTCCAGCAGTGGAAGCTGGTGAAAAACTGGGGTTCTTGCCAGGTGATTTATCACAAAAAATCGACCCTTACTTGCGCCCTCTTTATGATGCCTTGTACGAAATGCTTGGTTTCGAATTGGTCGATAAGCTGATTGAGAAAAATGTCATCGAAATCGCACCACTTGCTTTCATGCGTGGCCGCACCCTGAATAACGCCTTCATCATTCTTGATGAAAGCCAAAACACCACACGCGAACAAATGAAAATGTTTCTAACGCGTATTGGTTTTGGCTCAACGGCAGTGATCACGGGCGATACCACACAGGTCGACTTACCTCGTGGCACTACCTCAGGTTTGGCGCAAGCGATGCACGTTCTGAAAGACGTAAATGGCATTAGTGTGACTCAATTCGCCTCATCTGATGTTGTTCGTCACCCTCTGGTTCAACGTATTGTTGAAGCCTATGACAAGTTTGACGTAGAAGTCGAAGCGGAGAAAAAAGCGCGTACTGAAGCCCGTTTAAACGCTCAAGCTGAACTATCTGAGAGTAACAAATAATGGCTTCTTTAGAGTTAGACCTCCAAATCGCAACCGAAGAAACGGCAAACTTACCAAGCGAAGCGGATTTTAGACTTTGGGTTGAAAAAGCCCTTCCAGACTCTGATGAAGAATTTGAAGTCACCATCCGCATTGTCGATGAAGAAGAAAGCCACGCCCTGAATCATGAGTATCGTGGTAAAGACAAACCTACCAACGTCCTATCTTTCCCATTCGAGGCACCTCCTGGGTTAGAACTTCCATTATTAGGCGACTTGGTCATCTGCACTCAAATTGTGGCAAAAGAAGCCGCAGAGCAAGATAAAGAGTTGTTCCATCATTGGGCACATATGACTATTCATGGCATCTTGCATTTACGCGGCTATGATCATATAAATGATGATGAAGCAGATGAAATGGAATCGATAGAAACCGAGCTATTAGCATCTCTATCTATTTCCGATCCTTATTTGATTAAAGAGTGAGTTAACACCCCAATGAGTGATGACCGATCGAGTTTATCCAACGATCAACAAAAATCTTGGTTTGAACGTTTAACCCAAGCATTCAACGATGAACCACGCAGCCGTGGCGACATCGTTAAACTTCTAGAAGCCGCAGTGAAATCCGATGTTATTGATCGTGATGCTTTCACTATCGTAGAAGGCGCACTAGAAGTTTCAGAAGTTCAAGCACGTGACATCATGATTCCACCGTCTCAAATGGTGGTCATTAAGTCCGAAGATGACCCTAAAACGTCAATCCGCAAAATAATAGACTCTTCTCACTCACGATTCCCTGTCGTTGGCGAAGACTCCGATGAAATTCTCGGTGTGCTACTCGCCAAAGATTTATTACCTCTTCTATTTAAAGAAACCGTTGTGACAATAGAGGATATTTTAGCGCGCCTACGACCTGCTAACTTTATCCCTGAAAGTAAACGCCTCAACGTATTACTGAATGACTTTCGTACCAAGCGCTATCACATGGCATTAGTGCTAGACGAATATGGCAGCGTTTCTGGCTTAGTGACGATTGAAGACGTGCTAGAACAGATTGTTGGTGAAATTGAAGACGAAACCGACAAGCTTGATGAAGAAGGCATTCAAGTCACCACTGAACCTGGTGTGTATCTTGTACCTGCATTGTGTCCAGTTGAGGACTTCAATGAGTTCTTTAAAGTTGAACTCAACGAAGAAGAATTCGACACTATCGGCGGAATACTAGTACAACAATTTGGCCACGTTCCATTACGTGATGAAGAGCTTTTCTTCAACGACTTCCATTTCCGGGTAGTGAAGTCTGATGGACGCCGAGTTAAAACCATTCAAGTCACCAAACCAACCATCAACACACAAGATTAATATGACCCTATCTCACCCCGACTTAACCCATACCAAGACGGGGTGGGAGCCACTCTTGGTGGCTAAACTATCCAAACTCCCTTCTCTAGTTATTGGTCTTATCGGCGTTATTGCTGGCGCATTAGGCGTCACCAGTTTCTCTCCTTTTCATTTTTGGCCAGGCTATTTTATTAGCTTAACCATATTTAGCTTGCTCGTTTTTACCAGCACAACAGCCAAGTCCGCCTGCTGGCGTGGCACCTCTGTGGCGTTAGGCTTTTTTGGTGCGGGTGTTTCTTGGGTATATGTCAGCATTGCCGAATACGGACAAGTTGGTAGCCTCATTGCTGGGCTCATTACTTTCGCCTTTGTTGCTGTACTCTGCGTTTTTTGGGCGTTGTCAGCATGGGGGGCGTGGAAACTCTCTCAACGTTTCCCCAAATTACCTACCAGCCTATGGGTTACAGTCAGCTTATTGCTTGGTGAATTTGCCAGAAGTACGCTGTTTACTGGGTTTCCTTGGTTATTACCTGGTTATGCGATTGAAAACACCTGGTTATTTGAGCTTTTACCTATTGGTGGCATTTGGCTAACCAGTGCGTGTGTTGTACTAACCTCAAGCGTGCTTGCCAGTCTGCTATTAAGACGAAGCAATCAGCTTGCGCTGATTTTCGTATTGTCGGTCATCTGGTTAGGTTCAGCCTATTTAAACTATTCCCCTGTCTCTTGGGTAAGCCAAACAGGCACCTTAAAAACCACGTTAGTACAAGGCAATGTAAAACAAGATGAAAAATGGCTCGCTGAGACCGCAGGCAAATCTCTCGCCTATTACCAACAGGCAACCATAGAACACTTAGACAGTGAGTTAGTCGTCTGGCCTGAAACGGCTGTCACCTATACTTACCCTAGAATAAAGCCTTATTTTGCTAGCTTTAGTAAAGAGCTAGAAAACACGAATACCACGCTAATTACTGGCATCCCTGATGTCAGCGAAGACAAGAAGAATTACTACAATGCGATCTGGGCGACTGGAAATGGCTTTGGTCTTTATTACAAACGCCGACTGGTTCCCTTTGGTGAATACATTCCGTTTGCAGAATACATAGGCCCGATTTTAGATGTGTTCGGTATGCCCATGTCGAGCTTTAAATCCGGCGATGACAATCAGCCCGTATTGCAAGTCGGCGAATGGGGCATCGCTCCATTTATTTGCTATGAGATTGTTTATGCAGAGCAAGTAAGACGCATGGTAAGAGACAGCGACTTTCTAATCACCATTAGTAATGATGGTTGGTTTGGTACATCTTTCGGTCCTTGGCAACATTTGCAAATCGCCCAGTTTAGAGCAAAAGAAGCGGGTCGCTATGTTATTCGTGCGACCAATACTGGTGTGACAGCGTTTATTAATGAAAAAGGCGAAGTGGTCGCGCAAGCACCGCAGTTTAAAAGAACAACACTGACAGCGGAGGCCAAAGCCTTTACTGGTAACACACCTTATGTGCAATGGGGTTATTGGCCCACGCTTTGGTTACTAGGGATCTGTATGGTGTTTACTTATTTAAGCGGCTTAGCTCTAAAACGTAAAAACAGATAACCAATAAAGAAATGAACCTTGGAATTCGATTCACGCTGACGCGTTGAGCTTGCGAAACAGGCGCAAGTACTTTCTATTTTAAGAACTGAATACCAAGGCTCATGCTATGCATTACCACGCAGGACACCTACAGGGATGTAGGTGGTAGAGTCGAGTCAGGAATAGAGACCGAGCGTGGCAACGAGGAACAATGAATTACTCAGTTTTATTAGTCTGATTATCATGAGTCGACATCAAACCGTAGTGACAAATTTCACAGGGCGCTAATGCTTGCTTGGTTTCGATCACATTATCATGACCGCATGACATGCAGCGGTAACTCCCCGGTTCGACCTCAGCACCAACCACATGACACTCTTCAAGCGGCACAGGATTATTGTTGGCATGATTAATCAACCACAACAATGCAACATCTTCTTTTTCATCAAGTTCATCAACTAACTCATGACCTTCATCAAGAACGTAATGCCAATTCGCATCGACCCATGCTTCGGTATAGCCCATTTTGTCATGCCAATAAGCTGTCATTAAGGCCACATCTTCGAGAAACCAATCCTTTGCTCCAATCAATGTTTTACGAGCTTCTTCGACTAAATTGGAATCGTCAGTCTCTTTTGGTGAATCTTTTTTCATAGAATTCATAACTCCTCCTATATGCACCTTCTAATTAGGGCTCCATCTCTATAAAATAGCGGATATTTTCAGACTCTGTTGGCTATTGCATCATTATCTTGAGCTATGCCGCTATAATGGCTTCTTTATATTAAATAGAATACAGGTCTACCAACCTTTCGTCGATCACGGGATAAGAATACATCATGCAAGAACAATATAATCCGCAGCAAATCGAACAAGCTGCTCAATCTTTTTGGGACGAAAACAAAGTCTTCAAAGCCGTCGCTGATTCCAACAAAGAGAAGTTCTACTGTCTTTCGATGTTCCCTTACCCAAGTGGTCGCCTACACATGGGTCACGTTCGTAACTACACAATCGGCGATGTTATTTCTCGCTACCAGCGCATGCAAGGCAAAAACGTACTACAGCCAATGGGTTGGGATGCTTTCGGTCTGCCTGCCGAAAACGCAGCAATCAAACACAAAACCGCTCCGGCAAAATGGACGACTGAAAACATTGCCTACATGAAAGGCCAACTTAAAGAACTTGGTTTCGGTTACGACTGGGATCGTGAAATCGCTACTTGTACACCAGAGTACTACAAGTGGGAACAATGGTTCTTCACTCAATTGGTCGAAAAAGGCTTAGCATACAAGAAAACCGCTGCGGTTAACTGGTGTCCGCATGATCAAACTGTATTAGCCAACGAGCAAGTAGAAGATGGCGGATGCTGGCGCTGTGGTACAACCGTAGAGAAGAAAGAGATCTCACAATGGTTTATCCGTATCACAGATTACGCAGAAGAGTTATTAAACGATCTTGATCAATTGGATGGCTGGCCAGAAAAAGTAAAAGCCATGCAACGTAATTGGATCGGTCGTTCAGAAGGTCTAGAGTTCAGCTTTGCTGTAGAAGGCAAAGACGAGCGTCTATCGGTTTACACGACGCGTCCAGATACCATCATGGGGGTAACCTACGTTGCTGTGGCGACTCAGCACCCACTTTCTTTGGAAGCTGCCGAAAAAAATGCCGATCTAGCTAACTTCATTGCTGAAAGTAAACTAATGTCGACAACTGAAGCCGATATGGCCACCGTTGAGAAAAAAGGCATGGACACTGGTTTCAAGGCGGTTCACCCAATAACTGGCGATATTGTTCCCGTCTTCGCAGCGAACTTTGTCTTAATGGAATACGGCTCAGGCGCTGTAATGTCGGTGCCAGCTCACGATCAACGCGATTTTGAATTCGCGAAAAAATACGACCTAGCCATCAAACAAGTTGTTCAGCCTGCTGGCGACGAAGTCGTTGATCTAGAAAAAGCCGCTTTCACTGAGAAAGGCGTGCTTTGCAACTCTGGCGAATTCGACGGATTGGCATTCAAAGAAGCATTCGATGCGATTGCTGCTTGGATGGTAAAACACGAATTAGGCGAAGTAAAAGTGAACTACCGTCTACGCGATTGGGGCGTTAGCCGTCAACGCTACTGGGGTACACCAATCCCGACCATCAATCTAAAAGACGGCTCTGTTGTTCCAGTTCCAGCGGATCAACTTCCTGTTGAGCTGCCTACAGATGTAGTCATGGACGGTGTTAACTCTCCAATCAAAAATAACCCTGATTTTTCTTCCATTATGTTTAATGGTGAAGAAGCGGAACGTGAAACCGATACCTTCGATACATTCATGGAATCGTCATGGTACTTTGCACGTTACTGCTGCCCAGATTCTACTGATGCCATGCTGACAGAAGAAGCGAACTACTGGCTTCCGGTTGACCAATACGTTGGTGGCGTTGAGCACGCTATCCTTCACTTATTGTACTCACGCTTCTTCCATAAGTTGCTTCGCGATGCCGGTCTTGTTAACTCTGATGAACCATTCAAACGTCTTTTGACGCAAGGCATGGTAAACAAAGACGGCACCAAGATGTCTAAGTCCAAAGGCAATACAGTCGACCCTCAAGAAATGATTGAGAAATACGGCGCTGACACCGTTCGTCTGTTTATGATGTTCAGTGCGCCACCAGAGCAATCACTAGAATGGAACGATGCAGGTGTGGATGGTGCTTCACGCTTCCTACGTCGTTTATGGACGTTATCTTACCGTCATACCAACGCTGGAAAAGCGGGCGAGCTTAAGGTTGCTGAATTGAATGGCGCTCAAAAAGCCTTACGTCGTAAAACTCATGAAACGATTCAGAAAGTATCGGACGATATCGAACGCCGTCAAACATTCAATACCGCGATCGCGGCAGTGATGGAACTTTGCAACGAGATTAGTAAATTCGAAGACACATCTGAATTAGGTCTTGCCGTCGTTCAGGAAGCACTAGAAGCGGCAACATTATTGCTGTCTCCTATCGTACCTCACATAGCTCATCAGCTATGGGCTGAACTTGGCCACAACGGCAACATCGTTAATACACCTTGGCCAACGCTAGACGAAGACGCTTTGATCAAAGACGAGCTTACTATTGTTGTTCAAGTACTTGGTAAAAAGCGTGCTGAATTGACGGTTTCTGCTAGCGCAGATAACAAAACGATTGAAGCCGAAGCCCTTGCGCACCCAAGTGTTGCCAAATTCCTTGAAGGCAAGACCGTGCGTAAAGTGATTGTGGTTCCAGGTCGCTTGGTCAACATCGTTGCCAACTAATTGAGGCGTACAAAGGGATGGTTACACCATCCCTTTTCCTTCACACAAAATAGAGATCACGGATATGATAGCCGCATTAACACAAACTACTCGTCTCGTTTTATTAGCGCTACTAACCATGAGCATTGTCGCCTGTGGGTTCCATTTACGTGGCGAAACTAACATTCCGGCCAGACTAAAAGTAATCACTTTAACCTCTGAGAGCGGTTCTGACAGCTTTGATAGATCCTTACGCATTGCGTTTAACAAAGCAGGCGTGATGATTATAGATAAAGTCTATGCTGATAAAAACACCCTAAACCTGAAAATCAACCCGATTAAATCGAAAGACACAGAACTGGCTCGTGATGCCGATAATGATTTGTCACAAGTACAACGTCGCTTGAGCAGTAACTACTTCATTCGCCAAGCAGACGGTAAAGCCGTTTATGGGCCTAGAACTATTAGCACTACGAAAACACTGACCAATCAAAATGCAGAAGAAAGCGCCAAGCTTTCCTACAACCAAGACCAAACCGAAAGAATGAATGAAGAGCTAGCCAATCAATTAATTTATGACCTTGGTTATGCTCCATTATAACTCGCTTCATTTTTAGGCAAACAATGAGGCCTTTGCACGATGTCACGAGCGAAGCCAAGACGAGGCAAAAACAAACGAAAAAGCGGATAACTACATGGATGTAGTTATTAGAGCGACGCAGGAAGCCAAAGCCGAGCTATGGGTTATAAATGAGCATTTTGAGTTTGTTTTTAACAAAGTATTGGAGAGCACAGTAATAGTGCCAAGGTCTCAGAATGAAAGTCAGAGCTGACCAACTACCAGCACAGCTAAAAAAAAGCTTGGCGCCAATTTATATTATTTCTGGTGACGAAGTCTTATTGTGCCAAGAAGCAGCAGACACTATTCGCAAAGCAGCCCAGCAGCACGGTCTTGATGAACGATTGCGTTTCGTGGCTGATGCTCAATTTGATTGGCAAGATGTTATCAACGAAAATCAAAGCTTATCTTTGTTTTCATCTCGCCGTCTGTTTGATATTCAAATAGACAAAATGGGCGAAAAGCACAGCAAGGCACTGGCACAATTAGGCCAATCACTGAGCGAAGACAACATCATCTTGCTCACCCTGCCTAAAATTGACGCTCGAACTCAAAAAGCAAAGTGGTTCACTCAGCTTGAATCACAAGGTGTGTTTATACAAATCTGGCCAATAGACGCGAATCGATTACCTGCTTGGGTGCAACAAAGAGCTCAAGCATTAGATTTATCACTGACTCGTGATGCTGCCAGCATGATTTGTGAACGTGGAGAAGGTAACCTACTAGCGCTTTCTCAAGAATTAGAAAAACTCGCTCTAATGCATGGGCAAGGCGTACAGATTGATGCCGAAAAAGTCGCTGAATCTGTCGCTGATAGTAGTCGCTATTCTATTTATGACTTAAGCGATCGACTATTAATGGGTAAAACTAAAGAAGCCATGCACTGTCTACATCAATTATTAGGCGAAGGCGTCGAGCCCAACATTATCCTTTGGCTATTCAATCGAGAAATTCAAACCTTGGCTAACTTACTACAAGGCATGCAATCTTCCAGCTTTAAACAAGCCTGCCAAAGTGAAAAAATATGGGATAAGCGAGTCCCTTTTTACGAAAGCGCCATGTCACGTCACAATAAAGTGACTCTGCCTTACATGCAAAACTATCTAGCGCTTATTGATAAAAGCATCAAGGGGTTAGAAGGTCCAGATAACGAAACAGGCTTTCGTAACTTAGTAATGATGTTTTGTGGTTACAAACCTGTTGTGACCGAATTAGACATTCCCGCATAACCTTTCACATTCTCGTTCACCTTTTTGTAGGCATACAACATGACAAACAGCGCAATCATCGAAGAAATAAACGTTTGGACAACACCATTGTTTGTCACCCAAATGCCCGACCATGATTTTTTAAAAGAGGCACTTTTAGCTGCGGTGTATCAACAAAAAGCAGCTCAAAGCACTGCGATTGAAAGCCGAATAGCGCCAGCTGCAAAACACGCTCTACACGAAAGCACATTGGATTTTCTGGATCTTGCTGACGCCAACATCATGGAAGCCAAACGCACTTTTGAAGAGCTGATTCTAGAAATAGCTGGATCTGTGAACCAAGCTTTTTGGCCTGAAGATATGGAAGCTGACGCCCATATTATTGAGTCTTGGTATCATGTCACGCAAAAAGGCGGCTACCATGATGCACACTCTCACCCAAATTGCTCTTGGTGCGGTATTTACTATTTAGAACCCGGCGATGCCCATATTGAAGGCAATGGTGGTCTCAATCGCTTTTATGATCCAAGAGTCAATGCGGAACATTATGCAGATCCAGGCACGGCATATCTAGGCGGTCATGGTGTTTGGGATTTCACCCCCAAAGATGGACAAGTAATCATTTTCCCATCCTATTTGAAGCATTCCGCTTTGCCCTATTTCGGTGATAAAGATCGAGTGGTCATTGCTTTTAATGCCATCATTGAAGCCTACTAATCTAAAGACCTAAAAAAAACAAACAACACACCTACCAATTAAGAGCCTTCTGCCTTCTAGTTTTTAATTCCTGGAATTCATAACATATTGAGTTGGCTCTTATAATCGCTTCACCTACCCTGAACAGCCTTTTTACAATAAATTTCATAAGTTTCCATTCAAAGATTCACAATGGATTGGTATTTGTAGTAATTTAACAAGTAATGTTTCATAACGACGGGGAAGTCTATGCGTTTCCAGTTTGATCAACTAAGCGGCAATCAGCGCTATCATCTGATCACTCAGACAATTACACCACGCCCGATTGCGTGGATCATGACCAAAAATGAAAACGAGAGCTTCAACCTCGCCCCATTCTCTTACTTTGCTCCTATCTCTTCTGATCCTGCCCTATTAATGGTCTCAATTGGCAACAAAACGACGGATGTCGCCAAAGACACTAAACACAACCTAGTGAGAGAAAAGGAATGTGTTTTGCATATTCCGAGTGGGGATCTGGTTAATGCAGTAAATCAAAGTGCTGCGACATTATCGTATGGTGAATCTGAACTACCTACAACCGGTTTGTCACTTACCGATTTCACCACCACTTTACCCAGAATTAAAGAAGCAAAAGTCGCTCTGCACTGCAAATTGTTCGACATGCATACATTAGGCAATGCATCGTTCAATGCCATTTATTTGGAAATAACAGACTTATACGTTGATGAAGATCTTGTTACTGAAGAAAACGCTCGAATCTACATCAATAACGAAAAACTCAACCCTCTTGCACGACTAGGTGGCGACGACTACGCACTTTTAGGCGAGACAGTAACGATAACTCGTCCAAACTAGGGCAATACCAGATTTGAGGTAAAAAAATGGACATTACAAAACACATAAATGCATTTCCTTTTATGGCAGACATTGATGCCGAGCTAGCCACTTCCTTAACAGATCTAGCGGCTGTAAAAACGCTCAAAGCTGGCGACATCCTAGCAAAACAATTTGAAATTGGTCAGAATATCTATTTTCTTCTAGAAGGCGAAGTGGCCATTTCGGTTCCACTGCAAGATACAGGTAAATCTTATAATGTCGGTATGATAAGCAACCTTCTTTCTCCTATTGGCTGGTCTGCTTTTCGTCACCCTTCTCGCTATGCAACTACATTCACAGCAACCAAGTCTTCCAAGTTGCTCTATTGGCCTATTGTTGAGTTACAAAAAATTCTTGATGCCAATCTGTCTTTCGCTAATCAATTTCTACAATTTGTTTACCAAGAATCCTTACCCGTTCTCACCAATGTACAAAATCAAACGCACCCTTTCTTTTCCAATGAATCATTGGCTTTTGAAGAAACACGCCCATTAATCGACTCCGAAACGCAAGTTCATGCACTAAAAGATGCTATCAGTCTATTAAACTACGCACCGTTTTGTGAAACTTTCACCCAAGCGGAAATACACGCTTTAGCCAAAAAATCGTCGATTTTATTGGCGCATCAAGGTGACATTTTAAGCCAACAAGATCAGCCTGCTAATGGCTTATATATTCTAATTAAAGGCAAAGTTGTCATTAGTTATCAAACGGACTCTGGCGATATTATTACCACTCGCACCATCTCTCGTACTGGAACCGTTTTGGCTTGGGCAACTCAAAATAAAGAAATGAAAAACCGCACTTCCATCATCTCCTCTAGAGACAGCAGCATTCTCTTTATCAAGCGGGATGATTTATTAGAAATATTCGAAGATAACCCAAAATTTTCGGTCAAATACCTATACCGCCTTATTTGGCTGATTGGTGCTCATTTATTAGCCGCGAGAATGCGCTATCTTTCACAAATCGCCAACGATGAAGTGCTAGCAGTAAGCAACGTAATCGACCAAAACGCGGCACTATTACCCGTTAGCTCTCCTCTGTATAAAGTCAGCGAATTGCTCAAAAGTGCCATTACCACAGATGAAGCATTTGGTGTTCTTTACAAATGCCTGCATTTTGGCTGCGTGTTAGAAAGAACCATTTCTGGCATGTGTTTGGATATTCTGAAAGACTTACAGCGTGAAAATGCATTTTATCGTCATCTACAAAATGTCTATGACACCATCAACAGCTTACCGAAAGACACACCAGCACTAGATGCTAGACGTTTAAGTACCGAGCTTTTTAAACAAGCCTTCCAACAAGTACCTTATGTCGTAAAAGGACTGGAAAACCTACCTAAAAAAACTGGCTCTCTGTTTATTTACAATCACTTATTGGGTTCACCGACTAACCGTTTACCAAACGGATTCCGCTTCTCTATGGATGCGCAATTTATTAGCTCAATGATCATCGACAAACAATACGGTATTTCAGGGCAACGTGTTGTTCGCCGTAGTAAAGAGAGTGAATTCTGGCGTGATGATTTTTACGGGCGATTTGGAAATATCTTCATTAATAGCTGGGAGGACCTAGCAAAAGATACTCCTGAGTACGATGAATTTATCAAAAACTCCCAAGACACTTTGAATAAGAACTTTCCGCTAATGATTTCACCTGAAGGACAAAGTTTTAGCACGCAGCAATCTCCAGGTGCCTTCTTACCTCACGCCTTTGAACTCGCTGGCTCCATGGGAACTGAAGAGCCTTGGATTGTGCCGATTGTGGTAGCAAACTTTGATAAACGCGCCGATCACAACCTGTATACAGTCATCATCAAACCGGCATTTAAACTGTCCAGCAGAGTAGATTACACGGATAAGAAAGCCTTAGCGCAATTTTTAGCGGCTTACCAAGAAGAATACAAAGGTTATGTTAACGAAGCGGTTGAGCTATCACGAGAAATTCGTCAATACCCAATATTCAGTGGTAAAAACGGCTATCGCTCTAATGTAATGAGCTTGAATCAAATCGATGTAGAGTTCGAATCGGATGTTCGTGAACTCGAGTTCCACCTAGCCTATCAAGAATACAAAGAGCAGCCAGTGGCATTTTATGGCTCCTCTACTGTTAGATTATGGCATGATTTCACTCATAACTTCCGCGACAAAAACGCCATTAATTTAGGGTTTCGCGGTGCAACATTAGAAGCTTGCGTTTACTATTTTGAACGCATCATCTTGCCACATAAGCCACGTTCTATGGTTATTTATGCCGGTGACAATGATATTGGCAACCATTGTGACAGCAACAAAGTGGTCGATCTATACATTGAGCTACTTCAAAAAATAGACCGTCATCTGCCTGGCATTCCGGTCACTTTAATCAGCATTAAATGCAGCCCAACTCGCTCGAAAATGCGGGCAACCATCGAACAAACCAACAAACAATTAATACGTCTCGCTAAAACGCGGCCGAATACTCAGTACGTTGACTTATTCTCAACTTTACTGGACAAAGAAGGAGAGATAAAAGAAAACCTATTTGAAGGTGATAGGCTGCACTTACTTCCAAAAGCCTATGATATCTGGACCAAGAAATTGCTGGAAACAGAAAGCTTTATTTTTCAAAAATAAAGCTTTTCATTAGACACAAACCTTAAAAAGCGCTTCTCGGAGCGCTTTTTTTTACGCCTAGGCAAAGGCATCGATCACCACTTTTAGACCAAGCAATATCAAAATACTCCCCATGCTCCTATCTACCCAATCAGTGTGACGACGCAACCAAGAAAGCACAGGCCCACCAGCCAAAAGCAAAGCTACAATGACATACCATCCAGTATCAATGACCACCACGGTTGCCCATAATTGGAACTTGATTAAGGTATTTATTTCAGCAGGAATAAGCTGACTAAACAAAGCCAAGAAAAACAGTGCTGCCTTTGGGTTCATCAAAGAAATCATCATGCCATCACGAGCGGATTCCCAATAGGAAGACTTTTGACCTTCGACCTTAATGTCTTGACCTTTACCAGCGTAACGCCATGCTTTAAAGCCTAACCAAGCAAGGTAAATCCCACCTAAAACGGTTAATACAGAAAATATGGTTTGGTGTTTTGACATCAATATAGCAAGGCCTTGCAGTGTCAAAAATGCCCAGAAGCCGATTCCTAAACCATGTGTTATGGCAGCTAACACGCCATGCAAAGGGGATTGGGAAACTGATACACGTAAAATAACCGCAAGACTCGGCCCCGGAGAAATTGCCCCCATGACACAAACTGCAACCAAAGAAAGCCAAGTCGTAAGATCCATATAGTTTCTCTTATTAGAATGATTAAAAGCGCATTAAATTGCGCCAATATTTTATCCAATCTAACGCAAAAAAACGAACATCCTAGAGGCGAAAATAGATCGAACAAAAAACACCTTCGCGTATTGACCTTTTTTAGAAAAAGCGTCAGCATAGAAACACTAACTATTTATAAAACTGAACAAAGATTTTCTATTACTCTATGAATAACAATATCTTAAATAAACGCAACGGTGATAAACGTAAGGCTAAGAAGCTTTGCGGCGCTGACGTGTGGAATTAAGATTTAAACAACTCCCCGGCAGCATTCTCGCTGACGGGTTTATCTCTCTTTATCAGCAGAATGCATACCGGCCTAAATGAGGCAAAAGTATGTTCTACGGCGCAATCACAGCACTTATCACCCCTTTTCGTAACGGCCAATTAGACGAAGACGCATTACGTAACATCGTTCGCTGGCAAATTGATCAAGGCATCAATGGCTTAGTGCCTGTTGGAACAACGGGTGAATCCCCTACATTAAGCGAACATGAACACAAACGTGTTATTGAAATTACCGTTCAAGAAGCCAATAAAGCCGTCCCTGTTCTTGCTGGGGCGGGTTCAAACAACCCAGTTGAAGCGGTAAACTATTCTGAATTCGCTTATCAAGCTGGCGCCGATGCCACTTTACATGTAGCCGGTTATTACAATCGCCCCAATCAAACAGGTTTGTATGAGCACTTCAAATATGTACACGACAACAGCAAACTTCCCATCATTCTTTACAACATTCCACCACGCGCTGTTGTTGGCTTAGAGGTCGCAACCTTATCTCGCCTTGCTGAATTACCAAGAATCATTGGCGTAAAAGACGCAACAGGTGATCTAACTCGACCTATTCGCGAGCGAGCACTAATAAACAAACCATTTAGCTTTCTAAGCGGAGACGATGTAAGCACTGTCGCTTATAACGTCGGTGGTGGTATTGGCTGTATTTCGGTGACATCAAACGTAGCACCGAAACAAGTTGTCGAACTACAGCGCTTATGCCGTGAAGGCAATTATGTTGAAGCAGCACAATTACAGGATCAATTATTTGCCCTACATAGCGCTTTGTTTATCGAACCTAACCCAGCTGGTCCAAAATACGCAATGTCATTATTAGGTCTTTGTACTGAAGAATGTCGTTTGCCAATGGTGCCATTGCAAGACAGCACCAAAGCCACTATTCGCCGAATCATGGAAGAACTAGAACTTATCTAAGCTTGACCATTAAACTATTGCTCATAAAAAAGCCCGCATTTAAAAGCGGGCTGATTTATGAGAAGCAGTCTTAAAACTAGGATTTATGAGAAGCCGTCTTAAAACTAGGATTTAGCAAGCCGCACAACATAGAGAAGAATAATCGCCCCGACCGTTGCCGTAACAAGAGAACCTAAGAAACTACCCGAGTACAAACCGAGCAATTGAAATGTGAATCCGCCGACAAAAGAACCAACAACACCAATAACGATATTACCAATCAAGCCAAAGCCGCCACCTTTAACCAGCTGACCTGCTAACCACCCCGCCAAGGCACCAATAAATAAAAAAGCTAAGATCTCCATAAAATGATCCTTATATTATGTAATTTACAATCATTCAGACTAGCACCTATTTGATTAAGTACCTAGAAAAGCAGCCTAATCCCCTTTACTACTAACCCATTTATTCTTTTTTCTGTTACTTTGTAATGAAAGTGCAAAACCTTTTCAGGCAATATTGTTAGCATGCATTTCCAACCAACCATGCTTTCAGTAAATCCTTTAACCATGATCAAGTTAAGATTCAATGAGGAAATTTAAATGGGTAAGGTACATTTTGTCGGTGGTGAAAAAGGCGGAGTAGGAAAATCTATGACCGCGCGCGTCTTAGCACAATTCTATATTGATAATGATCAACCGTTTTTAGGTTTTGACTGTGATGCATCTCACGGAACTTTTTCACGCTTTTACAATGAGTTTGCTTCACCTATCGTGATTGGCGAGGAAGACAGCTTAGATGGCATGCTAGCCGCCGTTGAAGAATATCCAGATCGTGACTTAATCATTGATCTTGCTGCTCAAGCGTCTCAGCCATTGGGAAAATGGATTGAAGAAACCGACGTATTTGGCCTGTTAGACGAAATGGGATATCAGGTCTGTCTTTGGCACGTTATGGATGATGGCGCTGACTCTGTGGCGCTACTGGATGATTTACTTGACCGTTATACTCAACCCTCAGTTGATTTTGTGGTCGTACAAAACTTAGGTCGTGGTACTGATTTTTCTCGCTTTCAAAAATCTGACACCTATAAAAAAGCCGTGAGCCGCGAAGCCTTGATCATTGAACTGCCAAAACTACAAAGTAAGTTGACTCAAAAGATTGATTTTAACAACAGCAGTTTTTGGGCTGTGGCGAATGATAAAGGCATAATGAACATTGCCGAGCGCCAACGCATGAAAGTCTGGCTACGAAATACTTATGAGCAACTCGCCCAGCTTGGTTAATCGCCATATTAACAGGTAAAAAATATGAAAAAGCCAACATGATGTTGGCTTTTATCGTTTTAGATATCTATTGGTAATAAAGATTATTCTTGAACATCCATATACTTGTTTGCCCAAACGCGGTTTTCTTCCAAAGTAGAGTAACGCGTAGACAGCTCTGAAGCGTTCAGAGTACCTTCAGCAATACCACGCTGCTCACGCAAACAATCGTAAGTCGCTTTGATCGCAGCAAAGTATGCCGCATGACCATTAACCACAATACGCACACCATTTGCTGCAAGACGCTCACGATCGCGCAATTCTGGATTATCGTAAGCCACAAGCATGATTGGAATAGTAATATGCTGGCTGATCTCTTCTAGATGAGCAAAGTCACGAATACCAACCATACAAATACCATCAACCCCAACAGCTTGATAAGCCTTAACTCGGGAAATGGTTTCTTCGGTCGATAATTGACCCGCATTAGTACGAGCAATAATGCTCATAATAGGATCAATACGCGCCTCTAAAGCCGCTTTCAATTTACCTACAGCCTCTTCAACTGGAATCAAATCAGTAGATTTATGACCGTACTTTGCTGGCAATAAAGTATCTTCTATCGTTAATGCTGCAACACCAGCACGTTCAAGCTCAACAATGGTACGCATGACATTCAATGCATTACCGTAACCGTGGTCGGCATCAGCAATAATAGGTAAACGTGCCACACGACCAATTCGAGTCGCTTGCTCAGTAAATTCACTTAAAGTAATCAAAGCAAAATCTGGTGCAGCCAATACCTGCAAAGATGCAACAGAGCCACCTAAAATCCCGACTTCAAAGCCAAGATCTGCAGCAATACGAGCCGACATAGGATCGAATGTAGAAGCAGTGTAATAACATTTACCGCTTGCTAATAATGCTCGAAAATCATTACGCAAATCGTGCTGGGAAGGTGTTGCCATGAATATACTCCTAAAAGACGTCACTAAATTTCATATTGGGACATTTTCACGATGTTACGAGCGAAGCCAAGACGAGGCAAAAATAAACGAGAAAGCGGATTTTATTGGGTATAAATGAGCATTTCGAGTTTGTTTTTAACAAAGTATTGACAAGCGTAGTAGTCGTGCAAAGATCTCATATAGTGTAAATGCCGCGGATTATACTCCCCTTGAGGGCTCGCTTCATCTAATTCAGACCATTTGGTTATGTTTTGTAAGTAAACTACGACCTATAAAAGCGGAAAACATTAAGAAATGAAGGGAATTTACAAACTATGAAAAAATCGGGGATATTATTCAGATAAATTTAAAACTGCACATTGGTTATTAAAAATTGGGGGTAGCAAAAAGGCTTACCTACTTTCATAGGCAAGCCTCTCCATAGCAATCAAAACATTACATGCTTTGAGGAACCTCACAAGCAAAGCTTTTGGCACTTTCTATATCACCTTTGCCGTCATAGGTTGCGACACTAGGATAAGGGCAAAGTGGTCTAGTACGGTTGGCACTCCATGAGGCTGGTAGTTCATCATTGACGCCACCTGGGTTACCTTCCCCTCGTGCAGTCGCAATCACTTGTTCAGGCTTCTGACCTTTTTCAACCCAAGCGACCAAAGGCATCAACATATCAAACTGATCCGTTGCTTGCCCGCCGCGGCAATGTCCCATACCAGGCACTGGGTAAAACTGGGCGAAATCGTCAGCATGACCTCCATTGGCTGAATTTAATGCGTTATACCAAGATTCCGTATCCTGCACAGAAAAAATGCCATCAGACACTCCGTGGTACACCATAATCTTGCCGCCATTATCTCGCAAGGTAGACATGTTTTCTGGCGTAGGCGGTGCCATAAATGACATAGCGGATTCTTTATACCCCCCAGACACAGCATTCACTCCAGCAACCAAATCATCAATATTGGACTGCCAAACAAAGTCAGCGCCATTGAAATTGCGGATACTATAATCTTTAAGATCAACAGGCGGTGTATTAAAAATCATTGCTACGGCACCAGAATCTCGCTGTAAAGGAGCTGAGTATTCCCACATCATGTGGTCTTTATCATTAATCCCCGCATCATAGGGAAAAGAAGAGTAAAAACGTGTGCCATCGCTCGTTGTGACGCCTTTATAGATGGTATCCACAGCGTCTTTTTGCGGTTGAGTAAGACAAGTGCCATCGCGGTCTGCCTTACAAGTAGCCACATCGGTTTGAATACTAAAAGCTGTCTGACAAGACTTAAAATCTTGAATCATGCCATCTTTAATACCATCAAGCGCGTCACATTTTGCCAGTATAGCCTTCGAAACGGTTGTACGTTCTGCCAAGGTAAAAGCCGTTTTCAAATCCTTTTTATCCGTATTAGGGACTGACGCATACACTTGAGCACCGGCAATGCTTGCCACCGCCGCAAGCGGTAAACGATAACCAGGAGCACCGACTAAAATACCATCGTAATCATTGGCATATCGGGTCGCCGCCACCATGGCATGACGACCACCATTAGAGCAGCCTGCAAAATAGCTACGATCAGGGCCTTTGCCATAAACTTGCTGTATCACTGTTTTCGCCATTGGCGTTAATTTAGCAACGGCCTGATAACCATAATCCAGTCTTGCTTGCGGATCATAACCAAAGGTTGGAAGCCCCTTGCCATGACCGGCATCAGAACTAATCACTGCAAAACCTTGTAATAGTGCACCAGTAAGAGGCCCACCGCCTAGTGCGCCTTCAGCCGTTTTGACGGCACCATCCAAACCACCATTGGCTTGATAGTAAAAACGACCATTCCATTTTTTAGGCAAACGTAGCTCAAAGCCAATGGCATAAGGCTTTCCATCTACCTCGCCAATTCGCTCATGCATCTTGCCCCTGACTAAACAATGCTTTTCAACCTCATTATCACCTAATTTCAACACGCCTTTGGCGACGGTTTCAACCGAGTCAATCACGGTATTGTTTGCCGTTAATAGTGCTGAAAATCCCTCACAACTCTTAGCTAGAACAGAAGATTTGGCTTCACTCAATTGTGGAATTGTCGCAGCAGTAGCGGCATTTACTAGGCTACTATAAGCAACACAACTGCCAATGGCTAAGGTAAGCAAACTAGGTTTGTATAAGAATGGGCGCATTATCAATTCCCTTATTTTGTTTTTATTAAAAATTGTTATCCATAACAACAGAATAAAAGAGATAAACAAAAAAGCAGAATAATTTTTTCGCTCAGACTATTCGAAAAATGCACAGCAACACACCAAATAGTTGTAATTTTCCTACATAAGAAGCGAAATATCGTCCAAAAATGATGCTTTTTGAAATAAAATTTCCTGTTTTATAAAAAAACACCCACTTCAGGACTACTTTTTGTACAGTGAAACAGTGACAGAGGCAAATTCTAGGGATAACATACTGTCCCAGCATCCCCCATGCACTCTTTTATGACTCTCACTCTTACTGATAAATGTTAAGGTTCTCGAATGAACGCTTGGTATCTCATCTGTTTTCTTTCGGCATTAGCGGTTTTTATCGCTTTTACCAATCAATACATACTAAAAATGCAAACTACGATCGCCATCACAACAGGTTCTGTCGTAATTTCATTACTTCTGATTCTTGCTGTGAAAATGCTTGGCGATGAAACCGCGCTTTTCATTACTCAAGTTGTTTCCGGTATAGACTTTAATCAGCTTTTGTTAAAAGGCATGTTAGGCTTTTTATTGTTTGCAGGCGCATTAGAAATCGACCTTGCGGCATTAAGAAGGCAGCGCTGGGAGATCACCATATTGGTGTTATTTTCCACACTCGTTTCCACCTTCATAGTCGGCTATTTAAGTTACTATGTATTGGCTCTCCTCAACTTCCCCGTTCCCTTTATCTACTGTCTACTATTTGGCGCTTTGATTAGCCCTACCGACCCGATTGCAGTATTGGCTATCATCAAACAAATGAATGCGCCTCAGGGCATCTCTATCCAGGTAGAAGGAGAGTCTTTGTTTAACGATGGTGTTGGTTTGGTTATTTTCACCACCATCTTTGCGGTCGCATTTTATGGTACTGAAGCCAACTTCCAAGACGTCGCTGAACTCTTCTTAGTCGACGCGATTGGTGGCATTGTATTTGGTCTTGTTATCGCTCTGGTTGGTCACTTTGTTATTATCAATTGCAAAGACATCAATACTCGCCTACTAGTTACTCTAACCATCCCTTCCGCTGGCTTTGCGCTGGCAAATATCTGGGAAATTTCAGGGGCACTTGCGATGGTCACTAGCGGTATACTTCTAGGTAACATCACGCGAGCAACAGCGTCAAAAAGACGCGGACCTGATGGAACCCGCTATGTAAAAGATTTTTGGCATGCAACTGACAGCTTCCTAAACGCCTTACTTTTCCTAATCATAGGTATGTTGATCGTTACCATGCCTTTAACCTGGGAAATAATAGGTGTAGGTTTAGTCATGGTGCCTGTTGTACTACTGGCTCGTTTTATCAGTGTTGGCAGCCCATATTTGATTTTCAAACGCTACCGCGAATACGATAAGCATTCCGTTAAAATACTCACTTGGGGCGGTTTACGAGGCGGGTTAGCACTTGCTATGGCTGCTGCTATTCCAACCAATAAAATGATGATTGAAGGCCTAGATTTACACGACATTATCGTCATTATTACTTATGTTGTGGTTATCTTCTCCATCATTGTGCAAGGCCTCACTATTTCGCCTCTGATTCAAAAGAGCATTGAAGCGGCAAAGAACAAAGCGAAATAATCACTCGCTTCATTCACTCTAAATCGCTTTAGAGCGATCCATTAGTAGAATGTAAAACGCCAACATCACGTTGGCGTTTTTTTTGCTACGGTCAACGCGGCAAACATTCCTACCATAAACTTGCTGTAGATCATAAAAACCTTCAAGTAAGTATTATAAAATAGCGTTATACCTTATGCGAAATAGTAGACAGGACTGAACTCAAATAAAGGAAGGAACACTTTATAATGCTGAAAACACTGCAAACAAAACACCTGTCAGCAGACATTATGCTCCGCAATAACATCAAACTAGTGGGCAAAGGCGAAAAAACAATTATTTTGGCGCACGGTTTTGGCTGCAATCAAAACATGTGGCGTTTTATGCTGCCTTTTCTTGAAAAAACACACAAAATACTACTATTTGATTATGTCGGTAGCGGCAATTCTGACTTTTCAGCTTATGAAAAAAATCGCTATCAGCAGCTAGAAGGCTATGCTTTAGACATCATTGAAATATGCGACACTTTAGAATTGAAAGACGCTATTTTTGTCGGCCACTCTGTCAGCAGCACTATAGGCTGGATAGTTGCCCAACAACGCCCTGAGCTTTTTTCAAAGTTGGTAGCAGTTTGCCCTTCACCTTGTTTCTTAAACATAGACGAAGAGTACCAAGGCGGCTTTGAGAGACAAGATTTGGAAAACCTAATCCAGTTAATGGATAAAGATTATATTGGCTGGGGAAACTATCTAGCGCCAATAGTAATGGGTAACGACTTGTCCCCTATTGGCCCTGGCATGTCGGAGAATGATGCATTAGTACATGAGTTACTTAGTAGTTTTTGTTCTACTGATGTGACCTACTCAAAACCCTTTGCAAAAGCGACTTTCTTCTCTGATTATCGGTCATTATTGCCGAGCATCTCTCATCCGTGCCTTATTTTACAAAGTTCAAACGATACCTTAGTCGCTAAAAGCGTAGGCGAATACACTCAAAAGAAATTGAAAAATGCCAAGCTGGAAGTCGTAGAAGGAAATGGACATTGTTTACACATGACTCATCCTCAGCATGTTCTAAACGCTATGGATACTTTCTTACAAGAAAACGAATAGAAACCGCTACTCTCGATGTACTGAATAGATAGCGCCATTTTCATAAAATTTAAGCAACTCTCGAATATTAAATGGCGTCACTTCATCCACATAATAAAATGCTTCTTTGGCCTTACCATTATGTAGGTCTTTTCTTACCCCACTTTTGCCGTCATAAGCATGAGTGCTACTTTGCACTTCTACAACATTAAGATTTACGGAGACAACCACCATGGTGCCGTATTTATAAACGGGATCTTCGTTTTTAAAAATTTTAGCAAAATCTACCCCATAGATGTCATTAACCTTTGGCTTGGCAAGATATGCCAGCGTCTTATTTTCTTGCTCAGCATTAAAATAATCAACGCCTAAGAAAATGCAGGGAACAATGACAGCCCATACCTCAACAGGCAAAAATAACAGGGTGTGTGCCGGTGACCGAGTTTTTTTGCCTGTTTCAGAATCAATCTGAATAATGCGATCGCGACTATTTAACAGATAACCAATAACGCCCACTAAGCAAGCAACGGCCACTAAAGCCGACACTTTTACCCAACGATTATCGCTATAAAATCCCTCTCCCATAAAGTAATCAACGACTCGTTGAATATCCACAAAAAAGGCAATGAAAATAACAGGGGCAATCCAGCCTCGTCCTTTCCAAATTGATAACATATTCACTTCCTATATATTATGTCTATTATTCATTAAATTTTAATTTCCTTTAAAACACAAGCAACCCCCAAAAACAGTCAAAATATGACACCCAAAAATAAGGATATTGCTATGTACATAGAGTCTGAAGAGGAACTAAGAGAAATATTTGGCTTCCCTAAAGGGCGAGCAAAAGACAAGCTTCTGACTAAGCTAGAAAAGCATTCAACCGCCTTTATTCGTTTATCTCCATTCTTCACCCTAGCGAGTTACAACGCTGAGGGCAAAGCTGACAGCTCTCCTCGAGGGGGCAAACCAGGCTTTGTAAAAGCCATCAATGAGCAATGCATTGTCATACCAGAATCCAAAGGCAACAATCGTTTGGATAGCTTAGTAAATTTATTGGCAACCAACAGTATTGGTTGTCTATTTTTAATTCCCGGCGTCGATGAAACCTTACGCATCAACGGAACGGCGCGCATAAGCACAGCGCCAGACTATTTGGCATTATTTTCAGAAGAACAAAATCCACCCAAAGCCTGTATTGAAGTACAAATTACTGAAGTCTTTCTACACTGCGCAAAAGCGTTAATGCGTTCTAAGCTTTGGTCTAGTGAGGCAATAATCGAACGATCCTCCCTACCCGCTATGGGCGTCATGATTAATGACCAATTAGGTATTAACGCAGAGCCTGAAACGAACGCCGATATGCTCAAACGCTATACGAAAGACCTATAGTGTCACTTGGATAATTGGTGTGCCCATTGAATACTTTAAAAATCCGTCTAAAATCGCGCATACACTAAAATACTGTAGGATTTTATATGACCTCATTTACCATTCTTGATGGCGGCATGGGCCGAGAACTTGCACGCCGCGGCGCTCCATTTAAACAACCAGAATGGTCTGCATTGGCGATGATGGAAGCACCAAACATTGTAAAAGAAATACATCAGTCTTACATTGCTAGTGGCTCACGCGTCATCACAACCAATAGTTATTCCCTAGTTCCTTTTCACATTGGCGAAGACGTTTTTAAAGAGCAAGGACGAACACTTGCCGTACTTTCAGGAAAAGTGGCTCGTGAAGCCGCTGACGAAAGCGGCACAGGTACAAAAGTCGCGGGGTCTCTTGCTCCGCTGTTCGGTTCATACCGTGCAGATCTATATCAAGCCGATCGTGTTGAAGAGCTGGCTGTTCCGCTTATTGAGTCACTCAACCCTTATGTGGATCTTTGGTTATCAGAAACCCAAAGCCTTATCGATGAAGTTACGCGTGTAAAAGCCCTTGTCGATAAAATTGATACCGATCAAAAACCGTTCTGGGTCTCTTTTACCCTTGAAGATTCAGAGCCAACCGCAGAGCCTTTATTGCGGTCTGGCGAAACGGTGGTTGAGGCGGTCAACGCCATGCAAGCCATCGGCGTCGATGCGATACTGTTTAATTGCAGCCAACCTGAAATTATCGGCGAAGCGATTCGACTCACCCAAGAAGTATTGTCATCATTGAAGGTTAGCAATATCCAAGTCGGCGCTTACGCCAACGCTTTCCCACCACAACCTAAAAATGCCACAGCAAACGATGGTCTTGATGAACTACGTGCAGATTTAACACCACCAGCTTACCTCGCATGGGTTAAACAATGGGTGGCAGATGGCGCCACGTTAATTGGCGGTTGTTGCGGTATTGGACCAGAACATATTGCTGCCATGAATGAGTTCAATCAATCTCACTAAGAATCAATTGAATGGGATTAAAAAAGGGACCGCGAATAGATCCGCCGTCCCTTTTTATTTACGCCAAAAAACAAGGTTTATTCTTTGAACGACTGGGCTATTTCTTGTGCCATAGGATCAATCACTTGATCAAACCAGCTGGCAGACAGTGTTTGCACCATGGTTGAATAACCATCTGATTTTAAGGCGCTTTTGACATCAAACGTATTTGAAGCAGACAAGTCTCCCATGGCAGAAATCACCTGCCAACGACCGACAATATGTATCATGCCTTCTAAATCTGCGTAAAAAGCATCTACTTCAATATTCAATAAAGCAATCGCATAAGACGGCAGACGCTGACCACCAAACCAAGTGATATTTGGTAAGGTTTTTTCCAATCGCTGCTGGGTTAATCGCGTTAATTGTGGTGATAGCGGCTCAGCCCACAAATTACTCTGAGAACGATGAACATCACCCTGCTTTGTGACCAAGACAATCTCGCTACTTGCCAAGTAATTGGCTACTACGATTGGCATAAGTTGCACAGACATTGCTTTTGTCGGTTGAGGTTGGACATTTTGTAGCCCAGTATCCATCAACAAATATTCTTTACTGGGTGGGGTTTGCGTGGCACAACCAGTCATCATCCAACCGATTAAAGCCAGCAAAAAAACGCGCCCATAAATCATCATATTCATTTTATCCCTTTCAACTATTTCGCTGCTTTTGGCTGTACATCTACTCGCGGTTTGCTATCAAAAATGAGTGTATTTGGATTTTCTCTCAACTGACGAAGCAAAGGCTGCAACTCGTTTAATGCTCGCCCTAGGGACACCATATTCTCTTTCAAAGGACGACCAATTTGGCCATTTGCCTGATAGGTTTCCAAAGTAACATTTAACTCATTAATAGTGGCAGCAAGATCCGCAGGAATCGCTTGAGTCTCTGATTTATCAAGCAACTGTTTCACACCTTTACTCAGCTCTTGTAACTGGCGTAATGTTTCGTTGGCTTCACTCAGGGTTTGCCCAAGCTGCTCAAACGTTCTATTTAAAGGAACCTGAGACACATTATCTAAGATATTTCCCACTTTGGTTTCAATATTAGCAAGCGCATCCGGTGCTGTGGGGAAAATCTGATAACCGGCAAACTCTTTTATTTTTACTGGCGGTGGATTGGCTATAAAATCGATATTAATAACCTTTGCACCATTCAGATAGTTACCAATTTTAAGGGTCGCTCTAACACCTTTATTAATACGATCTTCGATTAATTCATTCCATTTTTGTAATGATGATTCCTCCGACGTATCTAGGGAGTTCAAGCGTTGAGGCTCGATGCGTGCTCGTACTGGGATCAAAGGCGTATCAAGAGAAGTTAAAGAGTCCATTGGAATACCATTAAATGGCACATCAAGAACCGTACCTATACGCACACCTCGAAACTCAACGGCGGCACCCGGTGTCAGGCCACTAATGTTGCTCTCAAACAAAAATACATAATTGATAAATTGATTGTACATATTGTTCGCAGCGCTTTCTTTTGACGAATAAAGGCGGAATGAAGCCATGTCGTTAACCGGTGGCCCTGCTGTTCGACCTGGAGGCAAGCCAAACGAAATTCCACCAGCAAAAAATGTTTCTAATGAATCAAGACGAACTTCAAAACCACTGGCAGAGCTTTTTAGTGACAACCCCGGAGTCATCCAAAACTGCACGTCACTATTAACCAAAGCATCATACGGAGAACGCACAACGATACGATATGTAATCGCTCCTTTTTCTGAATCAAAGCCAACTTTTTCAACATAACCGACTTCGTAACCACGAAAATGCACTAAAGCACCAACGTCTAACTTAGATCCCTCGGTACTAGATAAAACAAGACGCACGCCCTCATCTTCAGTAGACAATGGCGGCTGACTTAGAAGCGTAAACTCGGTTTCCAATCGCCCCTTTACGCCTGGCGTCATATCAATATAAGCGCCCGATAACAATGTCCCTAAGCCACTTACCCCCTCTTTACCCACACGAGGCTTAACCACCCAAAACTTAGCATCATCACGCAACATTTTGTCTGTACCATGATTCATCCGAATTTGAATAATGGCTTTTTCATAATCTGGACTCAGACGAATATCAATGACTCGCCCTATGTCGACGTTCCGGGATTTGAGTTTGGTTTTCCCCATCTCTAACCCATCTGCATTGGCAGCAATCAGCGTAATAACTGGGCCTTGGCTTGACCAGTTTTGATAAAGCATCCAACCTGCGACTAACAGCGCAATCAAGGGCACAAGCCAAATAGAGTTAAATCGGACTTGTCGCATACTTTCTACTTGTTTATTTGGATCACTCACTCATTTCCCCTTTCTATAGAAGAGCTACTAGGAGCTTCGTCTTTATCCCATAAGAGTCTAGGGTCAAATGCCATCGCAGCCCACATAGTCAACACAATAACAGCGGTAAATGACAACACCGCGGGGCCAGGTAAAATAGACATAAAATTACCCATTTGAACCAAACTAGTCAAAATAGCCACCACAAAAACATCAATCATCGACCAACGCCCTATCAATTCGGTAATACGATACAGCTTAATTTTTTGTGCTGTCTGTTTGCGGCTCGGAAAATAGCTCTGCCAACACAACCAGCTTAATGCCAGCACTTTAGCAAGAGGAATAACGACACTCGCCAGCAATATAATCAAGGCAACAGGATAAGAGCCTAGCGACCAAAGCAACAACACCCCCCCCATAATAGTAGAAGGTTCAGTAGTACCTAAAAATGTCGTTTGCATGATTGGAAAAACATTAGCTGGAATGTACATCACCAAGGAAGCAATTAATAACGCAACAGTGGTGCCAATACTTTTTGGTCGTCGGCTATAAACGGCATGCCCACAGCGGTCACAATGTTGCGCATCACCAGACAAGGTAGCGCCACAAAAAAGACAGCCAATTAGCCCTTGTTGCTTGGCCGTTGCCTTAATCACGTCATGCTCAGCCGACTTCCCAGCTACTTGATTCCAAAACCAACGTTTATCGACCAAAGTGACTGTTTTTAGCAAGAGCAGGACATAACCACAAAACGCCCAGAAAGACAGTTCAAAAGAAATATCGGCCAAACTGTTCATCTTGACCAGAGCAACTAAAACCCCAACAAGAAACACATCAACCATCAACCAAGGCTGAATAACGGTTATCCAACGTAGACAATAACGTTGAGCAAGGTTCAAGGTATGCGGATGCCTAAAAGACCAAATTAGAAATAAAACAGACAGCAGATAAACCAGCGGAAAAATAAACAACGCCAGACTGATTAATGCCCCTAGAACAAGGTACCCCTGACTAAGCAGCACACTCAAGGTATCAAACAAGGTCACGCTTCGCTCAATACCATTGCTAGAAAAACCAAGGAAAGAAAAACTCATGGCCAATGCCAGCATTAACAGAGAAGAAAGACCTGCTCCTATAATCCTTGCAGCAACATGCTGATGAGCACTGACCAAAACATGATCACAATGCTGACAACGAAAACGCTCTCCTCTATGTAACGGAGGAATCTCGTTAATAAAGTCGCACTCTTCACAAGTCGTTATATTTTCATAAAATACGGCATGACTCATACTAAAAAACCACGACTAAAATGAACCCTAATAAAAGCACTAAGCGTCCTCTATCTAACACGAGGATGCAGGTAAGAATCAAGCTATCAAAGATATTCCCAGAAAATAGTAACCCCTTTAGTTACCCCTTACCTTTATCGTTACTGCATAGTATTGACTATCATCGGCTTAACTTCATAAATTAACATTCGCTATAAAGCAATGTGCTAGTACGCAACATTTATTGCTAACAACAAAGCTAAAAAAACATATCAAGTCGTTTAGGAATCGAGAGAGTGCCGGAATAATCAACCGGCACATCAAAGTCACCCAGTACAGGCAAATTGATCGCCACAGCACCTTTCACAACATATTTCAGGCCGTCTTTATCAGGCAAGCCCCCAACACTTTCAAGAATTTGATCAAACATCAATGTCACAGGAAGGCGCATACTATTGCTGCCTTCGGCAGGCAAAGATAAATTAACATCAGGCTGATTTATCTTCACAACTTTGTGTTCATTTATCAATAAATCCAAATCGACACCCGCCGTTTTAAGGTCAAACGAGTTGGGGTTATTCACTTTAACTTCCATCAGCAATGTCATGGATTTTGTCGACACACTTTTGACCGAAACACCCGTTATCGATGCTGTTGGCTTACGAACATCCATCGTATCCTTTAAGGCGCTACAGCCAGACAAAAATACAATCAGTGCAATACCTATAAAACGAAAAAACATATCTATACCTTCTTAATCACTGGAAGATAGCCTTGTATACGTTCAGGCAGTCTTTGCACAAAAACAGATCGAACCGTGTGCCAATAAAAAGACAACAGCAGTAAAGACGCTCCGACTACAACACCCGTCACAGCAAAGCTATAACCCACACCACCATAATGCTCAAACAAGCTCACCAAAGCGTAAATCACATAGACCAGCGACGATACCATAAAAGCACGACGGTCAATCGAGATAGACACCACCGTCATCAACAAATACAAAAGAACAATCAGCAGCATATTACTCAAACTTTCATTGCCCTCTAAGATACCCAAATTGGAAAAAATAGGATGAATAATTAAAGGGGCCGCTAGTAAATGCAACCAAAAAGCCACATCAGATTTGCGTGTAGTGCGGCTGGTATCACCGGCATCCCAATACATAGCCAAAGCAAACGCCACACACCCGCATAAAAACAAAGTGACCATCAGAAAGCCTGCGCTTTGAGGAAAAAAGCTCAGTACACTGGAACCCAATAACGCTAAGGCCGTTCCTGTACCAACAGCGACCGTAATAGGCACCTTAAAACGACGCCAATGAAGGTAAGCTGCCAAAGTAGACACTGCGGTCGAAAAAATCACCGCATAGCTAGACTGATCACCTAATAAAGACCCTGCGAAATTAAACGCCCCGCCCACAAAAGTCAGTAGCAACACAATGGCAGGTAACGCCATTTTTCGGCGTTTAACAAAGATTTCTGACAATCCCCAAGATAAGCCAGCAAACACCAAATACGCCAAGCTTTCATTCATTGACATCAACACCCAAAGCGATGAAAACAACAGCAAAGCACAAGCAATGACTATAAAAATATCGTTAAACCCACCCACCAGACGAAAGTTCTCTTCATCTACTGCCGATGAGCCGTTTGAGGACGATACAAGCTGACGGAACTCCTCTACTGAATGGGCTGAAAAAACGCCCTTCTTCACAGCTAAATTTAAATCTTCGTCTGTGTACATAACCATCCTTAAAAGCTCTTAAGTAATAAACGAAAAACAACACAAAGAGATACCGTTTTCCTTATCGACTCACCCATTATAAACAAAATAAAAACGACTGCTTCAAACTTACAATAGTGTCTCAATGATAACTTTTTTGAGTACCAAGAAAGCAAAAAAACAACGACAAAAAAATTACTATTTTCACCTCAAATAGCCCTTTACTTGCTCTGCAATAAGCACATACTCAGCTGGCTGCGTAGCAAATTTTTACGGCGTCGATACCAACCGTACGTAGCAACAGCCCTAACGTAGGCAAGAGCCCACGAAGGTTATACAGTTATGACTGATGGTGAATATCATGAGCAAGGGTCAAAACAGTAAGAAAGATACAAAGAAGAAACCGCTTTTAACGGCAAAAGAAAAGAAAGCAGCGAAGGTGTCTAAAAAGTCGACCACCAACACTATATTAGGAAAATAACCTCGCCTGCTAGCCACTAAATCTCATGGTGGTATCACATTCGAGTCATCTAAGCCCTAACTCATCATTAGGGCTTTTTATTGTTCTCTATGGACGCGACGATTTATTAGGGCCACGACCGTTTGCAGGACGCTTACCTTTAGGAGCTGGCTTACCGTTACCTTTTGGCGCCCCACTTGGCTTACCTGTCGGACGTTTGTCTCCACCAGCGCCATTACCCGCAGGCTTCTTACCATTACCAAAAGGACGACGATCTTTTCCTTTCGAACCCGCCGGCTTTCTAGAATCATCTTTAGGGTGCTTAGTATTACCTTTCGTCGCAGCGCCTGGTTTTGTTGAAGCTTTCGGTTTTGACGCACCATCAGAACGCGTATTTTTACGCGGTGCATTACGAGACTTCTTAGCTGGCGCACTGGCTTCTGAAGAAGAATCTTCAATAGACTTTAGCAACACAGACAATTCTTTCTGTGTTAAATCTCGCCACTCACCCACTGGAACACCTTTCAGACTGACATTCATAATCCGCGTGCGTTCAAGCTTCATGACTTCATAGCCAAAATGCTCACACATACGACGAATCTGACGGTTCAAGCCTTGCACTAAAGTAATGTTAAACACATTCGCCGTGACTTTTTTCACCGGACACTTCTTCGTCATCGTCCCTAATATCGGCACACCACCTGCCAAACCTGCAATAAAGTCATCTGTGATCGGCTTATTCACCGTCACTAAATATTCTTTCTCGTGGTTATTCCCGGCACGCAATACCTTATTGACCAGATCGCCATTATTGGTCAAAAAGATCAAACCCTGAGAATCCTTGTCCAAACGACCAATTGGGAAAATACGCACCCCATGGCTAACAAAATCGACAATGTTATTTTTCTCGGAGCTTTCCGTAGTACTCACTATGCCAACTGGCTTATTCAACACAATAAAAACAAAATCATCCGCGTCTTGCGGTTCGATAATTTGCCCATTCACTCGCACCGTATCGCCAGCAACCACCTGATCGCCCACCGAAGCACGCTTGCCATTGATGAACACATTACCTTGTTCAATAAAGCGGTCAGCGTCCCTTCGAGAGCAGATACCGCTTTCGCTGATGTATTTATTTAAACGAGTAGATGAAGCGTTAAACATAAAGTGCCGTTTACCTAATAAAAAGCCTTTCTAACAATGAAAAGCTTAAACTGAATGAATCGTAACAACGAGATGGCGCACATTATATAGGAAACGACGTGAGCATTTTAGGCGAGATAGGCAGAAATCTAGAAATATATGCTCAATGAAATAGCCGTTAAGAAAACCTTAATCTTGCCTCGCTAAAGTTCATTGGTAAAAGCAGAGTCACTTCGCCAACCGGTTAACGATGGAGATTAAAATGCAAAACCAAGAGCGATCCTACAATACAGCCCAAATCCTATTGCACTGGGCTATTGCCGCCTTAATTATTTTCAACTACTTCGTCAGTGAAGGGATGGGGCGCGCTTTTCGTCAACACCTTGATGACAGCAATGCAGGCTATAACCTAGTGGCATCATTGCATGTATATGTTGGATTGGCCGTTATTGCCTTGGTCGTAATACGCATCATAGTGCGCTTCCTGTCTAAAAAAGCCAAAACAGCCTCAACGAACTTACTCGACCGAGTGTCTCGTATTGTCCATGAAATCTTATATTTACTGATGTTTTTAGTGCCTGTGTTTGGCGCAACCGCTTGGTACTTAGGCATTCACAGCATGGGAGATGTACACGAAATTGCCATGAACATCATGATGTCTTTGGTATTACTTCACGCTTTCGCCGCACTGTTCCATCAATACGTATTAAAAGACGGGACCTTAATGAAAATGTTTGGACAAAAATAACCTCTAATAAATATTGAGTCCTTTGTACGATGTAACGAGCGAAACCAAGACGAGGCAAAAACAGACGAAAAAGCGGAGTTTATGGGTTATAAATGAGTATTTTGAGTCTGTTTTTAACAAAGTATTGGTGAGCACAGTAGTCGTAAAAAGGTCTCAAATGGTTACTGATGCGTCTCTAGATAGTATCTCTCCTGTTCAAGAATACGATCCGTATTAAGAGACGCGATGCTCACTTCATGGGAATGAGGCAACATACCAATGGCTTGCAAATGCAAGTAGCGCATCGCACACACTCGGAGAAAAGACGTGAAATTATCCAAGTTATGACCGGCATCTAAAGCTTCGTGATTGAGCTTGGCAATCATCTGCGCCAAAGACAACTTATCGCGCAGGGCAATCTCTTCCAACGTAAACCAAAAGAAACTTTCCAATCGAATACTGGTGACCATGCCATCAATACGCAAGGAACGAGTGACATTTTCCCACAGGCTAGGATCTGAATTCACGAAGAGCTTACACATTGTATTTTTCCTATTGAATGACGTTTTTTATTTTTGGAATAAAATAACTCAATGCAAACAGTCTAGCTGATGAAAAGGAAAAATAGTCGGACGAATTTAACTTTTACTACCTCATGACAAAATCAAATCCGTCCCAATGTACTCATCAACTCTCAGCTTGTTATTTATCTAGCAAAACATAAAACTGAGCAAGCCAAGCAGGATGAGCAGGCCACGCAGGCGCAGTTACCAAATTACCATCGGTCACCGCTTGATCCACGGGAATATCCATAAACTCCCCTTTCGCAAGCTCCACCTCAGGCTGACACGCAGGATAAGCAGAACACTTCCTACCTTCCAACACACCCGCCGCGGCCAACAACTGCGCACCATGACACACCGCCGCCACCGGTTTATTGTTATCAAAGAAATGCTTAACCATAGCAACCACGGCTTTATTCAAACGAAGATACTCAGGCGCTCGACCACCAGGAATCACCAAAGCATCGTAATCTTCTACCTTGATATCGGCAAAAGTCGCATTCAACGCAAAACAGTGCCCCGGTTTTTCCGTATAGGTTTGATCGCCTTCAAAATCATGAATCGCCGTCGCCACCGTATCGCCAGACTTCTTATCTGGACACACCGCATGCACCGTATGGCCAACACTCATCAACGCCTGAAACGGCACCATAGTTTCGTAATCTTCCGTGAAATCACCCGTGATCATTAAGATTTTTTTATTCGACATGACACCTTCTCCTGTTTTAGTTAAAACGTCCTATGTTGTAACAGCTAGAGAACGCAAAAAGGTATTAATGGGTTATTACATTAAGTCCCTTCCGCTTTTGGGAACCAAAAAACGTAGGTCTGATGAGACGAGGAACGAGGCGTGATCTGACGCTGAAAGCGAAGCTTTCATCTTGTAAGTCGCGCCTTTATTCCGCGCTGTTGAACGGGGCTTAGTCCCTTCCCCTTTTGTTTTCCAAGGGGAAGGCGGAGGATGGGGTTGTTCCTTGGTTCTTCAGGTATATTTGTTTCTTCTCAATGACTTTGTATTCGTAAACTTCTTTCCGCTCTGCTGAGCGGGTAACTTTTGCCCAGATCCGCAAAAGTAACCAAAAGGTCTCTTTAAGATCTTTAATGCCTGCTTTTCTGTGTAGGACCATGATTGTTCCCCTACGCTCGTTACATCGTAAGGCATGGATTGTTTATTCGGAGGGAGATAGACCGTCAAACAATGACTCTGAAACTCCATAAGGTCGCGCAATCGGGATTGCGTCGAAGGGACAACTTTGGAAATCCGATGCTGGAAAACCAAAGAACGTAGGTCTGATGAGACGAGGAACGAGGCGTGATCTGACGCTGAAAGCGAAGCTTTCATCTTGTAAGTCGTACCTTCAGAACAAAGTGAACCGCTACTTTTTACTGGGACAAGGCTAACCAAACTTATTATACAGAACCATAATTTGCTGCCAGAGCATGCATTGAAGCAAACGATAAATACATAACTGCATGAGTGACAACTAGACCGACAGCCCAAACTTTGGATTGTGTTGCGCCACGAATAAATAAAGCTAAAGAGACAACGCCCGAAACGAGTGATAATAGAATAAACACCGCTCCAAGCAAAAGCTCAATGATGTCTGATATCCCGTAGGGTTCGTCTGGAGCCATATACATGTCTGCATATATGAAAGCACGAAAATAAAGCATGTATAAAAACAACGCTATTGAAAGCACTGCTAATACAACGACCACTTTACTTCCTTTAGTGAGATTCATAATTAAAATGCCTAACGCTAAGATGAGTAGCTAAAACAGAGGTGCTAACGATAATAATTGAACTATTGTTCTTAGCATCAGCGCTCCATGAGAGGGTCAACACCCATAGCAGGCGAATTTATGTAGGTGATTGTTTTATGCCAGCGTAGCGGCCGCCACATAAAATGTACCGGAATAAATCTCGCGCTGATTACGTTTGTTAAATTGCACTTGGCTTATACCTTTGAAGGACACTAGATCCTATAGCCAACAAACCTAAAATGACACTAAAGCCACCAAACAACCCCATTAATACTGAAAGCGGGATGGTATACCTAAGAAGCAACATTTCGACCTTGAGAAAATATATCCCGAGAATCCCGGCCGATACAACGAATAAAGAGTTCACAAATAGCAGAGTCGAGAAAAGCCAAAATGAATCTTCAGGAGCAGCGAAGGCATCGGATGACTGCTTTAGCTGATCAATATTAGTGATCAACTCCAAACAGATGTAAACCGCATTAACTAAAATTGCGACTCCTAGCATTTTCTTTGCTGACACTGAATCTCCTTGACATTTAACGAGAAGCTCAACGGCGCGAGCTTGCGAGCGTCCGGCACCCACAGGGGGCGAATTGCCGCGCCTTGTTAACCGTTGTTGCGCAATGAACTGATAAGGTTTTCATTTTCCGCTTCATCGCCAATCTTTGTTACCATAAATAAAAGAGATTCTGAGTTGAAAAAACTAAGGGATTTTTCAATAAAGTCCCTATAAAGAACAAATGCCTTACCATTTTCTAAAAGGGCTAGCAACCTGCTAGCACTCGAATATCGAGAGTTATTCCCGTCTAGAATGCTAAAATTTACTCTGAGCAACATGTCACTTAGTAACTGATCCTGCATAAAATTAATAGATCTCGTCACAAAAACAAATTCGCCTTGCTCTTTCACTGAAATAATCTTCTGAGCAAAGCAGTCTAGAAATAAGTTAAATATGAAATGGCTTTGCTCTAGGGCGATATATTTTTCCCCGTACCTTACTGTGACACACTTTAAGTAGCCATGCTTCGGATCATGAATTCTTGACGCCTCCGGCTGTACAGAAAATGTAAAATCAATAAGTAAATCTTGTGCAGTTGTTATAAAATAATCATTTAGAAAAAGGTGATTAACACAGCTTGAGAGGCATTCAACGCTAGCCTTACGACCGAAATTTTTAAATTGGTCGATAGTTTGAATAACCCACCATTGTTGCTGCTCATTCAAGTTCAGTCGTGACGCTATAAATAGTGGATGACTAAATGACTTAGCATAAGTAGCATACTTATCTAGAAACCCAGACCCTAGCTTCTTCGTTTCCATGCTATCCGTTGTTTTGACTTCAACGAAAGCAGGGTACATTTTCAATTCTGAATTAGAATCGTAGAGATTTTCCTTAGTATCGAATACTGCCAAGAAGTCTGGACACTTTAGCCCATTCTCTATAGAAAACCCTTGATCAATTCCATTGATTAAATGACAAGCCTTCATCAGCTTGCACAAAAGCAAAAACTCATCTTCAAGTAACAAGCCATCGATTCTTCTCTTGGCTTCTGCCTTAGTCAATTCGCCTGAGTGTTGCTCGAGATATGAATCAAAGTCGGAGTCCGAAGAGCAACCAATCCTTATAGATTTAAGGATTTTCAATCTTTCAATTGTAGAAAGGTCATTCATACTTTCCATATACTCTGATCCTTACTGGGCGGTTAACGCCTTTCTAAGCAGGTAAAAATGGTTGGCTATAATCGCGAAACGACTGCCAACTGCTTTTATTCCGTTTAAGCAACTTGTTAGCCATTGTTAACCGTTAAGTGTAATGTTCGTAGATCGCCTTGCTTATCCAATTTTGGTGTGACAAAGAATTCAAGTTTTTTACCACGGGATAATAATTCAAGTTTATATGAAGTTACTTTTACAGGGCTATGTTTAATATGATCTCTAAAACCATCAATAACTCTCTCATCATTAATGTACGCTGACACTAATAGATCGTCATGAAGATAACTCTCATCATGTTTTTGGTCGCCACTCATTGGTGATAACGTGTACCTCAAAATGGCCAAATCACTTTTCAATTCAGACTCTACAAGTTTGCCACGAATATCATGTCCAGTATTTAGGTGTTGAAAATAAATACTCGTTGTTCCTTTACGTAAACTACGATTCATATCGACTCCATAGATGGCTAAATCCACAAACACCGGCATGGTGAAGATGATGTCTTTTTTGGAATAAACAAGGTGACAGCTTTACCATGTCCGCGTGTTTTGGATTGTTAAGCATGCTACCTCACTTTAGCTACATCAGTAACATACTCTATGTTGTAGGTTTGTAGCTCTTCGTTCATTGCAGTAAGAAGCCGACGAGTGAGCTTTTCATCTTCAAGCCACCATTTAGGATTTGAAGCCAAGCTATCACAAACAGCCTTAGTTTTTTCTCCAAAATAGATAGCCGCAAGCTGGATTGTTGCAGCATATTCGCTATCTAGATCAGACATTGCTTGCAACGTCTCTGATGCGTCTTTTATTTTAAAAATATCAGAGCAGTTACTGAAGTTAGAATACTCTTCGATTTGCCTGAAGCATGTCGAAGATTCTTCAGCTTGCTTTGCATAGAATTTTAATGTTTCTCGATAGTCTTTTGCTTTGGACTTTGAATTCAAAATCTTCGAAGCCCTTTCGATAATGCCTACTCTCTTTTCGAAGATTTTGCCTTTTTGATCCATAACGCTTTGTCTCAGCCAAATATTTTCTTCGTAATTGGCTGTAAGAACTGGAGAAACAATACTTCCAATAAAGGCGCCCAAAAAACCTAAAATAGCTGTAAAGATTAATGTGTATTTTTCACCTTGAGTCAAAATTATCTCTCCCTGTGCTTAACGCCCATAGCTGCGGCCTAGCGTAGCGAGTTCCAGCCACGTAGTAACGATGCTGCCTTTGCTTGTTATTTCTTTAATATGTGCGTGTATAGTCATCGTTATAACCAAATTGTGTAGCAAGTTGGTCTAAAACTAATTTCGCTTGGTGCAGGAGGGATAGATTTCTCTGCTTATCGTCAACTTCGAAATCCCCATGCTTGCCACCATGGAACAAATTGTTTCTGATAGTACATAGCATCGTAATAACTTTGCATAGCTCATTTGTACAGTGATCCAAACCAACAGGGATCCACTCTAAACTTCTTCCGACCGAAACAACTTGTCTTTTCGGGTGTAGGTCGATTAAAGCTTTTGCCTCACTCGATGCATTATATTGGTCTTTGAATTTATCCTTAAATTTACCCCAGCTAGGCTCCGCCTTTGCTCCTTGATCTTCAGATTTCAGAAACCCGTTTTCCTTTAGAACAAATTCGAAGCGAGAAAACCAATAGAAATACTCAAAGGACGACTCCTTTAGCTCTTCAGATATTTCATCGTGTCGCATACTAAATCAATCCTAGTAGAGATAACAATTAAGGGTTATACGGCAGCGTAGCTGCGGTTATAACCCACTGTTGAACGGCTGCGTTGTCTATATAGGGGATTTGCTTTTTTCATGGTGGGACTTCCCTGTTAAATAAATCGCTAAACACCAAAGTCTGTTTGGAGGATGCCGCTTCAGATGGTCTTTGATCGCCGCTATGTTGATTCTTCATTTGCTCTTTTGTAGCGCGATTTGACCAAAGAGGCAAGCGATTCCCCCCCCAGGCCTTATGATTTAGAAAAGGTATTTATAATAGTGTCTATCAGCTGCTATAAATGGCTCAGCTGCCATCCAGCGATTTAAAATACATTTTCATTATTAACTCAATAACAGCTGATTGTCGGCCTAAAGGCTCGACCTACCTGAACAATGAAAGCTTCGCTTTCAATGGCGGATCACGGTCGTACCTCCCTCATCCGCCCTACGACTGGCATTACGATATTGGGTATAAATTTGCAGACGATTAGCTACGAAGAAGCCAGTTCGACGCGACGAAGTTGCGCGACTATATGGAGTTTAAGGGTCAGTGTTCGAAGGCCTGCCTCCCATCAAATAAGCAATCTATGCCTTACGGCTTAAATCGTCTTGCTAAACGCAACATTAAACAAAAAAACAAGACGTTTGAACGAAACTCATACAAAAGTCACGTCTTATGAAGGCAGTAAAGGGCTATAATTTTCGAGTGACATTATTAGTTAGCGTTATGCTAAGACCAGAAATACATGTAGACAATCTAAGTTCCTTTTGACAGTATCGAACAATTTTTAATCGAAAAACCGTCTAAAGAACACTGTGTGTCTGAAGCCGATAATAGAGCTTATTTGCCATTTTATATGAAAAAGTTTTCAAAGTTACATCGCCAAATTTTTGCTATCACCACAACTTTAGCTTTGATCACCATTGTCATTATCAGCATTTCTATTGCCTCACTTTTGTATACACAGGGGATAGATAACGCTAAATCTGTACTTCGTAATAAAAATCGATCTGTCACAACGCTCATAAAAGGCTATGTTGCCCCCTTACGCAAAGCCGTTGAATACACTGGTAGCTCCGCTTCAGGTGTTGACCATAGTCGCTTTCGTGAGCAAGAAACCAAAGAAAAAATTCTAAGTTTATTTGAGGTACTACAAAACACCATACCTAACATACATTACATTTTTGCTGGCTATGAAGATGGCTCCTTGCTGATTAATGATTACACTGCACCCGAAGGTTTTAATTCCACCGTTCGCCCTTGGTATCTGGCGGCAATCAAGTCAAAGCCACTAATTTCTGAAGGTGTGCCTTATCAAGATATTAACTCTAAAGAGTGGTTGGTTTCGTTTGGGAAAACGCTTTTAGACGCAGATAACAAGGTTGTTGGTGTTATTTCAATTGATGCGGGAATGGATTCCATTGTTGAAGCACTGGCTATTCAGGATGAAAAATATCCAACTATATACAACTTTGTCATGGATACTGAGGGTAAAATACTGATTCATCCTGATGAAGCCCTCCCCGATACACTTCATCAACAAATCTTTTCTCATTTACCAAAGAAAATGAATGCTTCAGGCAGCCTTTCTTACAATGATGGAGATCATAAAAAACTGGCTCATTTTGATCGTATTGATGAGTTGGGCTGGATTGTTGTTACCGAAGTTAATTTGACAGATATTCGACAACCGATTGTAAAAACCATTACATCAACTTTGTTAATGATAGTCATAGGGTCTCTTTTTACGACTTGGTTAATGAGCTATATATTAAGTAGGCATCTGATTTTACCCCTGACAAGGCTGCAACAAAGAGTACAGGAAATTACCGAAGGGAAAGATGAATTAGGCAAATATGTGTTTCCCAAGAACGAAATCGGTAAGATATCGGAAGCCATTGAGAAACTCACTGAAAAAGCATTAATTCAGAAGAACATTGAGTTAAAAGACAAAAACACGCTGCTTAGTACTATTTCTAATACCGATCAGCTAACCTCGATTGCAAACCGTCGCAAAATGATGGAAGTACTTCATACCGAAGTTAGTAGTTATGAGCAAAATCAACACCCCTTTAGCGTGCTTATGTTTGATGTAGACCACTTCAAGCATGTGAATGATACGTTTGGGCATGACGTGGGAGATCAGGTTCTAATAAGGCTTGCTCAAGTCATCAAGGAAGCGATTCGTAATACAGACACATTAGGAAGATGGGGCGGTGAAGAGTTTGTTATCGTATGCCCAAATACAGATAAAATAATGGCGCTAAACATTGCAGAGAAAGTGTTTTCAGCTATTCAATTACATAATTTTCCTTTGCAAATTAACATTACCATTAGTCTCGGCCTATCCGAATTTAGTGACAATCATTCTTTAGAAAGCATTTTGGTAGAAATAGACCAAAAAATGTACCGCGCTAAACAAGCTGGCCGAAATCAAATTCAGACATAATACTTATCAAAGGTCTCATATCGAATGGGCCCACATAGGCATAGAGAGCCTGACCAGCTTTAGCGTATCAGGCTTCAAACTCATGCCATTCAAATGCTTTGTATTCCGCTCTTTAATTCAAGAAAAAGCTAAGCGGGTAATTTTTGTCACATACCGAAAGGTATTTGCTTAGATGAGACAAGTCAGTCACAAGAAGTAATTTCTCTCGCCCCTGATATCACAGCCTCACAAAGGTAGTCGGCTTATTAATTAACATTAACTCTATGGTGAAAATATGTTCTTAATATATTTTGAGAACTCTCTTGGCTTCTCTTGCGGCATCATGTGACTTTCACCGAGTAATTCTTTTAGTCGGCTATTGCTTAACAACCCTGACGTTCCAACGGTCACCAACTTAAAAAGGTCACGAGTGTTCTCACCATAACCAAAAACAACAGGGACATTGATTTTTGACACAGTCTCAGCATCTATCAAAGGCTGCTCTTTTTGATTGAGCTGATAAGACAAAGTATATTTTTTAGCAAGCTGAAGCGCCTTCACCGCCTCACTTTGACCATGAAAATAGCCTTGCTCATTTCCTGATCCATCAATCAAAGACTCTACTGCTTGCGCAAGGTTACCACTTGAGAAATGCTCAAACACTGGCCCAAACATTTTGTTTGCATCTAGCTGCCATACCCCCAACTCTGGTTCTTGTAAACATCCGGGATAACCAGGCTCATATAGAAACACCTTAGCAACAGACAAGTCGTGATTTACTAAAGCATTCAACACCACATCCGCACCATACGACCAGCCAACTATATTGACTGTTTTATCCTTGGAAAGCTGATTAACAAACTCAGCTAAATCATCAGCGTGAGTATTTAAACCAAAACCTTCTACATCACCTTCATCAAAACAACGTAACGTAATAGACACCACTTCAAAATCAGCAGCTAAATACGCCAAGTGATCATTCCACATAGAGCTATCAGTCAATGCTCCATGAACCAATACAAGGTAATCTCCGCTACCTTCTCTTTTGTATTTCATTATCAAATCTCGTTAAATTATTAATGCCCGCTTAAGTAGCAAACAACCTACTACCAAAAGCGTCCTCCTAACACAGTAACCACAAAAGCCAAATCCAACCAAAACGGCCAAACTTTGCGAGTCAATCTTAAAGCGCTTGTTATGTGATAATTTCGATTAACTCAGACATGCTTTGTATTTGAATAGCTCCATACTGATTCTGCTGTTTGATTTCAGGGGCATAGTAGACCATTCTCATATTGGCATTGCTTGCAGTTTCCAACCCCTGCAAGCTGTCCTCAACTACACAACAATCTTGGGGATTTACACCCATTTCCTTCGCTGCATGCAAAAATAGTTCAGGTTCAGGTTTCCACGAATTAATTTCGTAGGAGCTAAAGATATTGTTTTCAAAGTATTCAGCTAAGCCAGTAACACTTAAAGCTCTGTTGATCTTTTCTCTAGGTGCAGACGAGGCGATACAAAACGGTATAGAGAGTGACTCAAGGATCTCTTTTACACCAGCATTAGGCTTTAAGTGTTCATCGAAAAGAACACTCACTTTTTTGCGATATTCTTTTTCAAACGACGCTGGAAGTGAAATAGAAAATTCGGCTTCTAGACGAGCAAATATAACTGCTAACTTGCTGCCTCTATACTTTGCGAGTAGATCCGTTGCTCTAGATTCAATCCCAATTTCAGCGAGTTGATACTCTAGAGCTAAGTTACATAAGTACTCACTATCGACTAGAGTTCCATCACAATCAAAAATGACTAGCTTCATAACCCTCCTTATCACATAACTTCGCCGAGCCGCGTCAGCGATCGACGTGCTCGGCTTTGTTAAATAGCCCCCGTAGGCCGATCAAATTTCCGAAAGGGTCTGTGACCTGACACATCCCCATACCATTCTCGATTTCTATAGGTCCCCTGTAGAGTTGGGATCCTAGCTGCCGAAAGTGCTCTATTGCGCCGTGAAGGTCTTCCACTGCCCAATATAAAACAGTCCCGGCCTTCCCGCTCGGTACTTTCTCATCGCTACGCACAATTTCGAGTACAAAATCACCTATGCGTAGATATCTAAACTCGAATTCCGGCAGCTCAACTACTACGGCCTCCGGAAAGGCTTTTCGATACCAGGAGAACCCAACTTCCCAATCACATACATGTATCAGTAGAGCTGCTGGTTGAATGGGAGATACCATATTGACTGCTTTATCCTTGGAAAGCTGATTAACCAACTCGGCTAAATCATCAGCGTGGGTATTTAAACCAAAATTCTACATCAACTTCATCAAAACAACGTAACGTAATAGACACCACTTCAAAATCAGCATTTAAATATGCCAAGTGATCATTCCACATAGAGTTATCTGTCAATGCACCATGAACCAATACAAGGCAATCTCAGTTACCTTCTCTTTTGTATTTCATTATAAATCTTCTTTAAGATACTAGCGCACAAATCAGCCTACGCTTTCAGCGGGCAGCTGCATTTTCTTGTTAGGCTTTTTTTCTACAAAAGTTGCTTTAACTCTCCTGGATATACACATGTAAGGCACCCAAATGAGCCCAACAATCAGTACACTCATAAATTCCTTGGCTGTTTCAGGATCGAACATTGGCTCAGCTGGTAAAATTTTAGTAATTAGCCATGCGTCTAGAGGAATAAAAACAAGAGAAGCAGCAACGATTGCAATATATAACTTGGGAAACAAATAGTGTTTAGTGAAAAATAGATATACTAGGTATATGGAGGCAGCAGCCATTAGTGAGTTATACGCACCTTCTCCGACCAGTAACGGCCCCCAAAGCGCGTTGTATGTAGGTGAGCTAACAGAGGTCAGAGCTTCCCAAGTGCCATCTTCAAATAAAGGTTTATAAAGTGGTATATATGTTACTAACAGCTTAATGGGTGCAATCACAACTCCAATGCCAACCAAAATCAACCAACCACCAAGTCCTTTTAGTTCATTATCCTTACTCATTTTGTTCTCCGTTTTGTATTGGTTTCTGACGCTCGCTTAACAAGTGCAAAAGGCTTGGCTAAAATCAATCACGAAGTGACGAAAGCCAAGCTTTTGCGTCCTTTGTTGAAGCACTTTTTATCCGTAATTTTTTAACCAAATACAGGTCTAAAAAAGCTGCGCTCATAACTGATAATGCAGTCTACTTTATCGGCAAATTCGAAAGCTTTAATACACTCAGCGTCATTCAGAGACTTAGTGCGATAATCCTCGTAAGCAGACAAACTTTCAAATGTAAAAAGAGCCAAAGCGATATTGTTTGCACCTTCAGATGGCAGAAAGTACCCATTGTGTTGGCCACCAAATTTTTCAACAAGTGGAATCCACATTTTCGCGTATTCTTCGAACTCCCCAACCTTCTTAGGATCTATTACATACCTGACATAGCAAGTAATCATAAACATTCATTCCTTCTAATTGTTTAATTTTGTGGGTTAGGCATGACACCTAGAACAGGGGCGGAGCGTAGTTTAATTCCTTGCTGCTGATTGTTATGTGATGCTCTCGGAAATATCAACATCTCACCAACTATATTTTCCAAATCCTGACGCTGAAGTGATCGTCTGGATACTCGCGTTTAACATGAATACTCGATATTTCTACACCAAACAGAGCTTTCTTTAGATTGACGTTCACTTCGTCACTTTCATATTCGGGAATTACAAGAATCATGTATTTTTCAATATCTTGAGCCGATATGCCTTTCAAACGCACAACATCCTTTAGCAAAGATCCTTCTTTAAGATTCACTGAGTCTAAATGAGACTGCGTGACGATGGTCTTGTCACTCTTTATGAATTCAGAAAGGTTATTTTTTCCCGCTATATTTTTATTCAGAAAGGAAGTTGCGATTATCTTTATTTCCCCAACCATGGTTTGAGGTGACGAACTACTTCTTGGTCTAAACCCATGCAAGTCAAGAGCTTTACCTCTGCTACCAATCTTGTATGAATTTACCATAAAATTTTTGTCTTCAGATTGGCGAAACATCTCTCCCTGGAGCCAACCTTCTCTGCATCCTTCTGCGTACATTACCGCACCTATTTGCGATGCATTTCGATCAAAAAATTCGCAAAATGCATTCATCCACTCGGTTAACATGTAGTCTCCTCAAAACTAGCCGTCATATATTTCAATGTTGCACAAACTGACCCGAGACTCACCCGATCCCTTAACACCCGCATAAAGGCGATAACACATGGGCTCAAATTAGGAACGGGTTAACGCAGCTCATGTGTTAGCACCCCAGCGAGCGATTTAATACGTTTGTTATATGCGTTTCTCGACTTTCCAAGGAGGGTTTAAACGATTCTCACCTGCCCAGTAAAGCTTGATTTTATTACCAGACGGATCTTTAAGAATGGCCTCTTTCCACAGGTATCTTTGTTCTGTCGGTAGTTGTTCAAATTGAAAACCTCTTTGAGACAAATCAACACACAGCTCATCAAGTTTCTCATGCTCGAAGTAGATTACAGAACTATTTTCGAACTCATCGGATTCGAGAGATAAGGAGAAAGTAGAGTTCCCTTCTGGGCAAGAAAATCTAGAGTAATGCGGCGTATCGACAATTTGAGTGAAACCAAGTTTTAGATAAAAGTTAACAGCATCATCCATATCTTTTACTGGCAAAGTAATCTGGTTCAATTCCATTTAAACTCCTAACGTATAATGCCGCGTTAAGGGGCAGCAACGCGTACTACCAAACTTCAATTTAACACTGTAAACACAGATGCCAAGATTTAATAAAAATCGCCACGCGTGGTGAATCAATCTTAAATTGTTTGTTATGTAACAAGCGCCTTAGATAGGCAAATTGAGTGTCTTACACCAACATACTTACCATATGCGTTCGACTCTGAATAAGCGTTACGCAGATAAAAATTCACTGCCTTAAAATTAACTCTTCGTGTAGACAGAACGGAATTTTTATAGCCTTTTTCAATCGCATAACTTTCGAGTTGTTCAAGTAAATAAGTTCCTGCACCTGGTGTATTTGAGTACATTCGCTTGAGTTCACAAACTTCACTTTGGTGGTACCTAAAAACCCCACACGCTACAGCAACTTTTTTTAGATACACCACAATACATCCATCTTTCGACGAATCGAAAGCATCAGATGAAAACGAGCTTTCACCAGAATCATTAGTGATCTGGCTAAGTGATGAGTTCAATTCTGCTACGAGCAATTGAAAGTCAATGTTGTTTGGTTCTACTTTTTTGTGTTCGAATTTCATATCTGTCACATAACGCCACCAGAAGCTGCGAGTTTACGAGTCCGCCTTACTGGCCTTGTTAGCCGATACAATTTGGTACACTGTAGATATTGAACCAGGATTACTGCTTGTTAGAGCTTTCCTTTTCAGCGCTCTTTCTAAGATAACTTCAGCGGTTGCATGTGCCAAAGGTGAATCAATTCGTCTCGAACTACCGAAGATAATAGAACTTGGATGCCGATATCTTTCATTTCGATTCATAATGAATTCGACAAATTCTTCAAGAGTAAAACTGCCGCCGTTAATGCTAGCAGTAAAGTTGATAAACAGTCTGTTTTGAACAGATTCAGTTTTCAAGCTTTCCTTTTGTACCTTAGTTCGCTCCTCTCTTCTCCAAGTTATAACCCAAAACCCAACAGCAAAAAACAGCAAGTAAAGCCATGCTATATTCGTCGTCATGCTTTCGAAATTAATGAATTTACTTAGTACTGGGTGTTCTTGTACTGTATTTGGAAACATCCAAATTGCTGAAATAGCAACAGTTACAGCTGTTAAAGCAATTCTAGGCATCTTAAGCCTTGAGCGATAGCTTTCAATGCTTCGATTTATTTCAGCAGAAAGTAATGTGTCTTTACCCGATTCCTCGTTCTTTGCAGCAACCATGGCAGTTACTGCTTTTGTTAAATCTGTTACCGCAGAAATTGCCACTAGATCAGAGTTGTTTTTGTTCATACTGTCAATGAAGGAAATAGCTTGATCTAATTTATGATATTGCCTCTCGCTATCTTCATCAACAAAGCTCCCTCCATTCTTATCAGGGTGGTGCTCTGCCTGCATCCCTCTTAACTTCGATCTCAAATCATCCATTGATTCTCCATCAATGCAAAATTGACTTTTAATCATTTCAACTGAGGAAAAATGAGTACTCATATCTATCCCTTGTACGGCTAACGCTGAGAACAGTTGCAAAAAATATAGCGCTATATTTTGAGAACCAAAATTCGTGACATATATTTTTGTCAATTGCTTCGACTTGTTAATTTTCTAAAACTCGGAATCGAACCAATCATCATTGTCTACATACTTACTATCAGTTTCAGTACATTGACTAGGTTCAAGTAAATTTACAAGCCTTTCACCTTGGTTCAAAAGGTGATCATAAGTCATTATAGATAAACTAGTTAGTCTAGAGTTCAATCCGTGTAGCGCTTTATGTTTTTCGGCAGACCAATCGTGAGAGCGACCAATAACAATAGTTGCTCTTGGATGGTATGCAACAATTTCAGGGTGATCCGCTAACCCTTTGGATGCTACATCATTAAAGACATCCATATACCTATGGCATTGACCAATTGCCTTAGAAACTTCAGAAGAAAAATAGAAATTCCGATGAGAACTATCGTAGTTTAAAACGTCCATATTTGGGCGCTTCAACTCAATAATATCCCGAAATCCACCGATTACATTAGATAACATTAAATCTAAATGGTCATGAGGGGAGATAGCTCTAACGTCGTCGTTAACGATGTATGCGTTACCAAATGCCCAAGGATATTCCTCACACCAACTTTGGTAAATTTTTTCATCGTTTTCTTGGTTGTTTAGGTGATTACGCAATTGATTAACTGCTGACTTCATGTCTTTTAGGCGGATAGAACCCTTTAACGCATTTGCCAATTCATCAGATAGATCGGTATTTTCCAGATGCTTAACGATTTCAGTTTGGGATAACACTGCTGTTAACGCATTCGCAACGGATTGAGGGTCATGTTCAGCTAATTGAGCTGTACCGTCATTGACTCGAATTAGAAGAAAGTCACCCTCAGTTTCATCTTTTACCGCAACATGAGATTTAATCGCTTCATATAGCTTGAGCAACGAGCCTGCTTGTAATGAAACGGACTTCTCATCAACAGGAAGCAACCCAAAAGGTGTTTTGTCTTTCTTGTACGTGATGATCTTTCCAGCAAGTTCTACACCTTGAGACTTAGTTATATAAAATGGAACAAAGTCTATTCTTGAACGCGTGGTTTCATGGATCGTTACTGGATCACTGTACCCAACATTTCCTGACTTTGCTTGCTTTTTACCAATTGAGCCTACTGCCAAATTTACCTCCATACGCAAAAGAAAGTTAACGCTGCCAGCAGGGGCCGAAAAACCAAAGCGAAGCGGCGGTTTGGGGTCCCTATGGCTGGCTTTGTTAGCCAAATCGACCACCCGAACCACCCGAACCACCCGAACCGCCTGGGCCGCTTCTTCCATTTCGGCGAGTATTTGCTTGCGCTAATTTTTTCGCGTTGTCAGCAACCCACTTTTGCATCATTTCTACGCTAGTAAATGGTACTCCTGCGGCTCTTCGATTAAACGGGTTAGAAACTAACAGCTCTAGATACCCGTTGGTATTAGTTTCATCACCTAAATTAAGTAGCCATTGCATATACTCATTAAAAACCTTGAAGCTCGCTCCTTCTTTCCCTACGAGGAAGGAGTCTATGAAGTCATTTTCACTTTGGCGAGTGTTTATAGTTGGCGATTCAATATGACTGAAGCTATCACCCCAAAATTCCTTATTACACACTTCGTTGTAGTAAATATTAGCTTCAATCGTTATTTCTTCTTTGTTATCGCTCCATGCAGCAAAATGACATTTATTATGCAAGGGACGTATTTTTGTGTTCTCGTGCAGGGCCTTGCATAGTTGAAGCCTCTTTTCCTTCTTAACTTCTGACAGTAAGTCACCCTCTCTGTACTTGAATTCTACTATTGAAAATGAAGCGTGATTCGTGAATAGATAGTCAGCTCCTACCAATCTATCCTGCCCATCTAATGAGGCGGATGTGTATATATAACCTTTTTCACGAGCGGCTTCTTCAAAGTTGTCTTTGAATATATTTTCAACTGACTTTTCATGTTTAAACTTTGTACTCAATATTCGCACTCCTTGAGATATAAGTTGATATGTAAACTAGCTAACGCCGCCAGCAGAGGCGCAGCTTTGCTGCGTCCTGCTGGCTGGCTTTGTTAGCCATTACCATTGTGGTACACGAGGTTGTTTACCTCTGGATGCCGATACTCTGTTAATTATTGATTCATACTCATCTTTGAAGCTTTGAGTTTGAAGTAATGCAATAGCGTGATTCTTCATTTCTTCAGTTGTATTTAATGGAACTTCTGCAATCAGCTTTACTATGTCTTTTATATATTCATAAACGGTTTCGCTTGCACTATTAGATTGTTCGTTCAACTCATAAAAGTCCTTCCCTTCATGAACAAGCTTATTTCTTACATCTGTGTAAAGTCGATCATATTCTTCGAGCTTTCTACCAAATAGTGAAGCATCACCATTAGAAACCAGCGCTGCAATATAGGTTCTATGCTTCCAACCACTCCATTCGGGATCAGTCAACCCGTCAAGAACGAATATCAAGTTTAAGAATTGAGATTCATCACCTATTGAGTAAAAGGATTGACGACAAGATCTCAATGCAGAAATCACAGCTTTCGCCATTTCATTGTCAATGTTATTGCTATATATGAAAGAGAGATAATCAATTCCCGGCTCAAAAAAGTCATCGACTTGAGGACCTAGCCAGTTATTACTCACTGAGATTGGCTTGGATATACCATGTAGTTCTAGTGGTTTCAGGTGAGTTTTTCCCAATGGGATAATGTTTACAGAATAAAACCCATTATCCATTTGACCCGCTGGATTGGGTGTGAACTCACGAGTTAAGAAAGAGCTGTGAACAAATCTCACAATATCCATAGCATGTTCTGCAAGCGACAAACATTTATTTATGACATGGTCGTTGTGATCAATGCTTTTGTTCAGCCTTAAAAGATCTCTGTAGTTCAGGCTTACTTCAAACTGGAGATATTCTCCCTCAAAATCAGCTAACCTTTCATAGGGTTCTTCATCAAATTGTTTTCTACAAACAAAAGTATACTTGCCCAACACCAGAGTCTTTTGAATATATATTTTATCTAGAGGAACGATGACTATGCATTCTAACGTTTCGGCCTCACCCTCTAATTCTGCTAATTCGGTGTTGGAGTCTTTTGACTTCGCCTTCTCAATATCGACCCAATCAAAAGCCGAACGAAAGTCATCGAACATTTCATCGTTGCTTTTTGTTGAGGTTTCATCAGTGACATTGAACGTTACACCATCACCTTCAGGGAATGCGCTTGCCCAATAACCTATTTCTCTTAACTTCCCTAATGAGATTTCAATCTTTGATTTTGAATCGTTAAATATACTTTTATTCCAAAGTAAATTACCCGAGTAATTTTCTCTTGGAGGCAAAAACCTTGCTTTCATTCGTCATCCTATGATGGCTAACGCCCGCATTTGGGGCCGACTGAAAGGAGGTCCCAAGCCGCGGAGCGGCTGAACAACATGCGCTTGTTAGGCCTAACCAACAACTGGAACACCAACTATAAATGGCTTTAATCCACCTTCGTGGCGTTTTACAAAATGTTCGTAATTTTTCTTGTAGAGCTCTGAACTCTCGACCGAGTCGAGCCACAACCTCACACCAGATATCATTTCTTTGCAGAAACTTCCCAAATCGATATTTAGGGCGTCATTCATAATATTATAATGAAAAGTATTTGTTGTTGCGCCAGGCTCAACAAAGAGAATGCGCGAATACTTATTTTTCGGGTGTACTGTACGCCCTTGGTGTAATAGCGAACAACGAAACAAGTAGCACGCCTCACCGTCTAATGGATTTTCCATTTCGGATAAATGCTGCCTCATATCCTCTGGCATTGATTCTTTTAAAATCTCCAAAAATCGAGGCCTGACCCATTGTTCGTACCAAGCCTTGTATTTTGCTCCAGTAGCCAAACCATTCTCGGAATCCATAGCACCAGCAATATCAGGCAATGTAAGGGCTGTAAAAAGTGATAGATAGTAATTCCCTGAATCTAGGGATTGTTCAAGCTGATCTATTAACAATCTCATAATTTGACTCCATTCAATGACCTAACATTTTAATAGTGCGCATGCGCGTTTACACATTTTTAAATTCTCTCAAAAATCCTTTTAACTTTCTGAAGAATAATACTTTTTAACTGATCTCCACAAAAATCAAAACTGGAAAAACGAGCATGCGAGTTATTCCTTTTATCCACAGCAAGTTATTTCTGTGCGGTAGATTCTTATTCATTGATATTAGGAGACTTTCTTTATTTCTGCTAGCACAAAACACGCACAACTGGTTTATTAAAAATAGTTAAACGCGCAAGAAAGTTCACTTTAAAAAATAAACTGTACATACAGACAGAAAATACAGTTTTTTTATTAGCTCAGGATTCTTTAATTGTCGGCCTAAAGGCGCGCCCCACAATGAAAGCTTCGCTTTCAGCGTCAGATCACGCCTCGTGCCTCGTCTCATCAGACCTACGTGCTTTGGTGCCTATTATTGAATTCACTATGAAGCCAGTTCGACGCGACGAAGTTGCGCGACTCTATGGAGTTTCAGGGTCAGTTAAAAATCTCCTTCCCTCCACCAGCAAAAACAATCTATGCCTTACGATAAAAATCGTCTTGCAAGACGTGATGTTAAACAAAACGATTCAGACGTTTGGGCGATAGCCCGATAAAGAGACCTTTTGGTTACTTTTGTACTTTTCTGAATTAAGCAACGGACAAAAGTTACCCGCTCAGCTTTTTCCTGAATTAAAGAGCGGAATAAAGGTTGGGAATACAAAGCGTTTGAATGGAAATCAAAGAGCAACCCCATCCTAACCTTCCCCTTGGAAGACAAAAGGGGAAGGAACTGAGCCCCGCTATGCAGAGCGGAAAAGAACAAGTTTTGAAAGCTTTTTAAAAGCCCTACTCGCCGATGTGCCAACCATTGGTAATCGGATAACGACGATCTCGTCCAAACCCACGTGCGGTAATACGAACACCGGTTGGTGCTTGTCGACGTTTGTATTCATTCACGTCGACAAGTCGAAGTACGCGATACACAGTGTCACGGTCGAATTTCTTGGTCGCTAGTATAGCGTCTGCACTTTGATCTTCTTCGATGTACATGCGTAAGATCTCATCGAGGATGTCGTAGCTTGGCAAGGAGTCTTCGTCTTTTTGATCTGGAGCGAGTTCCGCGGAAGGTGGACGCGTGATGACGCGTTCTGGGATCACGTAACCCAAGGTATTGCGATAGCGGCAAAGTTTGAAGACGAGTGTTTTGAAGACGTCTTTTAAAACGGAATAACCACCAACCATGTCGCCGTAAAGTGTGGCATAACCAACAGCCATTTCACTCTTGTTGCCTGTGGTTAGTACCATGTAGCCTTTCTTGTTAGAAATCGCCATTAGGGTCACTCCACGAGTACGCGCTTGTAGGTTTTCTTCTGTGGTGTCTTTGGCGTAGCCTTCGAATTCTGGGGCTAGTACGTCGGTAAAGGCCGATACCATGGATTCAATCGGTAAAACGCTGTATTTCACACCTAATAAATTGGCTTCTTCTTCGGCGTCGTGCAAGCTGATAGACGAGGTGTATGTGTAAGGCATCATGATGGCTTGAACACGATCCGCGCCGATGGCATCTACTGCGACAGCCAAAGACAAGGCTGAGTCGATTCCGCCACTCAAACCCAGCACAATGCCTTTAAAACGGTTTTTAGTAATGTAGTCACGCAAGCCAAGCACCATGGCTTGGTAAACGCTGGCTTCTACATCCAATGTTGGCGCTATAACACCAGCCACAGGCTCAACTTTGTTTGGTTGGCTTTCGTCAACGATCATGTCGATACAGAACAGACCGGCTTCAAACCAAGGCGCTTGCATGATTTTTTCGCCTTTGGCGTTAACCACAAACGAGCCGCCTTCGTAGACTAATTCGTCCTGCGCGCCCATGTAGTTCACATAGACAATGGGTAATGTCGATTCGGTCGCACGCTGGTGAAGCAATTCTTCGCGCTCACCCATTTTTTCAATGTGGTAAGGCGAGGCGTTCAAGTTAAGAATCAGTTCTGCCCCAGCCGCTTTGGCTTGGGCAATCGGCTCTGGGTGCCAGATATCTTCACAAATACTTAAGCCAACGGTAACACCTTTGATATCCACAAGACCCGCTTCGCGGCCTTCGCTAAAGTAACGCTTGTCATCAAACACAAGGAAGTTAGGCAGTTTCTGCTTGGCGTACTCCACCAGCAAGTCACCTTGGTAAATCACGCCAGCGCAGTTAAACAGTTCGCCATCGATTCGACGAGGGTAACCAACGACCACGTAGATATCGCGAATCTCGGCTAATAATTTTGCCAAGGCAGATTCGATGCGCTGATCCAAACTGGAACGTAACAGTAAGTCTTCTGGTGGATAGCCAGTTAAGGTTAATTCAGGAAAAACCACCACATCCGCACGTTCTTCATCACGGGCTTTGTTCGCCGCATCAATAACGGATTGAGTGTTTTTTGTGATGTCTCCGACCAGCATATCCAGCTGGGCCATTGCAATTCGTAATGTCATACAGTTGCTATCTCGTGAACTCTGTTAGAATATGCCCGTTATTGTCTGGAATAACCCAAGCTAGGTAAAGTATATGATCGTACGTTTGATCGTTTTTGTTGCTATTTTCTTTATTGGTTGGTGGTTGTACCGCCAATTTGTCGCTTTTAAACGCAGTCAGTCGCCTGCGAAAGCCAAAAAACAGGATTCAACCAAAAAGGATGAGTCCCAAGAAAGTATGGTTCGCTGTGAAGAATGCAAAACCTTCATGCCGCGTTCTCATGCAATCCATGACCAAGATGCGCGTGCATTTTGCAGTGCGGAACATTTAAAAGCCTTCAACCAGAAACACTAACCCAACCGTTTGACAGTAACCTGTCTTCTCGCCACCACCAGCATCGATACTCTTGCTGGTTTTGTGTGGCGCAGAGTCGGTAGAAGGTTTTTGTATTGTCAGCGTCGTCTGGCAAAGACTCGTAACTTTCCCAGCGATAATGCACAAGTTGCTTGGCTTTTTGCCATGTCTTTTCCTGAATAGGTTTACCCAGATCGCAAAATCCAACACATTCGCTCGCTGTGGCCGATGCAAAACGTGGAGACGCTACTAAATCTTGATGAAAATCCGTCCAAATTTGCTGATCTAATTCCACTTCATTCACTTGGCCACGCCATTTATAGGATGCCATGAGTCTTTCTTGAAAATGCATCGACAAGCTAGACATCGCCAATAGCAAAGCAATAATGGGCAAAGACACCCAAGCCCGTTGCGCATGAAATAAAAAAGCAGCCATTTTATTTATCCCTTAACACTTTTATCTCATCCTTGAGACTGTAAAAGCAGCGATCTTATAAGACGATTATTTGATTACCGACACTTTGACAAGGTGAATAATAGTGCCATTTTTCACCGCGCATAGAGTGATATTCTTCCAGAAACTCGGCATCACGAGCGACTTGGCAGTCACTTAATCGATATTGATATTCGACCCATAAACCACGCAGATTTTTTAAGGGAAAGCGCCCATATTGAGTGTCTAGTGTGTCCACCAAACCATCTTGATTATTATCCAACATAGGGAAAATCGCCATACGCTCTATACCATTCCACAGCTCTAGCGAGTTACCGCTTTCTTCTGGTGTTCGCCATAATGCGTTTGAGCCATCTTTGCCTTGAGATACGTACCAATAAAACCCGTCTTCACTTTCTAAAATGCCAGACTGACCAACAGCAAGATCATCGGCTAATTTTATTTGGCTCTTTCTGCTAGAAACACTCAGCACCTGACCTTTATAGTGCGACTCACAAGATGAGAAATTGGCTTTATCACCGGCTTTCCAGTGACACGCCATGGAGGTTTCCATCGGGTTACTCCTGACAGTAACTGAGCTACGACACAAACCGTGATCGACACCCTGTAGCCAATCTGAATATTTATCAACGATACGAGTGACCAATCGCAACGGCGGAGACATACCCGATTCAATGGTCAAATATAACGACTCATCAATCGCACAGCTGGCAGGCAATAGCCGCGACCACTGGGCTTTAAAATGCGCATCAATAGCGGCCTTTATGGTGTGTTGATCTTGATAGATTTGCGCCAAAAGGTGACGCTCTTGCATGCGCGCAATAGCAATTACCAGAAACGGTAAAAACACCGCAATCAAACCACAAACCACCAACAATTCAATCAACAAGCTGCCTTTTAGATAACGTCGCTGATTCATCGTGAGCCCTCTTCATTCAAGGTTAAGACCGTTGACTCAGACACAAAATGCTGGGAGGCATGGAACCAGTTTTTAAGTTCATTGCCGCTGCATGTCTGACAATCAGGATACGTGTCGCTAGGTAAATTCTGAGCATCAAGCCAAGCGGCTGATCCGGTCAACTGCGCCATTGCTGCTTGCTTCTGTTGATTTTCATCAAGCTTTCGTTGCGCTTCCGCTTGCTGAAGCGATTGCCATTGTGCAGTGCTCTGACGCTGCAAAACCAACAGCACTACAGCAAATAACGCCAAACACAGCACTACTTCGAGCATGAACCAGCCTTTTGATCTTGGCTGAGACAATTTTTTTATTAACCGCTGCCTATTCATCCGCATCGCTCTTCACCTGTTCCTTGTGAGTCATAGTCCTTTGAATCAATACCCTGTGGATTAGTAAGGTAAAAACGACCGCTTTGATTAAGAATCAAATCTGCTTGCCAAGCCCCTAAGCAAAATTCAAAGGTGCCATTTTGGTAACCAGACAAGCCATTAGGTCGAAATTCTATTTGCTGTTTTTTAACCGGAAAACCACGCCAAGATACTGCTAGCTCATGATCAAACGCGATCTGGCGATAGTGTTTTTCAACATCGCTATCAGGTTCAATTTGATAAAGGGTAAAGCCTGAAGACCATCCGCCATCGCAACTCAAACCGCCACACAAAAAGCTGGTTTGACCACTAATTACCGCCAATTGCCGAGCTTGCGTGAGCGCATCTGCCAGACGCTTCATGTCATTTTTGAGGGTATTTTTATCTTTGGTTTTTTGGCTGACGCTGAGAAATTGCGCCGAGCCTGCGTGAGCTAAAATGCTCAAGATGGCCAGAACACAAAGCAGTTCCAGCAGAGAAAAACCGTATTGACGGTTCATTGAAAACCTCCTTGTTTTATATTAAACAACACTGAACAGAACCGACATCCATGCCCGTTCTGATTAATTTATCCTAACCACTCTAGACTATACCGTCGTGAACCATTTGTTAATATGATTCGCAATTTGTCTCGGCTTTTGAAAGGGCAATGAATGATCGCATGCACTCATAGTTTTATGTTGCCAAGCCGTGTTTTGCTCACTCAACAAATCATAATGTTGGCGCAAGGCTTCGTGACTTAATTCTCCAGAGAACAAAAACACCTGCTCAGACGCTTCTATCATGGCCTGACGAATATGAGGTTCCTCCGCCATTAACGCCACATGGTCTGTCACCGCATCCAAAGCATAAGCAAAACCAAAAGGTCGGTGAGCGAGTCGAGATTGAGTGGTGGCTTCCGCAACCGGATGTTTGCGGCGGTTCGGTGATACACCATCCATAAAACTCGCTACGCCTAGTTCCACATCGCCCGTATCTCGAATCAACTTCGAAGCATGGCGATATTTTTGGCGTACATCCATCAAGTTGGATAAGTCTTCACGATCCAAAGATGCTGGCTCTAATAACGCCATTTTCACTTTCTTTTTGCCTTGCAAGCTACGCTGATAATTGAGATTCAACGCCACCAGACCGCCTAATGAGTAGGCAACCAAATCAAAGTCGTCCCATTTAACATGGGTTAGCAACGCCTCAACTTCCTCGGTCAATTCGGCAATCGACACTGCGCCCTCTTCACCGTGATGATGAAACTCGCCCTTTTCGCCATGACAATGAAAAGAGTCGCCCATGCCCTTTAGATCTGGCACCAGCATCCAACGCCATTGGGTAAAATACGGCAACATTGGGGAAAAGGTGATTTCACCAGCTACACCAGCACCATGCAATAACAGGCAGGCTCGGTCGCTTTGTGCTTCTGGATTTTCGTAAAGGCGATAGGCAATACGAGCATTGGGTAAAGAAAGAAAAAATATGTCTGACACTTGTAATTAACCTGTGAGAACCCTTATTAAAAGAATACAATGCTGCGATCAGCAAAACGAATACATTGAGACCTTGCACACTATGTTGCAAGCGAAATCAAGACGAGTCAAAAATAGACGAGAATGCGGACACCTACATGGATGTAGGTGTTAGAGCGACGCAGGATGCCAAAGCCGAGTTTATAGGTTATAAATGAGCATTTCGAGTCTATTTTCAACAAAGTATTGGCAAGCGCAGCAGTCAGCAAAGGTCTCTATTACTAGGTATCGATAAAAAAATGTCATCAATCAAACATGTGAATCTTCCGTATCAGGCGTCGTTACTGTCTTTCTTTTCTGCTGTACGAGACTTACCTTATCCAGCCTTACTCGACAGTAACCACGAACATTTCCCCGATACCAACTTCGACATTTTAGTAGCCAACCCACTCGCTCGCATTCATCCTGCTCACAATAATCAGCCCATTACTTGGTACACAACACCGCTTTATGAGCTAAGCATTACTGACAACCCAATGACCTTGCTGAATGAGTTAATGAGCCTTATTTGCCAAGAATCTTGGGCAAAATCGGCACCCAAAGACTTGCCCTTCGTTGGCGGCTTACTCGGTTATTACGGTTACGAAAGCGGTCACTTTGTTGAGCAATTGCCCGACACAGTCGAACACGACATTCAACTAGACACCTTAAGCATTGGGCTTTATGGCTGGGCAGTGGTGACTTGTCACAAGAAAAAAACCACCCAATTGATTATTTCACCTTGGTGCCCTTCCGAAGACGTTGCTGATCTAATCAATCGCTTCACCAGCGCCTGTGATGATGTGCTGGTAAAACATGATTTAAACGAAGCGCAGCCTTTTAGCCTAGAAGCGCCCTTTACTTCGAACATGACAGAAGCGGAATACGCGCAGAAATTTTCATCGGTTCAAGATTACATTCAGTCTGGTGATTGTTATCAGGTCAACTTGGCACAGCGTTTTTCCACTCGTTATCAAGGCGATACCTTCACGGCGTATCACGCTTTACGGGACGCTTGCCCAACGCCGTTTTCTGCGTATATGGAATTCTCACCAGAACAAAGTTTATTGAGTCATTCGCCGGAGCGTTTCCTTTTATGCGATCAAGGGCGAGTAGAATCTAAACCAATCAAAGGCACGGTCGCGCGGGGCAAAACACCAGACGAGGACAAAGCCAATGCAGATTGGTTATTAGCGTCAGAAAAAGATCGCGCAGAAAACCTGATGATTGTCGATTTGCTACGCAACGATTTAGGGCGAACCTGTTTAACCGGCAGCATCAAAGTTCCTAAGCTGTTTGCCTTAGAAACTTATGCCAATGTCCATCACTTAGTTTCCACGGTAGAAGGTCGCATTGATCAGCCCGACCAAGCGATTCGAGTGTTCCATCAAAGCTTCCCCGGCGGTTCTATTACTGGCGCGCCTAAGATTCGCTCTATGGAAATCATCGATGAATTGGAACCCCATGAGCGTTCCGTTTATTGCGGTTCTATCTCCTACTTCAGTGCCAATGGTCAAATGGATTCCAGTATTACTATCCGCACACTGGTTGCCGACCATGGAAACTTGCATTGCTGGGCCGGCGGTGGATTGGTCGCGGATTCGAAATGTCAGGAAGAATATCAAGAAACCTTTACCAAAGTGGGCAAATTAACCCATACTCTAGAACAAGACTTTTTGAAATAGGCCGTATCATGTCTGACATTGAGCACTTTTTAAATGCTCCTCCCATTGACCTGAGCTTGGATGATATTCGCGCTGCATTAGACAGAGAACCTTACGCGCAACAAATCCATAACCCAGACGAGGAAATGTTCCCCAGTGGTTATGATTTAAATTACCGATCTGCGGCGGTGCTCATCCCTATTTGGCGAGAGCCGGAAGATGGTGAGCTATATGTGCTTCTCACACAGCGCGCGCTTCATATGCGCAATCATCCGGGGCAAATTGCCTTCCCCGGCGGCAAACATGACCCAGATGATGCCAGCATTCAATACACCGCACTACGTGAAACACTGGAAGAAGTTGGACTGTCGCCAGACTGTTTCGATCTCTTAGGCGAACTGGGCGAATATTGCACAATTTCAGGCTATTGCATCAAACCCATTGTCGCTGAAATGACACGCAGAAGTGAACTAAGCCTATGTGAAGAAGAAGTTAAATCTGTCCATTGGGTGCCTTTGCGACACTTATTGACACCACAAAATTACCGTTTTAGACAAAAAAAGCTCGATACCATAGAGCGTGGTTACTTTGAAATCGACTATGAAGAAATCCGTATTTGGGGCGTCACCGCCGGCATTCTCTACGGACTTTATCAAACGCTGGCCAGACACATTCGTTAACGGTTTTTAGGTTTTTTATCCATTACCTTTATTAAGCATTATAAGGATAGTGTTCTTTCGTCTTTTATTTCGTTGGCACAAATTGATAAGGTACAGCTAACGTAACTTAGATCACGGTAAACTTTCCTATGCCAGCATTTGATTTAGCGTCTTTTATTGCTAACAACAAAGAAGACGAAGCTCAAAAAATCATCCATAACGCGATGAAAGAATTCGACAACATTGCCATCTCTTTTAGCGGTGCGGAAGATGTTGTTCTAATTGACATGGCAGTCAAAGCAAAAAAAGACATTCACGTATTTTCTCTGGACACGGGTCGTCTTCATGCCGAAACATACCGTTTCATGGAGCAAGTGCGCAAACACTACAATATTAAGATCGATATCCTTTCTCCTGACCGTGAAGCACTCGAAAACTTCACTCGTGAAAAAGGCTTGTTTAGCTTTTTTGAAGATGGTCATAAAGAATGCTGCGGCATCCGCAAAGTACAGCCACTAAAACGTAAGCTAGCAACATTAGATGCGTGGATAACCGGACAACGCAAAGACCAAAGCCCTGGCACCCGTAACGTGCTCGCTTTTGCAGAAAAAGACGGTGCCTTTAGTACCGATGAAAAAGACTTATTTAAATTCAATCCATTGGCTAATTGGTCTTCTGAAGACGTGTGGAACTACATCAAAATGTTTGACGTTCCCTACAATGAATTGCATTTGAAAGGTTTTACCAGCATCGGCTGCGAACCTTGCACACGCCCTATTTTACCAAACCAACACGAACGTGAAGGCCGCTGGTGGTGGGAAGAATCTGAGCACAAAGAATGTGGCCTGCACGTTGCTAACCTCATACCAACCGCGCCTCAATAAACGCGGCTTTCTTTAATAGCAAAATTAAAAGTGTCTGATACCTATGATTAGGCACTTTTAATGGCTTGGAACACGTCATTCGATTTACTTTCCAAGTGACTTTGCCACGAAACAATAAAGCCCTCATAACAGGCTTCTAGCTCTTTTATGTGCTGCAGTAGAACTTCACCCGCGGGCGTCATGTCCGTTACTCGACCATGTCGAATCAGTAAAGGCTCGCCCAAGTCACGCTCCAGTTTTTGAATATGTTGGCTAACCGCAGGCTGAGTCAAACCCAACTGCTTTGCAGTTTTGGTAAAGCTTCCCGTTTCAACCAACGACCTAAAAGTAATGAGATGTTGTGTATTAAGCATAAAGATTCCTTATAGTTGGTTACATTATGCCCAATGCCAATTTTACGAACATTGACCTATATCGTGTTTTCATGAAAGACTCAAAGTTATTAACCTAAGTGGATTAAGTGCATGACAACCGAACAAGACACAATGCTACCTTGGCACGAAAGACAATCCGGCCACCAAGAATCCCGCGACAACGACTACCGCACACCTTACCAACGCGATCGAGCTAGAATCATCCACAGCGCCGCCTTTCGCCGACTACAATCGAAAACTCAAATCCTCGCCATTAGACAAAACGACTACAGCCGTACACGTTTAACGCACTCTCTAGAAGTCGCCCAAATTGGCAACGGCATTGTTCATCAACTTAAATTTAGCTCCCCAGCTGACGCCGACTTTCAGCCTTGGCTCGCTGACGATGCTTTAATTGAAACCGTGTGCCTAAGCCACGACATCGGCCACCCGCCTTTTGGTCATGGCGGTGAAGTGGCTCTAAACTATATGATGCAAAATTATGGCGGCTTTGAAGGCAACGCACAGTCACTAAGAATACTCGGCAAACGCGGGTCTTACTCGCCCATCTATGGCATGGACGTCACCCGTCGTACTTTATTGGGGATTTTAAAATACCCCGTCTTGCACGCCAGCGTGGTTGGTAAATACCCAGAAAAACCAGCCAACTTCCGCCAATTCAAAGCGTCTAACTGGGCGCCACCAAAATGCGTCTACCAAGAAGAGCAAGACTTACTAAACTGGATCATCGAGCCCTTTAGCCAAGCCGACAAAAGCTTATTACAAGAAGTAAACCAAACCGAACCAGACGGCCACGCCAAAGCCAAACACGCCAGCTTCGACACCAGCATCATGGACCTCGCTGACGACATCGCCTACGGCGTACACGACCTAGAAGACGCCATCGTCCTCGGCATGGTCACCAAAGACATGTGGCTCGAACACCTAGAACCCAAACTCGCCGCCTTGGCTTCACCCTTTTTAGCTGAAAACCTAAACGACATTCGTACCCAACTGTTCAGCCGCCAAAGCCACCTTCGTAAAGAAGCCATCGGCAGCCTAGTCAGCTGGTTCATCACCTCTTGTCGAGTGATCGAAAAAACACAATTTGAGCATCCGCTACTGCGCTTCCAAGTCGGTTTACCAGAAGGCCAACGCCAAGCCTTAAACTTGCTAAAACAGTTTGAAATGCAACACATCATTCAACGCCCAGAAGTGCAAATGCTCGTCTACAAAGGCCAGCAAATGCTATTGGAAATGTTCGAAGCCTACTCCGCCGACCCAAGCCGATTACTGCCAAGAGAAATCGCCAACGAATGGCAGAAAAGCCAAGAACGGGGAGAAAACGGACTGCGCATCATCTGCGACTACATGGCCTCCATGACCGACGACTACGCCAGCCGCATGTACAATAAATTGTTTGTTCCGAGCTTAGGCTCGGTGTTTGAGCCAATGTAACAAGGGCTTTGTCCCTTCCCCTTCCCCTTCCTTCAAGGGGAAGGCTAGGATGGGGTTGTTTTTGGTTCCATTCAAACACTTTGCATTCCCAACCTTTATTCCGCTCTGCTGAGCGGGTAACTTTAGCCCTCTGTTTAATTCAGAAAAGTACAAAAGTAACCAAAAGTCTCTTTATCGGGTTTTCGCCCAAACGTCTCATTCATTTTGTTTAAGAGTATGTTTCCAAGACGACTTATATCGTAAGGCATAGATTGTTTATTTGGTGGGAGATAGATCGTCAAACACTGACTCTGAAACTGCATAAAGTCGCGCAACTCTGTTGCGTCGAACTGACTTCTTCGGGATCGCAGTGATGGAAAACAAAGACGTAGGGCGACATGAGGGAGGTACGACCGTGATGCGCCGATGAAAGCGAAGCTTTCATGTTCTAGGGTAGATCGTGGCTTCTTCATTTTTAAAATCCATATATTCTGAATCATATGGATCTATAATTAACGCGTCTTGGCTTGTCTTTTCGACAAGCTGTTCAAGAACAACAGTTCTGCCGAAAATATCTGAAGTTACGATGGCTTTCATGAGGCTTTTGCGTGGTAATGCCGCATTAATGTGTTAGCGACGCTTGGCTATACTTGAGCGAAGCGAAAACACCAAGCTTTGCGAACCACCTTGTTATGCATTAAATCTTCAACGACAAGATCAAACAATTAGCTACACCAAAATATTACTGCCCCAGTGCTTCTTTTCGCTCACGCTCATATTCATCATATGATTTATTAGCGTTTTCCATACACTCATCATATTGAGAAAGTGGAAGTTTAGAGCACTCGAATCTGTTACTAGTTTGAATGCCTTCATAAGCCCCTCGATACGTGCAGCCAGCTATAATGAGGACAATTAGGATTAAGAGTTTCACTTTCATTATTTCATCCCAGTTTTCATGTGCATAGCGTCCAATTTGGTAGTGAACAACCCACTGATCAAGCCGCTGCATACCACCTTAACCATTAAAACCAACGCATAGTAAAAATGCCACGCGTGCCGAATCACTCTTGAACAATTTGTTATGGCGCTGGGTTTTCAGTCAGTTCCTGTATGTCGATTAAATCCACCACTCTGTTCAGTAAGCGCTTGTACTTTATTAACTCGCCTTTGGGGATTACTGGCACTTCGACATTTTGATAACACATTGAAACCGAGTTAGAAAAATCAATTTCTAACTTGTGCCATGAACCATCAAGAGTCGATTGAATTCTAGTTCCTTTAGACAAACCAACTTCGATTTTTTGAGAATGGTAGATTAATTGGAAATACTCTAAATCCCAGCCGTATTCCACGTAATGAGTTAAAGGTTTGGAGACATATGAACCAACCTTTGCTAACAGTTTTTCAGCATCGCTATTGTGGATATACAAATCAATGTCCGCAACTGCTCGGCTACCACCGTAAATTGTTGCAGCCAAACCACCAACAATTTGATAGTCAATTCGCTCTGATTCCAAGATCCCCTTAAACCAAATCAATGCTTCTTTTACTCTATCGCTCATCCTGAGTACCTAGTTAATTTGATCGTGCGCCATAACGCTTTGCCAATGGGCAAATGCGAACGTTGTTGGGCGAAGCCCAGTGAGTATTTGTCCCAGCCGCGTTGTTTGCGGCGATTTTGGGCAACTTGTTATGTGCGTACATACTACAGCACATGTACATCGTTGATTGTTGCGGCATATTTGTTATTTCCAG
>NZ_JBXUKU010000007.1:0-237408 GCF_057180105.1 Marinomonas sp. ATLA20
AAGTTCTTTTTTGTTCATTTGCATCTACCTATCCTTAATTCTCAATAGAATATGTTGTGATAGGCAGTTACACAAAATTAGTTACAGTCTCTAAAAACGCTTTTTTTCTTTAAATGAAGAGTCTTCGATAAATTTATTCCATTCATCATCCATTTCTTCTTCATCACCATTAGACATATTTTGGGTTATTTCTTCTTCCGCTTTTTGTAAAGCAAGATCTTCTTCAATTTCCTGTATCAAGTCTTTTAGTTTGAGAATTGTTGGCTGAGCTTCAACAGAATCTTTAATGGGCGTTAACTGTCCCAGAGCCTCTTTATACATCTCTACTGCCGTATCCATCTGGCCACTCAAAAATGCTTTGCGAGCAAGGTAAGCATGATAGTCTGAATTAATTTTGTAATGATAGAAATTCAACAGTTTACTGTATCGGTAAACAACATCAGGGTCGATAGATTTTTCTTTCTGAGAAACAATCAAAAATGACTTAAAGGATTCAAACAGGCGCTTCACTTCGATTATAAGTATCTCGTCGTTCATCGGTTTTGCGCGTCTTTTTTGCTTATTTGTTTGAAACTCAGCCATTTCCTCGGCAAGATGCCCACGACGGCGGGTTAATGTCGGATCTGGTTGTAATAAAATAAGCTGATCGTAGATAGCAATCATACGAGAAAAAAGCCAAAGCCTCATATCTTTGGGTTGATATTGAGAAGGCATTTCATCAAGGTATCGACGTACTTGGCGCAATTGATTATTAAGGTTTGCCACCTTTCGTAATTTCTCCAATCGCGCCTGCTCTTTTAGCTGTAGGGAGGTTGCGAAGGCAATAAATCCACCAATAACAAGCAAAAGCACTGTAATAGTAACTGCTGTCATATGATACGTAATTTACCTTAGTAATATTTATAGACAAAACGCCTAGCGACTTTCAAAAGATATTACACAAACCAACTCACTTCAACGTGGGTTCTTGTTTACTATTCTTTGAAAATAAAACGCTTTCAACTTCCTGTATCATTTTTTGTAGACGTACTATTTCTCGTTTCGAGCTACTCACAGAACTATTTTTTTCAATCACAGATAATGCTATACGATACTTTTCAAGCGCTCTGTTTTTTTTATCGCAATCTAAGTCCTGTCTAGCCTGTCTCACTAAAAGGTCACGATAGGCCAAAGCATGCGCATAACGAATTGATAAGATATGATGCCTTATGGTAACGCGACTCAAACCATAATTTTCGCTCATATTCCTCATCTCTCTGAGCATAAATTTCAGTGCATTTTGAATTTGATCTAGTTGCTCTTGACTAGACACTCTATCTTTTACTTTAATTTGTTGTCCTAACCTTAACTCCGTTAGAATTTTAACTAAATCAGCTTGTTTTGAAACAAACTGTGACTTGCAATTAGCCCTTGTAAGCTGAGTAATAACAGATAGCAAATACTCTACAATGAAAATTTTAGTGTCTCGAGCTAAATAGCGATCAGAAATAATTTGCAAGGAATGGAATAAATGATCACTTCTACTCGATAAGCGAGAAAGTAGCTTTTCTCGTAACTCTCTTTGTTTTTTTTTCCATTTTAAAAATACAGGAAGAAAGCACAACAAAGTACATATGGTAACGCTAACTAAGATCAACACAACTGATTTCATTTCTAAATCGTTACCTAAACAATGACTTTAATTAAAAAGCAAAACAAGCAACTTACTTTTATATAACACAGAATATACGCTGGAAACAAAAAAAGACCAGTAAACCTGATCTTTTTTGTTTTATCTTTAAATATCTTATCGAGAAACTGAAAAGCCAAGGAGCATGTAAAAGATCACAGCTGAAAGCAAAGCAGATGCTGGTACTGTAATGACCCACGCGGCAGCAATACGCAATAACGCAGAGCGCTTCACTAACTCTTTCTTAGTTGCTTTCTTCAAGCTCTTACGCTCTGCAGATGAGATAGGAGATGCTGCCTGTGCCGCCTTCAATTCTTTCAATATCGCACGTTTTTCTTCTACATCTGCTAGCTTAAAACGCTTTACAAACTCTTGTGTTTGTTCACCGTCATGACCTGCAGATTCAGAGTGAGAAATAATAGAAGCCAGCTTTTTCTCATAAGATTGTTTCAAATATTCACGTAAGAAACCTACACCAAAGATACCGCCTACGGCAATATGAGTTGAGCTCACTGGCAACCCTAACTGAGAGGCAATAATAACGGTAATCGCCGCCGCCATCGCCACACAAAAAGCACGAGTTTTATCAAGCTCTGTTATCTCTGAGCCCACTGTTTTGATCAGCTTTGGACCAAATAGAGCAAGACCAACAGCAATACCAATCCCGCCTACCATCATGATCCAAATAGGAATAGATGCTTTACTAGAAACAGCACCCGTCATTAGTGCATCATTAATTGCAGCAAGAGGCCCAATCGCATTGGCAACATCGTTTGCACCATGAGCAAAACTTAGCAAGGCCGCAGACACTATAAGAGGCAGCGTAAATAAGCTATTCACTGCATCTTTGTCGTTCTTCAATGCGGATGCAGCTTTGTCAACCATAGGGCGAACAAGGAAATAAACAGTTAGCGCAATGGCAAAAGCGATCATCGCAGCCGTAATAAAGTCTAGTTTCCAAAGGCGCTTAAGCCCCTTTAGAATAAGGTAAGTAGAAAACGCCCAAACCATCAATCCAACCAATAAAGGCACAACCTTCTTCGCGGAGTCAATCATGTCGCTTTTATAAGTAATGGCACGCTTAATGTACATTAAGAATAACGCCGCAATCACGCCGCCCATTACAGGGGATATTACCCAGCTAGCAACAATCGCAATTAATTTATCCCAATTTGCGATATCCCAACCGCCAGCAGCAATACCTGCGCCCAGTACACCACCAACAATGGAGTGCGTCGTCGATACAGGAGCACCAAGGTAAGTCGCTAAGTTTAGCCAAATTGCGCCCGCTAACAAGGCCGCCATCATAACCCAAATGAAGGTTTCAGCATCGCCAATTGAGTTAGGATTGATGATGCCATTCTTGATCGTACCAACAACGTTACCACCAGCAATCAAAGCACCTGCAGCTTCAAAAATCGCCGCTATCAAAATCGCCCCAGTCATCGACAAGGCTTTTGAGCCAACAGCAGGCCCAACGTTATTAGCTACATCGTTAGCACCGATATTGACAGCCATGTAGGCACCAATTGCAGCAGCGATGGCTAAAATAGATAAATTAGAAACCCCAACGCCATTAGATGAAGCATAAAAACCAGATGCCAAAACAAAGGCTAAGGCAATCAATACACGAACAAATTCATGACCACTCAGTAAAGTGGATTCTTCTTTCGGGTTATTTGTAAGATCCATACGGGCTCTTCTTTCTATAATTAATCTATGCCAAACCGTTGACCGTTCAGACTAAACTGCAACCATCAACGACATGCTTATCCTAGCATCCAAAATAAATTTGGCTCTCAATTCATCCCGTCACATTTCTGTAAAATGTAAATTCGGCGTCATTCTACACTGGGAGTCTTTAGATAAAAACCCCTAAGTCTATTGATCATCACGACTCGAAAAAGGACAAAAAAAAGTGCCCGCTAAGGCACTTAATGATAAATATACTACAGAAATATGACTATTTTATTACAGGTGTAATATAGCGACATATCTAACACTCAATCACATTGACCGCTAAACCACCTCGCGAGGTTTCTTTGTATTTATCATTCATATCTCTGCCTGTGTCTCGCATAGTACGAATCACTTTATCAAGAGACACATAATGTGTTCCATCGCCTCGAAGCGCCATACTCGCAGAGTTAATGGCTTTCATGGATGCCATAGCATTTCGCTCAATACAAGGCACCTGCACTAAACCACCAATCGGGTCACAAGTAAGACCCAAATTATGCTCCATACCGATTTCGGCAGCATTTTCTATTTGCTCTGGTGTGCCACCTGTTGCAGCGGCCAATCCTGCTGCGGCCATGGCACATGCCGAGCCAACTTCACCTTGGCAACCCACTTCTGCTCCAGAAATAGAGGCATTCTCTTTAAACAAGAACCCAATAGCGGCCGCCGTTAGGAAAAAGGTAATTATCCCTTCTTCACTGGAACGAGGGCAAAACTCCCAGTAATAATGTAATACCGCAGGGATGATGCCAGCGGCTCCATTGGTTGGCGCTGTCACAACACGCCCTCCTCCCGCATTTTCTTCATTGACCGCTAAAGCATATAGATTGACCCAGTCCATAGCACCAAGAGACGGCGTGATCATGTCCATGCGCGTTTTACTGGTTAGGTCTCTGTGTAAACTAGCGGCTCTTCGTTTAACTTTTAAGCCACCGGGTAAAATACCTTCGTTCCGAATACCTTGCTGAACGCAGTTTCTCATGACAGACCAAATAGACAAAATCCCTTGCCTAACTTCTTCTTCAGTTCGCCAATGAGTCTCATTTTCCATCATAATCTGGGCAATACTTTTGCCTTGCTCTTGGCAAAGTCGAATCAAATCTTCTGCACTATGGAAAACATGAGGAAGTTCAGTCGCATCTTCAACCAAGGCCACATTGCCGTGCTCATCTTCCTGAACAATAAAGCCACCACCAACGGAATAAAAGGTCGATTGATGAATCACATCACCATCAGCGCCAAAAGCAACCAGTGTCATGCCATTAGCATGAAAGTCTAAACGATCGACACGGTGATAAATCAGATCTGTTGCAACGTCGATAGTAATAGGCTGTTTTGACAATAAATTCAGCAACGAGGAAGACGTTATTTGATCAACCCGTTCATTAACACGACTAGGATCAATAACATCCGGCAATTCCCCCTCAAGCCCCATTAGAACAGCCGTACCCGTTCCATGACCTTTTCCGGTGGCACCAAGCGAACCATACAAATCAATTTTTAAACGACCGACTTTTGATAGTAGCTCTCGATCTTGTAACTGGTGAGCGAATTGATTTGCCGCCACCATAGGACCAACTGTATGAGAACTTGAAGGACCAATCCCCACTTTAAAAAGGTCAAATAAACTGATTGCCATAGCCTTTACCCTCTGCCGTGAAGCGCTTTCTACACGACAATAAAAAAATACCAAACACGAAGTTATCAATGAGCGAAATTATCACTTATAAGACAAAGTTTCCAATTGGAAACAGACGTTTTTTTACTGGATAAAGCAGACATCAGGAAAAAGGCAATTTTTTGGCGCTTCAAGACAAATCAGTCAAACCTAGATGGTCAAATCAACATTCTGCTTTCAAGGCCTAAGCTGACAAAGTCGACCTGTATAAAAATTGCTTAACCCTGAAAACCGCCTACCATTAATAACTAACCAACCCAAAAGAGGACTTGTCTATGTCAGCAACAATCATTGTAGGTGTTGATGGAAGTGAAGCCGGTAATCGAGCCTTATCCTACGCAAAGCGGCTTGCGACACTTATAGGGAGTGAATGCGAACTACAACTAATATGTGTCGTTGAATGGTCTCCGTACACTTTCCAAACCCCAGAAGAAAACTCCCTTCGTAAAAAACAAAAGCAAATTGAAACCCAAAACGCCCAAGAACGTGTAATAGATCCAGCTATCAATGCCTTAAAAGAAGCTGGTATCAAAGCCTCTGGTGCAGTCAAATTTGGCAAAGCCGCCACCATACTCAACAACATCGCAGTCGAAAATAATGCCGAACAAATTGTGGTAGCCAGATCTACAGAACAAGGCTTAAGCGCAAGAGTATTCGGCAGTGTAACGGCCAACTTGGTTATGAGTGCGAATGTCCCAGTCACCGTCGTCAGCTAAGGGAAAGTATACTATGAAACAATTTACCTATTTATTTAGTGTGTTAAATGCCCTGATTCTATTCGGGTTAAGCTCTTCATTAAAGGCAGCAGAAAGCATTGACGCTGTTGTTAATGAAGCGTTTGGTAACGCTACAGGTTGGTTTGTAAATTTGATTTTTGCACCACTTCCAGGTACCAGCTTTCCTTGGATAGTTCTCTGGCTAGTAACAGGGGCAACTATTTTCACTCTGTACTTTGGTTTTGTTCAGTTCCGCAGTATTGGTCACTCTATCGCTTTGGTAAAAGGCGATTATTCCGATCCAAACGACGCGGGTGAAGTCAGCCATTTCCAAGCATTGGCAACCGCCCTTTCCGGCACTGTTGGACTTGGTAATATTGCTGGGGTTGCAGTGGCTGTCTCTATTGGTGGACCCGGTGCAACATTCTGGATGATTGTCGCAGGCCTTATGGGTATGGCGTCAAAGTTCACAGAATGTACCTTGGGGGTAAAATACCGTAACGAATACAAAGATGGAAGCGTGTCTGGCGGCCCGATGTATTACATATCCAAAGGCTTCAAAGAACGCAACATTCCCGGTGGCAAACTGCTTGCGGCAATTTTTGCTATTTTCTGTATTTTGGGCTCTTTAGGCGGCGGTAATATGTTCCAAGCGAACCAAGCCCATGCCCAGTTGACTCAAGTAGTTGGTGACTACCCTGGTTGGATTACCGGTATCATTTTTGCTGCACTGGTTTTTGTGGTTATTGTTGGTGGCATAAAATCGATCGCTCGTGTGACGGATAAAATCGTTCCTATCATGGGCATTTTATACGTTGGTGCCGCGATTGTGATCTTACTCGTCAACGCAGACAAAATTGGCTGGGCATTTGGGCAGATCTTCCAAGGCGCTTTTACCGGATTAGGCGTTGCCGGTGGTTTGGTCGGTGCCTTGATTCAGGGCTTCAAACGAGCCGCGTTTTCGAATGAAGCGGGCGTTGGTTCTGCAGCTATTGCTCACTCAGCAGTACAAACTAATGAACCAATCACAGAAGGCTTTGTTTCTTTATTAGAGCCTTTCATTGATACCGTTGTGATTTGCACAATGACCGCGCTTGTCATCATCATTACTGGGCAGTTAATGGTTAACCCTGATACAGGTATGTACATCCTGAACGAAAGCGGAACCATCATGACGGCAGATGGCTCGTCTGGTGTTGCGTTAACGTCTGCGGCCTTTGGCTCTGCCTTTAGTTGGTTCCCTACTATACTGGCGATTGCGGTGATTCTGTTTGCTTTCTCAACCATGATTAGTTGGTCTTACTACGGACTAAAAGCTTGGACCTATTTATTTGGTGAAGGAAAAAAAGCCGAATTAACATTTAAAATCATCTTCTGTGTCTTTGTCATTATTGGTGCTGCCGCAAGTTTAGGACCGGTTATCGACTTCTCTGATGCCGCAATTTTCGCCATGGCCGTTGCCAATATCATTGGCTTATATTGCTTAATGCCAATTGTTAAGAAAGAGCTAAACTCTTATATGTCTCGCCTTAAATCAGGTGAAATCAAAAAGCACAAACATTAATTTAATCTAAAATTCAGAAGTAAAAAAAGAGCCAAAAGACTGCTGTCTTTTGGCTCTTCTTTTTTTCTAAGGGTTACATTCATAACCCACAATCTAATCGTTGGTCTTGATCAGAAGAAACCTAATGGGTTTACATCATAGCTAACCAACATGTTTTTCGTTTGTTGATAATGCTCTAAAGCAATCTTATGAGTTTCACGACCAACACCCGATTTTTTATACCCCCCAAAAGCGGAATGAGCCGGATATTGGTGATAACAGTTCATCCAAACACGACCCGCTTCAAGGTTACGCCCCATACGATAAGCAAGGTTAGTATCTCTTGTCCAAACCCCTGCACCTAAACCAAACTCACTGTCGTTGGCAATAGCAAGCGCTTCCGCTTCGTCTTTAAAGGTTGTCACACTGACCACTGGCCCAAAAATCTCCTCTTGGAAGATACGCATGTCGTTAGAGCCTTTGAATAAAGTTGGCTGTACATAAAAGCCTTTATCTAAACCATCTACCGCTTCAATGTCACCACCAATCAGCAATTGCGCACCTTCAGCTTTACCAATGTCGATATAGCTCATTATTTTATCAAACTGCTGTTTGGATGCCTGAGCGCCCACTTGCACATCGGTATCCAATGGATTACCACGTTTAATGGTTTTGGTACGTTCTATGACTAACGCCATAAACTCGTCATAAATCGATTCATGAACCAGAGCTCGAGAAGGACAAGTACACACTTCCCCTTGGTTAAAGAAAGCCAACACCAAACCTTCAACACATTTACTAATAAAAGACTCTTCGTGTTGCATTACATCAGCAAAGTAGATGTTTGGCGATTTACCGCCCAACTCAACCGTAGACGGAATGATATTTTCAGCCGCACATTTCAGAATATGAGAGCCAACTGGCGTCGATCCGGTAAAGGCAATTTTGGCAATACGCTTGCTAGTCGCTAATGCTTCGCCCGCTTCTTTACCGTAACCATTAACGATATTAAGTACGCCTGGTGGCAATAGATCTTGAATGACTTTGATCAATTCAAGAATAGACGCTGGCGTTTGTTCTGCTGGCTTTAGAACCACACAGTTACCCGCCGCAAGTGCTGGAGCCAGTTTCCATGCCGCCATCAAGATTGGAAAGTTCCAAGGAATAATTTGACCAACAACGCCTAATGGCTCATGAAAGTGATACGCCACAGTGTGTTCGTCTAGTTCAGCCGTACTACCTTCTTGCGCACGTAAACAACCAGCGAAATATCGAAAGTGATCAGCGGCCAAAGGGATATCAGCGTTCAAAGTTTCACGAACCGCTTTACCATTATCCCATGTTTCGGCAACCGCCAGCGCTTCTAGATTTTGCTCAATACGATCGGCAATTTTCAATAATATATTAGAGCGATTGGTGACGGACGTTTTGCCCCAAGCCGCTCGAGCAGCATGGGCCGCATCTAGAGCTAGATTAATATCTTCTTCAGTAGAGCGAGGAATTCGACAAAATACTTCACCATTAACAGGACTGATATTATCGAAATATTGGCCTTTCACCGGAGCAACCCATTCACCGCCAATAAAATTACCGTACTGGGCTTCAAATGTAATAAGGCTACCGTTAGTACCAGGTTGTGCGTAGATCATATAGTATCTCCATTGTTTTTGTTTTTAACCTTGTGACTAAGAGTAGGAAGAAAGAAAGAAGAAAACTTGCCTGTGAGTCCATGAAACTTGTCTAGCGATCCATTTCTGCGCTGCTTTTGTATTGACCCTTGAGCAAGCAAGAGAGATGATGAGTAAAAGAGAATTCACCACGCCACACTATTAAAATAACAATATGAAGATAAAAGAGGTGTGTTAATGAGTCGTTCTATCTCGACAGAAAAAACATTACAGCAACATAAACGCGCCCCCATTCAGCTGGTCGAAAACCGTGTGTGTTTTGCTGGGCCGCACTCTGAATTGAGTATCTACGATACTTATGAGCAAGCCCAAAAAGTCAGCTTAAAAGCCGAGTCCTTGCTTTATTGTGGAATGGTGACAGGCGCAAAGGTCATGCACACAAAAGACCATGACAATATACCTTTTCTACCCCATGAATCTTTCATTTTGGCACCTAAGGAGGAAGTCTTTATCGACTTCCCCGAAGCCGAGTTTCATAACCCAACCACTTGTCTCACCATCGCTATTTCGCAAGAACGAGTCGCGCAAATTTGCGATCGCATGAATGACATTATGGTAGAGTCTCTGCCGACTAACGTGACATTGGATCCCAACCAACACCTACATACTTTGCACACCCAAGCAACTCAACAAGTCATCGATCGTCTTACCAGTGATTTTTTGCGCAATGATCCAGACCGAGATTTGCTCGTCGACTTTGGGGTCAGCGAGCTGGTCACTCGCATACTCAGACATCACGGCCGAGACGCACTATTGCGCTTCACCCAACGCGCACCTGATGCAAATGGCTTGACCTGTGTTATCCAATGGATAGAACAAAACCTAGCCCAACCATTAGATATCAATCAGCTGGCTAAAATGGCTTGCATGAGCCGAAGCCGCTTCTACGAAAATTTTAAACGCCAACTAGGCTGCACACCTTTAGAATACCAACACCAAAGAAGGATGAGCCGCGCCTACCAGCGCTTACAAGAGAAATCTTCAGTAACAGAAGTGAGTTATGAACTAGGTTACTTAAGTTTGAGTCACTTTAGTCGACGCTTCCATCAACACTTTGGGATATCACCACGCCAAGTGACTCAAACTCAACTCAATTCATAACAGAATATAAAACTAAAAAGCGTGTCCTAATTTTGCTTTGCAGTACATGAAAACAACCAACATAAAGAACAGAGCAAACGTTAAGCCAAAAAATGGTACCAATTGACCAAGCTGATACAAAGAAGCCAATGTGACGGGCCCCAAGGCAGCACCAAGCCCTTGCATTGATGCATTCATACTGGCTAATCGGCTCTGTTGATCGTCCTTTACCAACAAGGTTTGCGCGGTCACTATACCTGGAAATAAGAAACCAAAACCGGCACCAAATAACCCCATGGCAACCAGCACGCCAAAATAAGAATCCAAAAAGATAAACGCTAGCTGAGCCACTATTCCAACCCCCACACCAGAGAAAATCAAAGTGACTACGCCAAGCTGGAAGCGCGGTACCAATATCATCTGCACCAAAATACTAAAACAAGACATGGTCATCATAGCAAACCCTAACTGATGGGTTGTTTGAGCAACATCAAGCTGAAACCTATCTTGAATCAAAAAGCTCATAATTTGCTGCACGCCTGTCATAGATAAAATCGACAAAGAGGACATAAACAAGAACGGCATGACTGGCTGGGTGAACCAATTAATTTTGGGAGGTTTCACAAATTGACGAACATGCTTGGTATCTTTGACAAAAAACACCACCAGCAATGCTGACGAACCAGCTAAAAAAGAAATAATATAAAAAGGCGCTGTTAGACCAAGACCGCTCAACAAAGACGCAAACGCAGGACCTAAAATCATCCCAATACTAAAAGAAGCGCCAATCATCGCAATAGTCGAACTGCGATGCTTAATATCTGTGTGCGAAATTAAATAGGTTTGAATAGAAGGTAAAATCCCAGCGATTCCTAGCGAAAAAATAATTCGCAAAACAAACACACTAAAATATGTCTGCTCCGCGGTTAAATGTTTTGCCAATGCTTCCTGAAGCACAAAACCTGTAGTGCCAATGGTAACAGCGTAGCAACTCATGCCGATAATTACCGAACGCACTCGGCCAATTCTGTTGATAATGCTTCCCCACAGAAAAGCCGCAACCACAAAAGTGGCGGCACCAACGGTGATCAGTGTACTAATCCGGACATCAGCAAGACCAATTTCACGACCTATTGGTGGTAAAGACGTAAAGATAAAAGATTGCCCAATCCCTACCGCTATTAAACAAAATAACAACAGCCAGCGAGACAAGCGCTCATGAAGGGAAGAATAAGTTTCGGAGTTAATCAATGCATGTCCTTAAAAAATAAACCAGCAGTTCAGTCTGCCAATACAGCAGACCCACTTAAACAAACTTACCAAGGCAAACTTGCGTTTAAAAAGGGGTTATTTATCATCCTGATAAAGTGAGCAATAAATTATCATATTTTGGTGTTTTTTTCTGGGTATTATGGTCAAAAACTCTAATCAAAAATAATAAGTATCAATAAAACAACGATATAAATACGGCTTTATCTTTGCACCTAGAATAAAAAAACACGTAAAATCTGACTTAACGATCAGTGCGCCTTCCCTACTAATAGCGACGGCTAAACACAAAAAGTCGATCAGCTATAAAACCACTCATTATTGTTTCAGCAAATAAAGAAAGGAAATCATGCAGCCTCTTTTTAAGCACCCTAATTTTGTCCATTTTTGGATCGGTCAAATAGCGTCTTCCTTTGCTTTCCAGATGCTCAGTGTGGGGATTGGCTGGCAAATGTACGACCTGACCAATAGCCCAATGGCACTAGGGCTAGTGGGGCTTTGCCAGTTTCTCCCGCAACTACTATTAACCTTGGTCGTAGGGCACGTCGCAGATCGCTATAACCGTCGACTTATTTGTGTTTGTACGCGTTTCACTATGGCAATGACAGTTGGAATTCTAGCGTACGGAAATATGACTGAAAGCATCTCAGCCAATATGATTTACCTTTGCGCTGCTCTACTAGGCACAGCAAGGGCCTTTGAAATGCCAGCGAACCAAGCCATTCTTCCAAATCTTGTTCCCAATGAATTACTATCTCGCGCCATTAGTGCTATCGCTTCTGCACGAGAGATATCGGTCATTGCAGGGCCAGCGCTTGGGGGCTTAATTTATCTTTTAGGACCAACTACGCTTTACCTTTCTAGCATGAGTTGCTTTTTAGTCTCTTGCGTCATCATGTTTTTCTTACATTACAACTTCACCGTAAAAAGTAAGTCGCCAATCAGCATGGAACATCTATTCGGTGGTTTAAGCTTTATCCGCGGTAACAAGGTCATTCTTGGTTCCGTGTCTCTGGACATGTTTGCGGTTCTCCTCGGTGGCGCGACGGCTCTTTTACCCATTGTTGCCAAGGATATACTTCATACGGGGCCATGGGGCTTGGGGTTATTGCGCTGCGCTCCAGCACTTGGCGCATTACTCATGTCAGTGTACTTAGCACGTCATCCGTTAACCCACAGCGTCGGGAAAATCATGTTTGCTGCCGTGGCTATTTTTGGTGTCGCAACGATTTTATTTGGTTTATCCGAGAACCTGATTTTATCAATGATCGCTCTCATCTTGCTTGGATCATCCGACATGATAAGTGTGGTCATCCGCTCGACATTGGTTCAATTAGAAACGCCCGATGAAATGCGTGGCCGAGTCAGTGCTGCCAATTCGGTTTTCATTGGCAGTTCTAATCAATTAGGGGAATTTGAATCTGGGGTCACCGCAGCTTGGTTCGGTGTGGTTCCCGCCATTGTTATTGGCGGAGTGGGAACCATTGCTGTCGTCGGTATTTGGATGTATCTGTTCCCAAATTTATTAAAACGTAACACGCTAGATCAAGAAAACGATTAGATTTAGTTGTCTACCAAAGCCTGATCTGAGATCAGGCTGCACGCCTTAAAATCACCTGAAACAAACCAAACAGTAACAATGCATAAAACAGAAAGCTGACGGTTAACAAGGTCAGTCCAAAATGTCCGCCAATCACACCACTTAAGAATGGCAAGGTCATAGCACCAAATACTGCGGCACTCATTTGAAAGCCAATCGCATGGACAGAATACCTTTTACCAACTCGCGCTGCCGTTTGCGAAATCATGCAAGGAAAAATCGGTGCAGCGCAGAACCCCATCAATGCCAAGCCAAAATAGCTCGTATATGGCGTCCCACTCATCGTAAAAGAGAGTGCGCCTAAAGCAACACCAACCAAACAAAGACGCAATAATTGATCGACAGAAAAACGCTCCACTAAGAAACCAAAAATAGCACGACCAAACGCCAAAGCTCCCCAGTAAACGGCAACCCAAGTCCCTGCACTGGCTAACGAGATATTTCGAGACTCGGTCATCACTGTGAACGCCCACTGACCAACACCAACTTCAACACCAGCGTATAAAAAGAAAAACACAATTTGAAAGCGAATAACAGGATGCTTCAATGCCTGAAGCTGCGTAATTGCTGGCGTACCATCGACTTTAGTATCGGCTTTTTTAGGGCTATGTTTCTCACTTTCCCAAAGGTGCCGACTAAATACAAACACCACAGCCATGACAAATAATATTGTCGCGAGAACGGCATAACCCAGACGCCAGTTCTGGGAAAAGCTAACCAAAACACTTGTGACAATAATCGGACCTGCGGTTGCACCAACACCGAACGCAGCATGCAACCAATTCATATGACGAGTTGAAAAATGCTCTGCTGCATAGGCGTTAAGCCCAGCATCAATAGCGCCTGACCCCATACCAATGACGATAGAGAACAAGACAAAAATAATAAAAGAAGGACTAAAATAGAATCCGAATAGACCAAAACTTACCAGCAAGCTGCTGACAACCAATAACCAACCCACACCAAAGCGGGTCATTAAATAGCCGACTGAAAAGCTCGACATTAAATAGCCCACGCCACCAGCTGCAATGACCAAACCTAGCCAGCCAGTAGGAACACCAAATTCCGTACGAACAAATGGCCAATTGATACCATGGGCGGCGTCTGGTAAGCCCAAACTAATGAAGCCTAAATAAGCAATAAACAACAAAACGCCTGATGTGCGCACTCTAAATATCCTTATTGAAATTTGCTTATTTGAACGTATCTATTTTATAAATAACGGCCTAACGCCATTTACGTTTTTCTTTTTCTATCGTCTTCCATTTCCAATTTGGCGCTTCCCCTTTCCAGTAATAGCAAGCAATCAAAATAAGCGTGCTAACAACAACGGACACAGCCCATTTAAGCAGCTCAGTTTTTGGATCATTAACAATACTAATAACAACGACCGCCAGCAGATATAACGCTAAAACCGCCCATCCTTGCCATGTATTTGGCTTCCCCCAACCCAAGCCATTCTTTTTCGCTGGAAACCAAACCGTTTTTTTATCCGTCATATCAAATGCCTCAAAGCCTAATAGCGCATATACAGGAACACTTTGCCTTAATTTGCCCCATAAAAAAAGAGCCTATATGAATAGACTCTTTTTATTAAAATTACTACTTAGCGAGGAGAGTTAGCTCTATTTTGCCGACTCTTATCTTGCAAGGCTCTTATCTTGCAAGGAACTCACCACGCGTTTTGTCGCTGCGTTTAAACAATCCACCCAAAGCTGTGGTTTGAGTTGAAGAACTTGCGTCCATAACACCTCGGGCTTTAACGCAATAATGCACAGCACTGATGCTCACCGCAACGTTGTCTGTTTCTAACAAGGCTTGCAAGGTCACTAAAATTTGCTGAGTCAGACGCTCTTGCACCTGTGGACGCTGGGCAAAAAAGCGCACAATACGATTAATTTTAGATAAACCAATGATCTTAGTTTTAGGCAAATAAGCAACTTTGGCTAAACCATCAATCGTCACGAAGTGATGTTCACAAGTGCTGGTAAAGCTGATATCGCTCACTTTTACCATTTCATCCACTTGCATCTTATTTTCAATAACGGTGATCTTTGGAAACTGCGCGTAATCTAAACCAGAAAAAATTTCTTTCACGTACATTTTGGCAATACGGTGTGGCGTTTCAGCCAGACTGTCATCAGTCAAATCCAGACCAAGCGTTGACACTACATCTTCGAATGCACTTTTGATACGCTGGTATTTTTCTTCGTTCGTTAAACCGTTATCAATCATCGGGGTTTCTAGACCGCTGTTGATAAGAGCATCGCGTACTTTTATCGCCTCATCAGACAACGCAAGGCGGTTTAAATTTGTTTGTTCAGCTGTGTTAGCTTTCATATGTTTGTCCTAAGTTGCTTAACCCTGTCTCGTGACATGAAGGCGTTCAAAAAAGAAGTCCTATTTGGCGAACTACGCCAAATGTCGGCCTCCATCAAGTGACAAGGTTCGACCTGTCATGTAGCGACTGTCTAATATGTACTGTATCGCTCGCACACCTTCTTGCTCCCCTGGCTCCTTGCGCAGCAAGGATTTATTCAATGCTTTGTTCCTATATTCGACGTCATCACTACTGTTAAACATTAAAAGTGATGGAGCGATCGAATTAACTTTAATTCGAGGTGCAAATCGTTTAGCAAACGAGCAAGTTAAATTCGCCAAGCCTGCTTTACTGGCTGAGTAAGCAATGTGTTTATCACTGCCTTTTTCAACCACATAATCCGTCATGTGAATAATATCTGCTTGCCCATCTTGCTCAGAACCTGCACATAATAATGCTTCGAAAGCCAGATTTATACGGTAAGGAGCAAATACGTGAACTTGCCACATTTTTTCCATCAATAACGCTGTATCCAAACAACCGTCTTCAGACTCCCATTCGGATGCATTATGAATAATGCCGCCAAGCGCAGAATACTGATCCGTTATAACTTTAATAAATTTATCCACTCCAGAACTAGTAGAAAAGTCCGCTTGTATGCAAGAAATCCCCTGCTCTTCTAAGATGGCAATATCTTCTCGTTCTCTGCGATAGGTGATAACCACCTTGTATCCTTGAGCAACTAACGCTTTAGCGCAAGCAAGACCTAGACGTTGCCCTCCGCCGGTAATAATAATTGGCATTTTACGCGTCATTAGTGTCCTTTCCTACTGAGTTATTGTCATTAACCACATGAAAAAATACTATCGATTCAGTATTGATAGTTTGTTTATAACAACACTGGATTTTTCTGCTAGCTTAAATACGTACTGTTTAAAAAAAAAGATCAATTAATATCATCTAAGATCTTTTTTCCCACGTATCCATTGAACCACTTTCCATTAATAAGTTCTAAGGAAGATGCGTTGCTGAATTTCACTCTATAAATTTAAAGAAGGAATTGCGATGACTTTACCAACAGAAAGACCCATTAATAAAGTGTTAACAAGCGAAAAGATCCCTCAAGAAGCATTCGACTGGTACGATGAATACGCCCATGGCGATATAGATCGCCGTACTTTCTTGTCTCGTCTCGGCACACTTAGCGTGACGGGACTGACCCTTTCTGTCGTCGCAGGTGCACTAACGCCAAATTACGCATTGGCTGAACAAGTGTCATTTAATGATCCAGATATTACGGCGAGTTACGTTGAATACGAATCGCCGAACGGACATGGTAAAGCTCGTGGCTATTTAGTCATTCCCAAAAATGTTAATGCCGATAACAAAGCGGCAGCCGTTCTAGTTGCGCACGAAAACCGTGGCCTCAACCCATACATAGAGGATGTTGCAAGACGGCTAGCAAAAGCCGGATTCATCGCTTTTGCTCCTGATGCTCTCTTCCCTTTAGGTGGTTATCCAGGTAATGACGATGAAGGTCGTGCAATGCAAAAAACCTTGGACGGAAATAAAATCGAAGGGGACTTTATGGATGCCGCAACGCTGCTGAAAAACCATGAATTGAGTACTGGAAAAGTAGGCATGGTCGGATTTTGTTATGGAGGGTATTTGACAAATGCCTTAGCAGCAGCAATGCCAGACACTATTCATGCAGGTGCACCTTATTACGGTACACCTGCAAAATCCAACATAGATAAAATTACAGCACCACTACAGCTGCATTTTGCAGAGTTGGATAAACGAGTGAATGACTCTTGGCCAGCTTATGAGAAAGCATTAAAAGCGAACAATGTGGAATACACAGCGTATGTATATCCTAACGCGAATCATGGTTTCCATAATGATTCGACCGCCCGTTATCAAGAGAAAAACGCAGAGCTTGCCTGGGAGCGCACTATTAGTTTCTTTAAAAAGACATTGAGTGCTTAACGGTAAATAAAAAGTGTTACGGCCTATTTTCTTAAGCCGTAACACTTTTTATCCTCTTAGTATTATCGATTGCGGATTGCTTACTATAGTTGAAATTAATACCGCGCAAATTAGGAGTCTGCTGCCACAAAGACTCGCACAAATCCGATACACTAATTTCGTCACCAGATTGCAACCACGCAACAACAGCTCGAGCAACGTTGGGATAAGAAATCTGAATGACTCTACTTGTTTCTAGCCACTCTTGAATGATTTGCGAGTTCAATACATCGCTCGTTTTCGCTATTTCTAAAAACTCTAACGCGATGGCATTAGAGTGTTGCTCGATTTGACCTTTCAAAGGTTTAGCGAGAATGCGACGACCAAGCTGCAAGGCCTCTGAATTTAATTCAAATCCAGCATTACACAGCACAGACTCACACTCACCTAAGTTCTTTTGAAAGACTTCTCGACTAAAAGGAAACACCTCTACATTACCATAAAGTCCAGGCTCAATATCCTTGCAATGAAGGCGGAAACGATAATTCTGCACCCCCTCTAACCAATCTAACACCGCCTCACTGTTCTCAAAAGGCAGATAGACCAAAACCTGCTCTGGGTCCGCCATGTTCTTTATTTGTTGCGTATGAATCAGTGGCGGCAAAATAGGATGACCAAAGTGGTGCCAGTGTGCGCCTAACTGAGTTGCTGCAGGCGCAAAATTTGACATAATCCATTGGGCTATAAAATTCTTTTTATAACGCGGGATATCGTACTTAAAGGCATACTGATGGCCAAACCCGACGCAAGGAACACCTTGACGTTTAGCCGCCCAAGCAACAATGGGCTCAAAATCCGTGATCACCAAATCATAACCGTGAGTATCAATCGTACGAATATCTCGGTATAGCTTCAAAAAATTAGCGTTCTTGCAGGTCGCGTACAGATCCAACTGACCATTTCGAGCAACAAAGCTCAAGCCTTGAAACGTTCGATAATCACCGAATACGGCCATATCGAAATAATCTTCTGGCGGACGACCTGAAAAAACAAAATCAACATCTATGCCTGCAGCATACATCTCAACCGCCATGGCTCGAGCGCGAGTAATATGACCATTCCCTGTTCCTTGAACACCATACAATATATTCATACTAAAATCCCTATCGCTAATGCAGCACAGGCCGTACCTAACAAGGCGCCAATTACGGTATCTGTCGGAAAATGAACACCAAGAAAAATACGTGACAATCCTACGTTTACCGCCCAGAAATAGAAGATTAAATTCATACTTGGAAACCACTCAGATAAACAAAAGGCCATAAAAAATGCCCCGGATGTATGACCTGATGGAAAAGAAAATTGATCGGCGGGAATAATAAAGCTGTTGAAATTATCGAGCGCATCTGCTGGGCGATGACGCTTGAAACCGCGTTTTAGCAAGAGGTATAAAGCTCTCTCAATTAAAAAACCAAATACCAATATAAGCGTCAGCATCTGCTCTCCAGCGAACCAAAGCAGCAGCGCCAGTATGGCATAAAACGGCCCATCCGCTGAAAATGAAACAGCACGACCAATACGAGTTAATGTGGCGCGATGCTTTCTCGCCATACACCAAGAAAAAGTCTGTACATCTACGGCGTGGATATTCTGAAATATATTCATACTTATCACCTCACTGGTTTTATCATACTTTCAACATAAACCAGTAAAATGTCCGTTCTGTGGCATTAGTATGACAACTTAGTGACATGCCTAAACCATAAAGTCGAGACAAAAAATACCTCGACACAGCGAGGTATTTTTTGCGATCTTAGATTGCCATGATTAATTCATGTGATTCATTTTATGAAATTTCTCGATCATTGCTTCTGGCTTCACTTTTTTGTTACTACCGTTCAATGCGTAAACGACGGTTTCACCCTTTGGGCCAGAACCGATATCGGTATAGCGAAGAGGCACTTCACCAACAGCGCGGGCATCATTCATTTCTTGCAAAGAACCAAACACATAAATACGACCTTCGATACGCATTTCACCGTAGAAAGAGTCTGCCGCTTTTAGCTCGCCGTCATACATGTCAACAGCCGCAATACCCGACATTTTTTTCTTATCCGCATTAGTTAGACCGAAAACAATGGTTTCACCTTTTGGGCCATCACCAATGCGCACTTTACGATAAGATGTTTCACCTACCTGCAAAAAGTCTTCATACACACCACGATCGTCAAAAACATAAATACGACCTTCGTGATGCACTTCGTACAAATCATCATTGTTCAAAGACATTGTTTCAGCGGTAGGCATAGTGTCTTGCTTTTTTACCGTTTCACCGCAAGCAGTCAACAGAGACAATGCAATTAGGCCGGTTGCAACAGGTAAGAATTTCAACTTCATGGTTTAGCTCCTAGGTTAGATTTATAACCACCTTAAAAGCTAAAAATGACACAATCATTACAAAAAGATGACGAAAAGCTTTCAGTGACGATGATATACGCAGCCAATGTTACAACCAATTGGTCAGCATAATACCGATGCCAAGCGACTGAGTCTGATGGTTATAATCTAATAAAGATTGCCCATATCCATTAAAATATTGAATGTAACCGCGTGTTTTCCCCCACAAAGGAAACGTAAAACCTACCTGTACCGCTCCCCTATTATCGGATGATTTAAGATTATTTCTCAGCATTACGTCAATAGTATAATCATCGATAACATGTATGACATTGAGCTCGCCGTAGCCATAATAATTTTCAATGTTGGGATTATCGTCCACCCTTGAGCTTTCAGGAATCCGATACCAAGGTTTAAAGGAAAAAGCGGTATCCTCATATTCAAACAAGAAGTCCACATAAAACCGATTCCAAGAACGAGATAACTCATTTGACTGACCATTAGACTGATGAACAAAACCATAGGAGACATAGTTTGGCTTAATACCTAAAAAACCGTGTTTCGGCTTGGTAACAATAAAGGCTTCAGGTTCATGATTAGTATCGCGAAAAGGTGCTGAAATGCTACTGTTATAGGCCTGCCAGTAAGCTTGCTGAGTGTAGGCAAACCACAAGCTACTATTTTTACCAACAACATCATATGCCACAGGAAATTTAAGGCTAAATTGAAACTTAAACTCGACACTTTGTAGACTTTCCGAATCGCTAGCATCGCCTAAAAAAGCGCGATCGTTAGGGTTCGAGGTGTAAGCTATGGGTAGAAAATAATTGGGTTTATGGGGCGTTAAAACAAACGGATTATTCACCGTCGCCTGTTCTCTATTCTCTCTTTGCTGCAGTAATCCATTATCTTCTTTAGCTCGCTTACTAATAGATTCAGGGACTTCAGGCTCTTCAGGAGAATAAGGGCTATCTACCTGTTCTTCAGTCGTCGTATCGGACGTGCTAAAAAAGCCGCTGTCTGATTTATTATCAAGAGAACTTGCTCCCACTTCAGCCCAAAGCAAACTCGGAAGAAGCATCATTGAGCATACAATGGCTTTCATTTTTAAAACCTTCTTAATACAAACGTCTAATTTTATTGGGAAAGAACGACTTTTTTTGCGTAGGTATCTCGTTCCATTTCACACACCTCTACAGAGAAGCTAACATCCTTTAATGAAAATTGTGTTAAAGACTCTAGAACCAAATGAGAAAGCTGCTTTCTTTGTTCAAGGCTTCGCCCTGAAAGTATTCGTAAAACAACATGGACAAAAGCATCTTCCTTACCTGCCGTTAAGAAGCTCTTGTAGGGGAAGCTACGCAACTTGATATCTTCTTCAGCAAACAAGGTCGACGCAATACAAGCGCCTTTGACAGCTTCCAGAAGATCAACTGGTGGGACTTCTTGCTCTAAATTTTGGCTATATTCGATAATACAATGTGGCATGTCAGACTCCATTTTTAGATTTATTTGGCACTATTTCACTAATAACCGCGAAGCTTATCCACTGCCGGAGGTAGGTTCCCAGTCAATCGATAGTGCTGAATATTCCTAGCGACAATGTCACTTGCGCTAACAGGATTTGTAGGCGCAGAAATATGCGGCAGAACAGTCACGCTATCATGGCACCAATAAGGATGATTTTTGGGCAACGGCTCTTGCGCAAAAACATCTAAAACAGCATGAGATAACTCATTGCATTCCAGCTTATTTAGTAAAACCTCGTCATCTATAATTGGCCCACGAGCAAAATTAATTAGACTGGCTCCAATTGGTAAAAGCGATAAATGCCGTTCACCTAATAAGCCCTTTGTTTCAGATGTCAAAGGTAAAAGGCAAACAAGTATATCAGTTTGCTTCAATAAAAGAGCCAGTCCCTCTTCACCATGAAAGCACTCAACACCTTCGATTTGCTTTTCATGACGACTCCAACCAGCAACGGGAAAACCATTGGCAACCAAACGCTGCGAACTTACTCGTCCTAATTCCCCCAAGCCAAGCACGCCGATTCGCCGATCTTGAGCACGTACCATAGGTTGTTGAGTCCAAGACTGTTTTGTCTGCTGTTTCGCGTAGGTAGGCATGTCACGATGAAGGTAAAGTGTCCAAGCCAAGACCGCTTCAGACATCGTCTCGGCCAACTTAGCATCGACGAGACGCACTATCGAAAACGAAGGTGAGGATAACTCATTCATCATGCGTTCAACACCGGCCCAAACACTATGCACCCACTGTAATGAAGGTAATGAAAGTAGATCATTAGGGTCTGGATTAGCGACAATAGCAATATCACATTGCCGCTTTTGCTCCGGCGTTAAATCGGCAAAAGGGACAATCACTTCTTCAGGCATAGCCGCTGATAAATGCTTAATCCAAATACTCTGTTCAGCCAAATCGGCACGACTAACAAAAGGAATCATTGTTCATACACCTGAGCTAAGTCTTTAAATCCTTTCAATTCAATGGCGTTGCCACTTGGGTCTTTAAAGAACATCGTCCATTGCTCGCCTGGCTGGCCTTCAAAGCGAACGCTTGGAGCAAGATCAAACGCCACATTAGCTTCGCTTAAACGTTTGGCCACTTTCTGCCATTCATCTAGCGGTAAAATCAAACCAAAGTGAGGCATAGGAACAAGATGCTCTCCTACTCTTCCCGTATTTGTTGTCGGACTTGGCTCACCTAAATGAAGTGACAATTGATGACCATAAAAATCAAAATCTATCCAAGTCTCAGTACTGCGCCCCTCCTTACAACCTAAAACTTGCGTGTAAAAAAGCCGTGTTTCGCGTAAGGAAGTGACATGGAAGGCATAATGAAAGAGTGCAGACATAAAAATTCCTAACAACAATGAATTAGGTTAGGAAAATACAGTACATAGAGTAAAAGTAACAGGCCACATATCGTTGCGGCTCTTTGAAAGGTACCTATACTCCTTCAGAGTCACGCCTTATTTGACGATTTCTCTGAAAGACTAAGGCTTAGTAGACTTGTTAATAATTTCCCTAGTGATCGGAACTAGTCTCTACTTGATATGCATCAGTAAACTTTTTGAATCAACATCCTAAAATATATTGTTTGATTGTTTTTTATTCTACTGACAGCTTCCAAATGAATCTTGCGACACTTTATTCTGGCTACTCAAAAAAGTTGGAATGTATCCTTGTATCAATGATTTGTCACGTTTCATGGTGTTTTGTATCAATTTGCAAAGACTGCATTTACAAGAAGCTTATTACTACTATACTCAGAAAATAATTTATTGATTTTTTTATTAGTAATTAAAAAAACTTATTTTTATTGACTACACTTATACTATTGAATGATCTAAACAACTTAAGGATAAAAATGTTGCGATTTCTTCTTTGCCACTGTGTTGCGTTAGTTCTAGCGGGAATTTTGATTTATGAATCTTTGATGTGGGAAGCCATTGCTGTTCTTGCGGTATTTGGGTTTATTCCAACACTCTTATCGCGCTCAAAAAAAGTCCAACCTTTATCACCTTCTCAGCCTGAAAACACATCAGTAAATACACCACTTCAACCGGATCATGTATCCATACCTGAAGCACTTTTTAGTAGGGATTTAGTACCTTTATTAACCGTCTGTTCAGATGATCTTAGTAATGTGCTTGCCACACAAAAAAGTGCAGTAGAGCTACTTAATAATGCATTTATAGAAACAAACTCATTGATTGAGCAACAAGCCAGCTGTATTAATCACTTAGTTGAAACAGATAGTGATGATAATAAATATTACAGCGAGGTCATGCGTGAATTTGCCGCACAAACCGCAGATACTTTAGATAAATTCATCGAAAGTACGATTGAAATGTCAGCCTCTTCTATGGAGCTACTATCAAAAGTAAACGAAATACACGATGAAATGCCAGAAATCGCAAAAGCCTTGAAAGACATTGATGATATTGCCGATCAAACTAACCTTTTGGCGCTTAATGCAGCGATAGAAGCGGCACGAGCGGGCGAAGCTGGACGAGGCTTTGCCGTGGTTGCAGATGAGGTCCGCTCACTGTCCAATCGCTCTTCAGGCTTTAGTATTGCTATTCAATCTCGCCTCAAAAAAATTCAAGATCAAGTCTCTGATTTAACAAAATCCATGGAACGATTAGCGGCTCATGATGTGACCTACATTATGGAATCTAAAAAAACCATGAACAGCGCTTTAGAACATATCGTCGCTAAAGCGGAAGACGACGCTAATGTCACGGTAGAGCTTGAAAACCTTGCAAAATCATTAGAGTCAGCCATCTTCGATGCAACCAGAGCCTTACAGTTTGACGATATCAACGGACAAAATATTGAATACACCCTTGGAGTATTAAGCTTTATGGGGGAGCAACTAAGCTCTGTTAACAATGAATCTCCAGACGAGATAGAACATGTTTTAAGGGATAAATTAGAAACAATCAAACAACGCAGCCAACAAAAACATAACCCTGTTTCTCAGCAAAACATTGAAAGCGGCGACATTGATTTATTTTAAATAAGGACGAGAGGTGAGCATGTCAGATTTCGTAGTAATTAATATGCCTGAAAGGTTTGATTTTAGTACACACGGTTGGTTTACCAAAGCTTATGAAGAAGCATTAAAAAACACACACAAAATCATCTTGGATTTTTCTCGCGTCACTTATGTAGACTCCTCAGCCCTAGGAATGATGGTACTTCTACATCGCCAGCTTAGCACCAATGCCGGAAAGGGTATTATTCGAAATGTAAATGGCACTGCCAAAGACATTCTAGACATGGCTAATTTTGAGAAACTATTTAGCTATGAATAAAATAGGCAATGTTCTTTTATTAGAAGATAACGCTTCAACTCGTTTGATAGTGTCTAAAGCACTTAAGAACAAGGGTATTGAGGTGATTTCAACAACGACACTGGAAGAAGCCCGCCAGTGCCTTGGTGATAAATCTATAAAACTTTTCTTATTAGATATTCATTTACCGGATGGAATATCCGATGAATTAATTCCACAGATTCGCCAACTCTATCCAATGGCGCCGATTCTGATGATGACGGCGGAATATGATAGTGACCATATGGCGCGTTTGTTTGAAGCTGGTGTAAAAGACTTTATCCACAAACCTATTCAACCACTGCTTTTATCGAACAAAGTACAAAGCTTTCTGGATTGGTCTGAGGTGGAACAAGCCCTATTTAGAGCCAATGCAAACTATCTCAGTATCATGCAAGAAAAAGAGCAAGAAGAAGCTCTCGCCTTTTTTGTCTATGATCATATATTACATACACATTCCCAATCATTTGAAGGGGTGAATGTAGCGACGCTTTCTAGCGGAAGATTTTGTGGGGACATTCTCATATCAGCAAAGTCACCAAACGGTAACCTAATTATTATGTTAGGTGATGCTACAGGTCATGGTATGGCCGCTGCGATCACAGTGTATCCAATGGTTGTGACCTTTAACGCTATGGTAGCAAAGGGATTATCTCCTGGTGCTATTTTACGAGAGCTAAGTGACAAACATTCTCAAACCGTCCCAAGTAACCGTTTTTTTGCCTGCATTTTAATCGAGATATCCTTATCCAAGAAAACCATCAGTATCTGGAATGGAGGAATGCCACATGTACTTCTTTTCGATAAAGAGCAACACCTAATCGATAAAGTACCTGCGAAAAATATGGCAATAGGTATTCTTCCAACCAACGACATCAGCACTAAGCTTGAAGTCTTCCCACTGGATAGCATTGAATATATTTCATTTTTTAGTGATGGCTTAATTGAAAACAAACGCCACCTAGAGACAATGCTCAGCTTTGACGAGGGCTATTCTCTTATTGCTGAATTCCCTAACGATCCAGAATACACAATCTCTCGCATGCATACCATGGAAGCTGATTTGACCATCAGTCACGATGACATGACCTTATGCAGTTTAAATCTAGAGGCGCTAAGAAAAGAACTCTCAGACAGTCCAGTTGAAAAACCAAGCCCAAAGGGAAACTTTTCATTTAACTTTGAGCTCTTTGGGAACTCACTGCTGAATGATCATTTCACTTTAAAGCTAGTAGAGCTACTTGAAAGTTATGGTTTTTCACAGTCATTTTGCCAAAAAGTATTTACTGTACTGACGGAACTCATTGTCAACTCTGTTGATCACGGCATTTTAAACATTCAATCCAATTTAAAGAAGATCGACTTTATTTCTTATCTGGACAATAGAACGGCAGCCATTAATTCGCTGCGTGACGATCAAAAAATCACAGTATCGGTTACTTGGGCATCATCCCAAAAAGCGCTTTTATTAACCGTATCAGACTCTGGTAATGGCTATCAAATTGAGAAAGAAATCACCACTTCGAATGATCAAACTTACGGTCGAGGCTTAGGCATTATAAACACCCTATGCCATGACTTCTCTTATGATCAAAACACCAACACAACACAGACAACCTTACGATACTAGGATGAATTATGAGTAAAAAACTGCTTGTCGTAGATGACTCCCCTTCTGTTCGCCAAATGGTGGAAATGACCTTAAAAGGTGCTGGGTACGCGGTGAAAACTGCAAATGATGGCCAAGCGGCACTAAGCCTTTGTAAGAGTGAAATGTTTGATTTCGTTCTAACAGATCAAAACATGCCAAACATGGATGGACTCACCTTAATTAAGTCGCTACGTGCGATGTCAAGTTATGCTCGGGTTCCACTGATTGTCTTAACAACAGAGGCAGGTGAAACCATGAAGCAGAAGGGCAAAGCAGCCGGAGCAACGGGTTGGATGGTTAAACCATTTGATCCTAAAAAGCTGCTTGAAGTCGTTTCGAAAGTGCTTCGCTAAGAGTCTCATTTTGCAAATTCATTGAGAGACAGTATGGATAATTTAAGTCAATACAATGAGGTTTTTTTCGAGGAGGCACAAGAGCACCTCGAAACCATGGAAACGCTCTTACTTGCCTATGATATCGATGCCCCCGATATGGAAGAGCTGAATAGTGTTTTTCGTGCCGCTCACTCCATTAAAGGTGGCAGCGACATCTTTGGCTTCAAAGCTTTGACAGGGTTAACTCATGTTATGGAAAACATGCTGGACTCTGCGAGAAATAATGAGCTGGCCTTAACCAACGACCTCATCACAGTTTTGCTAGAAACAACGGATGTATTAAAAAGTATTCTGAGCAGCTATCGCGAAGAAACCGAGATTGATTGGGACATTATTGAGGCAAGTAAGCAAAGATTAGGGGCGACATTAAAAGAAGTGACAGGCTCAGGGGTACAAGTCGACGCCCTTTTAGAAGAGGAAGAAGATCAGGGCTTTGGCTTTTTTGATGATGACGAAGGGGAAAACGACGACGAGCAAGGCTTTGGTTTTTTTGAAGATGACGAAAATGACAATGAAGAAGAGCAAGGTTTCGGCTTTTTTGATGACGATGATAAGGACCTAGATAATACAAAAGAGTCTAACGAGGAAGATATTGGCTTTGGCTTTTTTGAAGAAAATATGGGTGAGCCTGACAATAACACTGCGACGGCTGGAATGGATGAAAATCCACAACAAGGTGACAACATCGGATATGGGTTCTTTAATGAAGCCTTCCTGAGTGAGCCTTTAGAGCCTCAAGCAAATACAACCCCCTTACAAACGTCAGGACAAAAAAAAGCGGTAGCAAAAGCCCCTGTAAATAAAGCATCAGAAACAAAATCGGAAGCATCAAGCATTCGAGTAGAAACAAATAAAATCGACAAATTGGTCAATCTGGTTGGCGAACTCGTTATTACCCAATCCATGTTGAATTTGATTGGCGGTGAAGTACAAGAAAGCATCGCAGATAAAATGCAGTCAGCGTTAATCGAGCTTGAAAGAAATACACGAGAAATTCAAGAAGCCGTCATGTCAGTTCGTATGCTTCCAATTTCATTTGTATTTAACCGTTTTCCAAGATTAGTCCGAGATCTCTCAAGCAAATTAGAAAAGAAAATAAACCTAGTAATAGAAGGCGCAAATACGGAAATTGACAAAAACCTAGTAGAAAAAATATCCGATCCTCTTCTACATTTAATAAGAAATAGCGTCGACCATGGCATTGAGATGCCATCGGTACGCTTAGAAGCCAATAAAAATGAAACCGGTATTGTTAAGCTTTCGGCAGCCCAAAAAGGTGGCGAAATTGTTATCACCATTACAGACGATGGCGCGGGCCTAAATCGAGATCGAATCATCGAAAAAGCATTAGAAAAAGAAATTTCATTACCTGAACCCTTAACAGACAGCGCGGTATGGCAGCTTATATTTGAAGCGGGCTTTTCCACTGCGGCAGAAGTCACTGATGTCTCTGGCCGAGGAGTCGGAATGGATGTAGTACGTCGAAACATTGAGTCTTTGGGTGGACGTATCAGCATCAGCTCAACGGCTGGAGTGGGCACAGTTTTTACCATCAGCTTACCACTGACATTGGCCATTCTTGACGGTATGACAGTCGAGGCTTCAAACCAGGTATTTATTATCCCTCTCGTCAGCATTGTTGAAAGCATTCAGCCCGTCGCCGAACAAATTAAGCACATTAAAGGAAAGCAGCTACTTTGGGTTCGTGACGAGTATTGGCCTCTTGTTGATATTGGAAAAATATTGGGAGGAAGCACAACAGCAACCAACCTAGAAACGGGCATTGTTGTTCTAGTTGAAACATCAAAACTAAGATTTGGCTTAGTAATTGATTCCCTTTTAGGTCAACAACAAGTGGTGATTAAAAACTTAGAACGACATTATCGTCGTGTGGAAGGAATTGCAGGGGCGACCATAATGGGTGATGGCAGTGTGGCGTTGATTTTAGATATCGATTCAATAACGCAATTCATTAAGTCGGACTTATAGGAGGCATTTATTATGACAATACTTCAGCAGGGGAATCCGTCTTCAATGCCTGCAAAAGAGTTCTTAACATTTGTATTAGGCGATGAAAATTATGCGCTTGATATTATGACGGTTAAAGAAATTCGTGGTTACGAACCGGCAACTAGAATCGCAAATGCCCCCAGTTATATTAAAGGTGTTATCAATTTACGTGGTGATATCGTACCAATTGTTGATTTACGAATTAAGTTCAATATAGGCGAAGCGACTTATAACGAATGGACCATTGTGATCATGCTAAACGTGCATGATCGTGTTGTGGGAATTGTGGTCGATGGCGTTTCAGATGTCATGAACCTAGAAGCCGAAGATATTAAACCAGCACCTGAATTTGGTGTGGCTTTCGATAGCCGTTACCTACATGGGCTTGCCGCATTGGAAGACCAAATGGTTATCATCGTCGATATAGAAGAGCTCATATCCAGCGATGAAATAGGCGTATTCGAAGGCGCATAAAAACAAACATTATTCACAGTTGGCCTTCAAGGCTTCAAACCAAACAGGATACATTAGGAAGGGTTATTACCATGTTAAAAAGCCTATTTTCAAAGCGATTAGATGATAATCAAATGATTATCGCCAAAGACGACTGGGTAAATGCTCAAGGTCAACTAAATGCATTGACTCGTTCTCAAGCCATTATTGAATTTGATCTACATGGCAATATTTTGATTGCCAATGACAATTTCCTTAATGCGCTTGGTTATTCTTTAGAAGAAGTTCAAGGCAAACACCATAGTATTTTTGTTGATAACAAATACCGAAATAGCCGTGAGTACAAAGACTTCTGGGCTAAACTGGGTAATGGTGAATTCCATAGCGGTGAGTTCTGTCGTTACACTAAAAATGGTGAAATCATATGGATTGAAGCAAGCTACAACCCTATTTTTGACGCTAATAACAAGCCATACAAAGTCGTTAAATTTGCAACTGACATCACTGAAAAGAAAAAACAAAATAGCGATTATGAGAGCCAACTAGACGCAATATCTAAGTCCCAAGCGGTTATTTCCTTTGAGCTTGATGGAACGATTATTTCTGCAAATGATAACTTTTTGAACGCGCTCGGGTATTCCCTAGGCGAAGTTGAAGGTAAACATCATAGCCTGTTTGTCGACTCTGAATACAAAAAGTCCGAAGAATATCGAAATTTCTGGCGCAGTCTTGCCAACGGTGAGCATTTCATCGGACGTTACCCACGAGTTCACAAAAGCGGCAAAGTAATATGGATACAAGCTAATTACAGCCCTATTCGAGACCCAAGCGGCACGCCATATAAAGTAGTGAAGTTCGCAACGGATATTACCGCTGAAGTAGAAGCCGAACAGCAACTTCAACTCACTGTCAGTCAAGTCAACGCAGCCATTGATGCGGCAGTGAATAATGACCTCACTCAGCGCGTTGCTACTGAAGATAAATCTGACATGATGCTGAGTATCTCATTAGGTGTGAATTCACTTCTTGATACCATGACAGAGATCATCATTAATATTAAAAATGCTTCCGACGCCGTGTATACCGGTGCTCGTGAAATATCCAATGGCAACACAGACCTTTCTAACCGTACTGAACAACAAGCTTCTAGCTTAGAAGAAACAGCATCGAGTATGGAAGAGTTAACAGGAACTGTTCGTCAAAATGCCGACAGTGCTAAGCAAGCAAATACACTGGCTTCCAATGCTGTAACAGTCGCAATAGATGGTGGTCACTTAATCGAAGATGTTGTTAAAACCATGGCATCGATTAATGAGTCCTCACAAAAAATTGCCGATATTATTGGCATGATTGATGGCATTGCCTTCCAGACCAATATCCTAGCACTTAACGCGGCGGTTGAGGCGGCAAGAGCTGGCGAACAAGGTCGTGGATTCGCGGTTGTTGCATCAGAAGTAAGAACCTTAGCACAACGCTCAGCCAATGCTGCGAAAGACATTAAAGATCTCATTTCTGAATCTGCAACGAAAATTAATAATGGTAATGATCTGGTTAATAAGTCAGGAAATACCATGCGAGAGGTGGTTTCTGCGATCAAACAGGTTAATGACATTATGGCCGAAATCGCCAGTGCATCAGCCGAGCAATCATCTGGACTCGATGAAATAGGCAAAGCTGTGAGCCAAATGGATGAAATGACACAGCAAAACGCAGCACTGGTTGAAGAAGCGGCAGCGGCAGCTGAAAGCTTATTAAGCCAAGCAGATCAATTAACCAGTAATGTGAATCAGTTTGAATTAAGTGCGGATCATCAATCTCAACCCATAAAACAAATCGCCCATGTGAAGAAACCTGCGCCTTCAAAACCTTCTGCCATGAAAAAACTGCCATCGGCGTCAGCTCCAGTTAAAAAAGCAAAACCGCTGCCAAAACCTCAGATAGATGATGAGGACGATGGTTGGGAGGAGTTCTAAAGCTTATGGAAAGGGAGTTTGGGTTCACACAAAGTGACTTTAATAAGGTGCGTACTATCCTTGTCGGACTGACAGGGATAAACCTCGCCGACTCGAAAGAGTCTTTGGTATACAGCCGCTTAGCTCCTAGAGTTCGAAAGCTGGGATTAAAAAACACCAAAGAGTATTTAAAGTATTTAGAAGACAATCTTGAGGAACAAGAAAACTTTATCAATGCTTTAACAACAAACCTAACCTCTTTTTATAGAGAGCCGCACCATTTCAGCATTTTGGCGCAATATATAAACCAAGGAGAATCGGTTAAAAGAATTTGGTGCGCGGCATCAAGTACAGGTGAAGAGCCTTACTCGATCGCCATGAGCCTAGTAAAAGCCTATGGTCGATTCGATCATAATGTTGAGATTATTGCTTCAGATATCGACAGTAAAGTGCTCGAAACCGCTAACACAGGTAAATATCCACTAGAAAAAGTGGAGGCTTTACCTGACAAAAAAAGTTTCTTTGTTAAAGGCAAAGGCAACAACCTAGGCTTCGCCAAAGTCGTTCCTGAATTACGTAATATGATCGAATTCATCCGCGTCAATTTATTGGATGAAAGCATCCCAATAGAACCGAATTTAGACGTTATTTTTTGTCGTAACGTGATGATTTATTTTGATAAAGACACTCAAGCAAAAATATTAACTAAGTTACTCGCTAAACTTCGACCAGGCGGACTTTATATTGCAGGGCATTCTGAAAATTTCTCTCACTTTTCTCACCTGATAAAACCCATTGGTAGAACAGCATACATTAAGCTGTAAGGTTGAAATATGGCATTAAAAGAGTCAGTAATTGAACACTTTTCAACACGACAATTCTTCGATAACACGTTTGATATCATGTCTGTCAAAGTACTGCCGGGAGAATACTACGCAACCAAAGAAGACGTGATGATTACAACTTTATTAGGGTCCTGTGTCTCTGTATGTTTGTATGACTCTACTGCGAAAGTGGGTGGTATGAACCATTTTCTGCTACCAGAAGGTGGAGATGCAAACGACTTACTGTCTTCGGCAGGACGCTATGGCGTTTATGCAATGGAACTATTAATCAACCACCTGATAAAATTAGGTGCTCGTAGAGAGCACTTTAAAGCCAAAGTATTCGGTGGCGGCAGTGTTATTAAAGGCATGACAACCCACAACATCGGCAAGAAGAACGTCGATTTCATTCAATCTTATTTACAAAATGAAGGCATATCGATTGAGTCTTCGGACCTATTAGATATTTACCCTAGGCGTGTTAATTTTTTTCCTTCTAGTGGCCGCGTCATGATGAAGAAATTACGTCAACATCACGATACTGAAGCGATTAACTGTGAATTACGTTATAGAAAAGCCATATCTACTGTTGGTAAAGGTAATGACTCCGGCGATGTTGATTTGTTTTAATCTTTTTATGGAACATTATGCAGACCAAAAAAATAAAAGTTCTCATTGTCGATGATTCTATTTCTATACAAAAAGTTCTGCGGGAAGTTATTGAGTCTGACCCAGGATTAGACGTTGTTGGCACAGCAAAAGATGCTTTCGAAGCAAAGCAAATGGTGAATGATTTATCACCTGACGTCATCACGCTGGACGTAGAAATGCCCAAAGTAAGTGGGTTGCGTTTTCTTGAAGTGTTAATGAAGGTAAAACCCACTCCTGTGGTGATGATATCCACACTCACCAAAGCAAATGCTGATACCACACTTCAAGCATTGGAATTGGGGGCTGTCGATTACATTGCCAAACCCCAAATAAATCAAAAAGAAATGTTCCTGCGTTATAGCAAAATGGTTATCAAAAAAATTCGAATGGCCGCAGCATGTAACATTTCAACAGGTATCAATCACCAATCAACAAATACAGAACCCGCTAGAGCTGAGCCACTTACAGCAAACAGAGTATTAGCTATAGGTGCCTCTACCGGAGGAACCGAAGCAATCAATTACCTGCTCAGCAAACTTCCTAGTGCTAATTTTGCACTGCTGATTGTCCAACATATGCCAGCAGGCTTTACTTCTACCTTTGCCAGTCGATTAGATAGAACGACAGACTTCACCGTTGTAGAAGCACAAGGAGGAGAACTGGTTCGCCCAGGCGTTGCCTACCTTGCCCCTGGCGATTTTCATATGAAAGTCGTACGATCAAACGATCAACTCTACACAGACGTATTTAGGGCAGAAAAGGTATCCGGCCATCGTCCTTCCGTCGACGTGTTATTCAAATCGGTAGCAGATGAAATTGGCCGCCATGCGTTTGCAACCTTATTAACAGGGATGGGTAAAGATGGTGCGCGAGGACTAAAAAGAATAAAAAATGCCGGCGGTTTTACTATCGTTCAGGATCAGTCTTCATGTGTTGTATACGGGATGCCAAGAGTCGCGGTAGAAATGGATGCAGCCTGTGTTGTAACACCATTAAACAACATAAAAGAAACATTCATCGAAAAACTACGCTAACGGTTTCTAGCACTATACAAACAAGCTTAAAAAGCTGAGATGACACTTCTAAAGCACCCTCTCAACGTTATTAAAATCAAAGCAAGAAATAACTTACTGTAACCTATCCTCTGCAGCAACAGATGCAGATTTTTCTTGAAGTGCGGTCATATTGATGAATTCAGATCGCACATTGGGCATTGGGTTAACATCCGAGAACAACACAGATCTACTTTGATTTTCTATAATACGGACATGTGAACGGTTAAGCTCTCTTGGCTCTTTTACCCCACAAGAATGCGCAATCATGCCGATGCCATGCAACAGTTCTGCTGCATAGTTAGCAACTCGCTCAGATTTTTCTGCTGCCACTAAGCCTTTCTGTAACTCTGGGTTATGAGTCGTAATCCCTGTTGGGCAGGTATTTTTATTGCACTGTAGCGCTTGAATACAACCCAATGAAAACAAGAACCCACGAGCAGTGACAACAAAATCGGCGCCTGCACTCAAGGCCCAAGCCGCCTTTCCAGGAACAATTAACTTTCCTGACGCGATGATTTTAATATAGCGACGCAAACCATAAGAAGTCACGATATTCACTACGGTCGGCAAACTTTCACGCAAATGCATGCCAACATAATCCATTAATGGCTGAGGTGCCGCGCCCGTTCCACCATCAGAGCTATCAATAGTGATAAAGTCAGGGCAGTAATCGATGCCCTTTTTATGTATTAATTCGCATAACGTCTCAAAGAATTTCAAATCCCCAACCACCATTTTAAAGCCGACTGGCTTAGAGGTAACTTGACGGACATGACGAACCATATTCAATAAATCATCGATGGATTTAATATCGGTATGGCCGTTTGGGCTTATCGAATCTTGGCCCACTGCTATCCCACGAGTATGAGCAATTTCCTCGGTCACTTTTGCTCCAGGCAGCATACCGCCTTTACCAGGCTTGGCCCCTTGGCTCATTTTAATCTCAAACATACGAACATTTTCATGCTCTGCCAAACTGGTCAGCTTTGTATCGTCTAGATGCCCTTCTAAATTTCGCACGCCATATTTCGCAGTACCAATTTGGAAAACTAGATCACAACCACCTTCAAGATGATAAGGTGATAACCCACCCTCTCCGGTATTCATCCAAATGCCCGCTTTGCGCGCTCCCTTTGATAAAGCTTGTACCGCAGGTTTGGACAAAGCACCAAAGCTCATTCCAGAAATATTCACAACAGATCGAGTTCGATAAGGTTTCTTCGCGGTGTATTCACCGATACATACTTCTTTCGGCTGCGCCGCGTCTTCATCTAGTGTTGGGAAAGCACAGTTTAAAAAGAAAATATCACCCGGTGTTTCCAAAGAGCGCGTCGAGCCAAAAGCTATTGTGGTATCTACTTTTTTAGCTGCTCGATAAGCCCATGAACGCTCAGCACGATCAAACGGACGCTCTTCACGATCCATTGCAAAAAAATACTGACGGAAGAACTCCCCCAGATGCTCAAAGATATAACGGAATCGCCCAACGACCGGGTAATTTCGCCTAATGGTATGAGTAGTTTGATGGGAATCAACCCAATACATAACCACCACAGATATAAGGGCTAAAAACAGTAAAAATACAAACAGTAGCGCGCCCCAATGAATGGTCAATGTCGCCAATGAAGACAAAAAATCCATACTTAACCCTTAGCTTGAAATGGTGATATGTAAATTGAGCTTCAATATTACGCTATTAAGAGAATTTAGGCGTGGATGAATCGTGAACAAATGCAGCAATAAATTCGTTTGGTGGCAGAGGATGTCCAAAATAGTAGCCTTGGTAATAAAAGCAGTCTATTTCACGTAATCGATCATAATGAAGTAAAGTCTCTACTCCTTCAGCAAGAACACTGATGTTAAGCGCTTTCGCCATCGCAATAACAGCATGAACAATCGCTTCATCACTTTTATCTGTCAATAAATCTCGAACAAACGATTGATCTATTTTCAATCTATCTATCGGCAAAGATTTTAAATATTTAAGAGAAGAATAACCGGTTCCAAAGTCATCAATGGAAAGGTGTACACCCAATGCTTTTATGGCGTTCATTTTTTCCAAGCAAGACGAAAGATCATTCAGCAGCATATTCTCTGTGATTTCAAGATCAACACAGTGGGCAGGAACATCATGTTTTTCTAACTGGGCTTTCAACATAGGCAGAAAACCAGCTTGTTGGAACTGGATAGGACTAACATTAATGGACATGCGCCAAGAAAGCTGCCATTTCCCCTCTTTCAACCACGACGCCACCTGAGATAACGCTTCATTTAAAACCCAATGGCCGATTTCAACTATGAGACCAATCTCTTCGGCTACCGGGATAAACTCAGCAGGAGAAATAAAGCCCTTTTTATCATCTTTCCACCGAATCAGAGCTTCCGCACCAATCAATTCATTTTTATCATTCGTTTGTGGCTGATAATACAACTCAAACATTTTAAATTCTGTCGCATGGTGAAGTGCTTTTTCCATATCAAGGCGAGCATCGGAAACAGCCTGCATTTCTGGTCTATACAGCGCAAAAGTATTTCGGCCAGATTCCTTTGCGCGGTACAAAGCCGTATCTGCCTGTTTTAAAATCACTTCCGCTGAGCCTTCGTTACCATCGAAAATAGTAGCGCCTAAACTGGCGGTAATGTGAACTTCATGACGACCTGCTTTTTTAACCTGCTGGCAGGCATACATAACACTTTCAACAAAACCCTTGATGGCCTTTTCAACTTTCTCTTTATCATCGCCGATGTGCGTTAATAAAAAAGCAAACTCATCGCCCCCCATTCTCGCGAACACGATATTATCTTCACTCAATGAAGACAGTTGGGACGCTACACAGCACAATAATTGATCACCGACATTATGACCTAAAGAATCATTGATGGTTTTGAACCTATCGAGATCCATAAAGACAACAGCTGAGTAAGTTGTATTAGAGCCCTGCAACTTACACTTTAGTGCCTCATGAAGTTTATCAGCCAAATACTGTCGATTAGGTAAGTTAGTGACCGAGTCGAAATACGCTAGATGATGGATTCGTGCTTCTGTTTCTTTGCGCTCAGAAACATCACGAATAAGCAACAAGGTTTCCATTTTGTCTAATACTTTGTACTTTGCTAAACGTATCTCAACAGGTAACTCAATCCCTTTTATGCGATACATGGTTTCAACAGTAGAAGATGAGTTTACTTCAAGCGAATCCAAAATAGTTGCAAAGTTTGACCAGGATGATGGCAAGTGCAGCACATCAAGCGATTTCGATCGAAGCTCTTCAGCTTTCATCTTCAACATATATTCTGCGGCCGCGTTTACCAAAGTAATTTTGTTGTTTTCATCCAACAACAAAATCCCATCCGCTGCGTGCTCTATCATCGCCTTTGTATGGCTATCACTGCGCTCTAAATCGCTCAGTGCAGTACTTAAACGCTTCCATAAAACAGCAAAAGTAGAATGCAAATGCCCCAACTCATCCGACTTATGATGCCGATAAAATGATTGAGGCAAAGGCAATTCTTTTTTATCGCCAACCGTCGACAAAGACTCGGTTAGACGCATTAATGGATGGGTAACTAAAAAATAAAACACGAAGGATATCAAGGATGCTAGCAATACATCTTTGAACAAATTGTAGGTTAGGCTAGAAAGGTGTTCTTTGAATATTTTATCAAGAAGGTATCGTTTTTCAGGCAATATAAACACATGACCAGCCAAAAACATTGGCATTTCCATACGAAGTTCAGTGCTGTAATTATGAAGGTCGGATAGGAAATAATTGGCTAATGTGTCTGATACTGAAAAATCACGCTGGGCTGCCGTTGCTTCTACAAAGAGTTCACCCGATTCATCACGAACTTCCACGTGAGCAATGGCAGGGTCAACAAGCAAACTATCGATTTGCCGTTGTGCAAAGGCTGTATCTAAACGAAAAACAGCTTCAGACAATGGTTTTTCGAAAACAGCCAGCAATACTTCGAAATCTTTATTTATCTCTGCTTTTTGAGATCTAACGCCATCAACGAATTGAATACCACTACTAACTAAACTTAAAACAACAGCAAGCGCTAAGGTTAAAATGGCTTGCTTAGTAAACAATGATTTAGAAAATACGACACCCATTCTTACTCACTTAAATTTTTATATCTTGCTGCCGTATTATCTTCACAGCATCCATACTGATAAAAATCACAAAAGAGACTGGAAACAACATTTTACCTACCAGACAAAAAAATCTAACTATCTGCATCAATTGTGCACGTCAGTAAGACTGACATTTTATTCAATGTGAAACAAGGCGATATAAAAATAATTTATGTTTCCTATGATATAAGTCATAAGTTCAAGGGGATGAAAGACAAGAAAGCAAACACTCATCTGAGTACAAACAAAAAAAGCCAGTATGAGTTTCATACTGGCTTTAAATCGCCTGAAGTCTTAATTAGGTAGATAATTAACCTATCACAGCCCCATCTTCGCGAGAAATGGCAATAACACTTGAGCGAGGTACAGATTGACCACCATCAGGCCAATGAGAGTTTCCACCTTCTCCTGGGTGCTGAACACTTATAAACATAGTCGTACGCTCAGCATTCCAAGCCGCACCTGTAATTTCAGACTCTTTTGGTCCAACTAGGAAGCGACGAATCTCACCTGTTTCAGGATCACCAACCAACATCTGATTATTCCCTTGGCCTTGGAAGCCTTTTTCATTGGAATAATTACCGTCTGTTTGAATCCATAACAAGCCTTTCGAGTCGAATTTCAGGCCATCTGGAGAGTTAAACATATTGTCTTGGTTAATATTTTTTGATCCCGCGTTGGCATCATCGTACACAGCGGGGTTACCCGCTAGTACAAACAAGTCCCACTTGAATTCGTTGTGAGTATGATCAGAATCCATTGGCATCCAACGTACGATTTGACCAAAGTTGTTTTTTACACGAGGATTCGGGCCACCAGCAGGCGTTGCATCACCACCAGCATTTGGCTTAACGCCACGGTTTTTATTGTTCGTAAGCGAGCAATAAACTTCTGCTTTATGAGGATGAGCGGCAACCCACTCCGGACGGTCCATGGTAGTGGCACCCACTTTTGATGCCGCCATACGAGTATGAATTGAAATCTCTGCTTCTGTCATTCCTGTGGTTTTTGGTGTTAATGCAACCCACTCACCGCGATTATTATCGTGGAATTTGGCAACGTAAAGAGTGCCTTCTTCCAGTAGGTCGCGATTGTTGCCACCCGCTAAATATTTATGTTTCGAGACAAAACGATATAGAAATTCACCACGCTCATCATCACCAAGGTAGACAACAACATGGCCATTCGGCGCGATAGTTAACTCTGCATTCTCGTGTTTAAAACGACCTAGAGCGGTACGTTTTTTAGGACGAGATGTTGGGTCCAGTGGATCAATTTCAACAATATAGCCAAAGCGATTTGGCTCATTTGGCTCTTTAACTAGGTCAAAACGATCATCCGCCATCGCCCAGTTGTAACGACCTTCTGTGCTTAAACCATAGCGTTTGAACGCTTCAGGCATCGTGTAGTTTTTGTCATTTACCGTGAAATAACCATTAAAGTTTTCTTCACAAGTCAAATATGTACCCCATGGCGTTTGTCCATTACCACAGTTGTTCCAAGTACCTTTTGCGACTAAACCTTTAGGGTCTTCAGATGTTTGCATCCATTTGTGGCCGCGCGCTGGACCTGTAATATCCATTTCCGTATCCGCCGTAATACGACGATTATAAGGAGAGTCCTGAACGATCCCCCATTTACCACCACGTTGATCTACTTCAATAATAGATACACCATGAGCAGCTTTATTTTTACGCACGTCATCAGCATTTGCTGGCATACCATCATTACGATTAGCATGAAGGGTATCGCCATTTGTGTATTCATTGTTGATGGCCATAATCTGTTTGCCATCTTTAGAGAAGAACGCCATGCCATCGTTATGATCGCCAAACGCTAACTCTTGGGACGCACCAGTTCCACCAGTTGACCCATTAAAAGCTGGGGCATTGCTGAATAATGGATCACCCCAAGAAGCCAGCACTTCCCATTTATAACCTTCAGGAACAGTAATAGTATCCAATGTATTGGCTTTTACCATGCTAAAAGCCAGACGCGACTCTGGCGTTCCTGCTGCCAAGGCTTTACCTGCTGATAGGGCCGTTGAGCCCATTACGAAAGCACCAGCACCCACTGCCGCACCACCACCTAAAAAGCCACGGCGAGAAACCATTTTATTGGCGACTTCTTCAAACTCTACCACTTCAGGCGCTGGGCGAACCAGCTCATCTAATTCGTCAAAACCTAGCTTGCTGTTGCTCTTAATATTCATAACACTGCCCTATTATTTATTAAATATTAGTCGCCTAGGCTGTCGAACATTAGGGGTTCTCCCCTTGGTTTTTCGATCCTTGGCTACTGGTTTTATCATCTATTTTTCAAATAAGTTGCTTCCCCCTGCAAAAGGAAGCTGACAATGAATTTACGGACAAAACATTACATAGAAATGACAGCAAGAAGACATTAATAATAAATCGACAGGCTATAACGCAGAATTGGTGAAGGTGATATGGGATTAAACAATATTATTTTTACTTATAAACGTCCTCACCATAACGAACTTCCAAACCTTCTCGTATGGATTTCTTTAAACCTTTTACCACCAAACCATAAGAATGATCGATCAACCTTTCAATTTCTCCATTTGGTAAGTCGCCATCCAGAATAATGGAATTCCAATGCCGTTTATTCATATGGTAAGCAGGAAAAATTTCTTTAAATATATCGCGCAATTCAATAGCATGGTCTGGATTGCACTTTAAGTTTAGCAATGGCTGCCCTTGTTTTTTAATCAACAAGGCAAACATCTTCCCTTGCACTTTAAACACGGCCGTATAATCATCAAATGGGTAATACTCTTCAGCCTCGGGCTTAGAAAGCAGATATTTTTTAAGTGTTGTTGAGTCCAAAATCGCGCCCTTTCAAGGTTCAAAACAGTCATCAGTATAAAACAAAAAAGCCGCTTACTGACATCCAGTAAACGGCTTTAAATAGAAACTATACTTAAGTGAGGTTAGCCCTGATGAGCAAGGTACTCGTCGTAAGTGCCTTGAAAATCAATAACCTTTTGGCCTTTAATTTCAATCACTCGATTCGCCAACGATGATACAAACGCCCTGTCGTGACTAACAAAAATCAGGGTACCATCAAAGTCGAGTAACGCATTATTTAAAGCCTCAATGGCTTCCATGTCCATGTGGTTAGTTGGCTCATCCATCACTAAGACATTTAGATCCATCATCATCAACTTACCAAACAGCAAGCGGTTCTTCTCACCACCAGAACAAACTCGTACTTTTTTATTGAAGTCATCCGCGGTAAACAACAAACGACCCAACATTGCACGAACTTTTAAATCATCATGTTTTACCGTACGCCATTTCGACATCCAATCAAACAAGGTTAAATCGCAATCAAAGTCTTCTGTACTGTCTTGCGGGCAATAACCAATAACGGCGTTTTCAGCCCATTTAATCTCACCTTGCTTGGCTTCTAACTCGCTCATTAAGCAACGTAAGAACGTCGTTTTACCAGCACCGTTTTCACCGATAATAGCCAAACGAGAGCCAGCTTCTAAAATCATATTTCCGCCAGAAAATAGCAGTTCATCATAACCATGACCTAAATCTTCTAAGATCAAAGCATGACGATGAAGTTTTTTATCTTGCTTAAAAGTCAGCGAAGGCGTCATACGGCTAGACTGTTTCACTTCTGATAGTTCAATTTTTTCTAGTTTTTTCGCACGAGAACTGGCTTGTTTTGCCTTAGATGCGTTGGCTGAGAAACGGTTAACGAACGCTTGAAGATCGTCCATTTCCGCACTTTTCTTCGCGTTTTCAGTTAATAATTGCTCACGAATCAAAGACGAGGCTTCCATGAAGTATTCATAGTTACCTGGGTAAATACGCAACTCACCAAAATCAATGTCCGCCATGTGAGTACACACAGAGTTCAAAAAGTGGCGGTCATGGGAAATAATGATCATGGTGCACTTGCGCTGATTCAGTACGCCAGCCAACCAGTTAATAGTATGGATATCCAAGTTGTTGGTAGGTTCGTCCAACAGCAAAATATCAGGATTAGCAAACAAGGCTTGCGCTAACAAGACTCGAAGCTTCCAGCCTGGCGCCACTTGGCTCATTAGACCAAAATGAAACTCTTCTTCGATTCCTGCTTCTAACAAAATGTCACCGGCGCGGCTTTCAGCACTATAGCCATCCATCTCGGCGAATTCTGCTTCTAACTCACCAGCTCGCATACCATCTTCTTCGCTCATTTCTGGCTTAGAGTAAATAGCATCACGCTCTTGTTTTACTTTCCACAACGCCACATCGCCCATGATAACAGCATCAACAACCGAGTATTCTTCGAAAGCAAACTGATCCTGACTTAGGGTACCGACTTTTTCACCAGGAGTAATAGAAACGTTACCAGACGTTGGTGTCAGCGCCCCACTCAAAATTTTCATAAAAGTAGACTTGCCACACCCGTTGGCGCCAATTAGGCCATAACGATTACCGTTGCCAAATTTCGCTGAGATGTTTTCAAACAATGGCGTTGCGCCAAACTGCATAGTGATATTAGCCGTGGAGATCAAAAGAAAGTCCTGAAAAAAGAAAATAGAAAGCCGTTTAAATTTGCCACTTAGTCAGCGTACAAAATATAAACATAAAGGTGGGCGAATATAGTGATTTATGGGGATAAAGTCGAGGAATTAGGTGTTTTTTTACCAAACTAGCTTAAGAAAGCGCTAAAGAAGGCAAGATCGCTATACTTTTCTCTTTTCTGGAAAAACCTCTTCTATATCCTGATCGGTTTTTATAACACCGCTGTCAGGTATATTCTCAGTTGGATCTGACGTTTTTGGGGCATCTTCTGCCTCCGCTGAATCTTCCTGCTTTGGGGATTCGGCAGTCATGTAAGCACTCACTTGAGAGATCAAAAAGCTCAAAACATCTCGGCTCGCGCCATTCAACAAATTTTTTCTAGCTTTTCGAGTAATATCCAGCTGAGTCGTTGCACCTAAAACAAAGCTCGCTATTAAACCTTCCGGACTGGTCGCTTTTTCAAGGGCGTTATCTATTGCTTTATCACGAGATGCTTTGGCACGCTTCTCTAGTAACTGCGTTCGAAGGTAAAGACGCTCTCGTTGCTGATGCATTCGTTTTATACCAAACATCGGCTAATCCTCATCAGTTGGGATAACAGCGTCCAATGTACGAGCGAAGTTCATGCTCTTCAAGGTACGCTTTACTAGATAGAGCAGCACAAAAGAGCTTAGAAAGGTAACTAAGGTCGCCGTCACAAGTATGGCAACAAGGGAAAAACCATAGCTCCACGCCAATGCAGCAATGGAAGCAATGATTAATAACCAAGTGGTTAGCAATAAAAAAATGACACCGCACATTAAGGCAAGGAGCTGGGCACTGGATGCAACCCACAGCTTCGCCTCCAACGCTCCAAGCCCTAATACACTCTTCAGCCAACTTTTGTGTGACGTAATAACATCATCAAAGCTAGATTGTTCTTGCTGTGAATCAGAGTGCGGTGGTGTTTCCATCTTTGTACTTCCTAAGCTTATTTACGCTTACAAAGGAAACTAGCCGCTAATGCACCAGCTAAAAATGCAATACCGATAGTTTTAACTGGGTTTTCTTTTGCATATTCACTAACTGCTGTAGACACTTTTTCGGATTGGGCTTTAGCAGTATCTGCAATTTTATGTGCTTGTTCGCTGATTTGATGAGCCACTTCTTCAATACGTTCTTGGCTCTGCTCTTTCAGCTCGGCTGCGCTATCGACACCTTTATGGGCCGTTTCTGCAGCGCTATCAACTTTTTCATGTGCTTTTGCTTGGGTCGTGCTTTTAGTTGTTGTAGCCATTCTTGATTCTCCTTTTCAGAATTAAAATCAACTTTTCAACGCCAATCTAGCGACAAAAAAACGAACTAAGCCTTTAAGACTTAGTGGGTATTACAAAAAGGTAAGTAACATTTTTTTAGTACAAAATAATAAACGCTTATAAATAATCGCCTTACCATTCACTATTTACACTACTTGGTTAATTTATGATGGTCAAATGCACTCAACAAAACACACCTTCTTTCCTTTTTTTATAATTGATCTTTAAATATGAAATATAGGGTAAAAAAGCAAGACGGCGTAAATCGAAAATATTTTCGAACAGGTCACCAGATGCATAAATAAAAAAGGGTAAAAAATACTATGATGTATATTTTTCACCCTTTTTAGAATCGACTCATAACGACCCCTCTGTGTTGGTTACGCATCGTATGTTTTTAAACACAAGAACTAGAAAAAAACTTTATTTTTTAACATCAACCCAAGCATCCCAGCCTTTCCACTCATCCATATCCGAATCACTTCCTGTCTCAATATCAGCAAGTGCTTCAATGTGACGATTAAATACCTGCACCTTCATTAACTTTTTAATTAAACGGGCCATCTTGGTTTTCCTTATCTTTCATGATTTTGGAAATATCATGTTAGCACCGAAAACCGCAAGGATACGTCAACATCCCCTAAAGAAAGTCTCTTTCCCCATTAGTCGAATTATCCTTTAGTTTCTTGACATAGCTTTCTTATATGGCACATAAAAACACTTTCATGCACTAAAAGCAGCACAATAAGAATACTTGAAGGAGCTTGCTGTTTATTAAGACCATGATCGAGAAAGTGTCATAATGTTATTAAACAAAGGCCAGCCTAATAAGCTCTGCTGATACTCGCCTGCTTTACCATCCAAAGACACTCCATACGCTTTTAGACGGAAGGCAAGAATCGCGTAGAAAGCATCTACCGCGCCCGCTTGATCAAACATAAAAGGTCCTTTTGCGTGGGCAAAAATCGTTTCAATACGCTCAATCTCTTTTTTCAGCGCGTCCGATAAATTATCCAATGGAGCCACTGGATCAAAGGTAAACCCGCATTGACCACGCAGAGTCATAAAGCCTGAATGCATTTCCATGCAAAGGCTTCTTGCTTGTGCCCTTTCAGACTGATTCTTAGGGTAAAGTGCGCCATTGGAGCATTCATTAAGATATTCCGTAATCGCCAAAGAATCGTGTACAACAACATCATCCACCAGCAATACTGGCACCAATCCAGTCGGCGAGTATTTTAATACTTCAGCTTTATAGCCCTTAGCTTCCAAATTAATTGGGATAAGATCTAGTTTGATACCTGCAATCTGACTACAAAGATGCGCCCGTAGTGACCAAGTCGATAATGTCCCCACAACTAATTTCATACCGTCTATCCCATTTACGTTGCTACTTTAATTTAGTCACTAACAGCTGTTCAACTCTGACGCCTTCCAAATCTAATACTTCAAACTTATAGCTGTCATAAACATAAAAGTCCGTACGCTTTGGTAAACGCTTTAAGCTGTAAGTAATAAAACCACCAAGCGTTTCATATTGAGTACGATCAGGGAACTCTTCTATATTCAAACTGCGCATCACATCATTGATCGGCGTTAACCCTTCAATCAACCAAGAGTTCGCATCACGTTGTACTATTTGCTCTTCATCATGAGGCGTTAACAAACCGCCCATAAAGCCACCTAATAAGTCTTTCACCGTTACGATACCAACAATTGTTGCGTATTCATTCACGATGACAGCAAAAGCTTGTGGCGCTACTCGAAATGCATTAAGCGCTTCGGAAAGCGTCAAGGTTTCTGGCAGATAAAAAACCTCTTTATCGACTTTTTCAGGTTTGATTTGTGCTGACTCACCTTTAAGTACCAAGCGTAGTATTTCTTTCGAATCAATAATGCCTTCGATTTTATCCAAACTGCCATTACAAACTAAAAAGTCATTATGTGGATGATCAATAATTTTTTGGCTGATCTCTTCACTACTGTCATCGATATCAAAATAGATAATCTGATCTCGTGGCGTCATGGCACTGGAAATGTTTCGAGTTTCTAATTCGAATACATTGCCAATCAATTGATATTCTTGGCTCTGCAAACTGCCGTCTTCTGCGCCAGCATCCATCATGGCAACAATGTCTTCTGTAGTAACAACTTCTTGGCGCTCAATAGGCACATTAAATAAACGTAAAACCAAGTTAGTAAAACCGTTAAATAGAAACACCACTGGTGTTAATAGAAAGGTCACCCAGAGCATAGGCGTGACCATTCGAATTGCCACGGCTTCTGGCATAATCATCGCCAAGCGCTTAGGTAATAGATCGGCAAATAGGATAAAAAGTGACGTCAGACACAGAAAGGAAACAACAAAGCTGACTTGATCCAATAAAGGCCCAGCATAAAGCAAACTAACAAGCTGCTTAATATAAGGCGTCAGAGCCTGTTCACCAACAATACCACCTAAGATAGCAATAGCGTTCAGCGCAATTTGAATCATGGCAAAAAAAGCGCCTGGTTTTTGTTGCAAGGCAAGCACAGCTTGCGCTTTAACGCTACCTTCATCCGCTAAGACTCGCAGCTTAATCTTCCTAGCCGCCGCCATGCCAATTTCAGCCATAGCAAATAAGGCACCAGCAATAATCAGCAGGCCGATACTAAACACATCACTCATTTTTTCTCTCTTTATACCGAAAGGCAGAACGTCAATATAGGCCGCATTATAGAAGGAAGTTGCTACGATACAATGCTTATTTTTTATACTTTCAGAAGGGGTAAACGCAGTTCAAAAAAACACATTGAAGGCGTAATATAAGGTATCTAAACAGCGTAAAACACTGTCTTTATTTATTGATCAGCAGGACCCAGCATGATTATCACTCTAACGACTCCCGCAATGTTGTTCCCCGCCGTTTCTTTATTGCTTTTGGCTTATACGAACCGCTTTGTTACATTGGCATCGATTATTCGTAACTTTGATCCAAAACTCGAAGACGCAAATACAACAGAACAAATTGCCAACTTACGTAAACGTATTTATTTAATAAGACGCATGCAAGAAGCTGGGGTGATTAGCTTTTTTCTGTGTGTATTATCCATGATGGCGATCTACCTTGAGTATCAACAAATAGGCAGTTACATTTTCGGGGCGAGCCTAATCTGCCTAATGTACTCTTTGTATTTATCCGTACGCGAGATCACAATTTCTTGCGATGCATTGGAGCTACATCTTCAGCATTTCAGTACTAACTTTAAAAAGAGCAGTCGCAAAAAATAATCACACCGCTAGCGTCTTAATACTTGAACATTAAAGCCTTTTAAAGAAGAGGTTTTAGAGTAATGAGAGAAGTAATCTGCGAAATTTTCATCCATTACTTTTTTGTTCGTCAAACTAGCATGTCGAAGAAATAAGGTACCGTTTTTACGAATAGCCAGACCTTGGTGCGAGACATTCATATTCGTACCAATGTATTTCTTTATATCCCAATTAGGCCGTACCATACTGATCACACTGCCAGAAGGGATACGATCTAAAAGTGCCTGATTAACCTCATTTGTGTTACCACCAAACAGCGCCGTTAATGGTACATAAGGGATATAAGCAGGCTCTGCGGAATAAATACGGCCTTCTTCATGTAACTGATTCAACAAAGTTAGACATTCGCTAGAAGAATCGGCATCACATTGCAGCACATCACCAGTAAGATACTTATACCACGCAGACTTATCTATCATCGCCTTCGCAACCCGCGCTTGGCCATGGCCAACATCCGGCGTGATGTCCATTAGCTTATCTTGGTTGTTGCGAAACCAATCAACACTCGGAAAATGATTACGAGAAACAAAATCAACGTTCGAGTTTCGATAGCGAATACTTTGTAAGTTTGACTGAAACTCATCAGACGTACTAGAAATAGCGCCAGCCAACACAGTTTCAACATAGGTAGTACAATCAAACACATCAAAACGGGTCAGCGGGTCTTTGTCATATTTACCCTGCTCCCCTTCTCCAACACTACCGCCCACATAGATAGAACCAAGCAAAGTACGACTTAAAGCGTCTATTTTTTCTGCATCAGGCAAAGCAGAGCTATCATCTATAGTTTGGTAAAAAAGTACTTTGTTCGCAGTATCAAGTGAGTTCAGTGCCATTGCAGGCGACAAAAAAAGAATAAGCGTAATAGCAGTAACGACTTTTTGGATAACCATGTTCATACGCCCTACCAGCTCCGTTCAAACTACTTTCAATTTAAAACATAAAAAAACAATCATTGTCTAAAAAACGTACGCCCTATTGTGTTAGACTTATCGAATAATGTGGAATAAAGGTACGACTATGCAAATCAATAACTCGTCATTTATCTATGGTCAACAAGGCCTACAGCGTAGTCAAGATAAGCTAGACCAAGCAAGCCAAAAAGTAGCGGATGCATCGACTCAAACCTTAAGCCAACCAACTGCCACCAAGGATGCTGGACTTTACGGTTCACCAATTCAGGATGGATTGATCGAAGCAAAGAGCAGCGTCCTAGAAGCGCAAGCCAATGCCAAAGTCATCGATTCATCCGATAAAACCATTGGTCGCCTCATCGATATAACCGTTTAAGCAATCTACTTCCTTCACGTCTTAAATCGCCATGTCTAATAATTCACGAACGGCGTCAGAGGCTGTAAAACGCACAATACGACTCACTTCTTGACCATCTTTCAGAACGATTAAAGTCGGCCATAATTTAACGCCAAACTGGCGCCCCAAACGCTTTCCTTTACCGTCAAATACCTTGATATGAGCCATATCTGGGTATGATTGCATGGTTTCTTTCACGGAATCATGAGAAGCCTGACAATGACCGCACCAAGGCGCCCCGAACTCCAAAACGGCCACACCTTTTAGACTATTAATCTCATCAAGCGTTGGCGCTTCTTCTGCGTATTCTGGATTAAACCCAAATTGCGTTGCGTTCATAAAACTCCCCCTGCGACTATGATTCACCTCTACCTGATAACATTAAACTCTTCCTTACACTCATCGGATCCCATTTCGAACTCACGACAAATCCACGGACGGTTTTCATAAATAGTGCAAAGATAGGTCTCTCTATCAACGGCAGAGCACCAACCATCGTCTAATCTCAACATGGTTTCCCCACCCCACTCATCCACCGAAATATGTTTATCAGGCACACCAGTATCACTGATGATCATGACCTCCATCCGGCAGCAACAGGCTTGGCAGTTTGAACAAGTCACATCAACTTCAGAGACATTATTTAGAGGGATGGTCATAAACTATTAGCATTACCTAGAAAAGAATTTTGCATTGATCAAGACTCAACGCCAGAGTAGGCAATATACACTTGATATAGTTTGGAAGATATCTATCCCCTACGAGCACTGCGGTTCTTTAATTCAATGAAAACAGAGTGGTTATTTAAATAAAAAAGGAGACATACCATGCAAACTAGTTTATTAATACCTATCTCTTAAGGTGAAGTCCTCTTCCGTGAGAAACAAAATATCACCATGGTAAAATACCACTTATTTTTATCCATCAAGTTTGTGTGCATATCCTATTAATAGCAGCTAATTACATAGAAAAACTATGAGAAAATCATCTTAACTTTCTCCATAATTACCTTGCCCAAAGCAGCGTTATTTTCGACCGTGAAATGGATGCCATCCACACCGTCAGTTGTAATAAAGTCGCCAGCATTCAGAAATTCGATGTTCATAAAGTCAGCCAAGGCTGCATAATATTTGGGCAGTTCCAATGTTTTTTCAAGCCCTCCTTCGAATGTGCCTTGAAACCAAATATGCTTCAATTTACCAAGTGGCGGCGGTGCGACGAGAAGAACCTTAGGCGCCGAATACGATGTACCAACACCACCAGCACAACTAATCACTTGCCCAATTAATTTAGAAACACCATTCGCTATCTCGAACGCAGAGCGGTGAAAAAAAGCCTTTGTATCATTGGTGCCTAACATAATAATAACCAGATCTAGCGGAAGATGACTGGCCAGCGCGGAAGGCAGGTAGCTGGAGCCATTCAACCGTGGGTCAGTGGGGTCGTCTAACGATGTAGTACGTGCACTCAAACCTTCTTCAATTACATGAAAATCCGAGCCTAATAACCCTCCCATCACGCCTGTCCAACGCTGTTCATAAGGGTAACGGCAAGTCGGAGCCCCCTCTTCGACTGGTATCCAGCCCCAAGTCAAAGAGTCCCCATAACAAAGTATGCTCTTTTTATTCGTCATTTTATTTGTCCTTTTTGAGTTAGTTGTGTTTAGTCAAATTGGTTATAGACCATAATATAATGGGGCGTGATGCTACCCATATCAGCGAAAACGGCTCAGATTCCCACCACACTCTTCCAAGGGCTATTCTCTTATTCATTCCGCTTAACTTTTGGACCGTATTCCATAAAATACAGCAGCCAAAAGAATGATCACGCCTTGCACAACCAGTTTCCCTGGCTCGCCTACGCCATAAATGGTCAGCACAACAAATAGCAAAGAGAAGGATAAAACACCAAAGAAAGGTCCCCATACACCACCTTCACCGCGACCAAAGGCGACACCACCAAGAATCGTCGCCGCCACAGCGAGAATAGGCAGATCTAAACCAATTCGAACACTGCCTACGGCAATAGATGCGGTTTGCACCAAACCAGCAATTCCGGCAATAACGCCCGCCATTGTATGTGCCACTATGACTGTCCGCTCGACAGGCACCCCTGAGAAATGTGCCGCCTCTGCGCTCTCCCCTACTGAGGTTACAAATCGACCATAGACAGAAAGCGATAGGAACAACGACATAATCAAAGTCAAGAATGCCCAGAAAATGACCGGATTAGGCATGACTCCCGTACGGGTGTTGTAGATATCTCTTAAAAATGTCGGTACATTTCCCGGCGGACTCCCACTGGATAGGAACTGAACCATCCCGATCAAAATGATACTCACCGCGAGTGTCACGATCACTGCAGACACACGTCGCTTAGCGATCATCCAACCGTTAAACATTCCGACGATAAACCCCGTGGCAACCGCGAGAAATATAAAGGCAGGAAGAGATGCACCGGGAAACATGCCCGAGGAAATATAATAATTGACCAGCAGGATTACCCCCCCACCCGAAAGATCAATCGATTTCACCCGCATTACTAGCAACTGACCTAGTACAAGAATACCAAGAGGGGCTACTTGACGGAGAAACACACCCAAAATGTTCAGATTTAGCATTTGTGGTCGTGTCAGCCATAGGATCAAGAACAGGGAAATGAAAACCAAATAAGATGGTGGAATCCGTAAAACTCGCTGAACTAAGGTCTGCAATTGAATTTTGGACATAATTTAAAGCCCCATTTTCTTGCGGGACTGTAACCCGACGACAATGAGTAAAATTCCACCTTTCACAACGGTTTGAACAAAGGGCGAAAGATTGACTAGGTTCATCCCGTTCGACATGAGTGCCAGTACTAACGCACCAATGACCGTTCCCTGTAGGCTGCCAACACCACCTGACAATTGAGTACCGCCCAACGCGACAGCAGTAATGCTGTCAAGCTCAAACAGCAATCCAACATTCGGATCACCAGAAGTAATTCTCCCAGCCAAAAAGATACCAGCGATGGTGGCAAAACAAGCAGACCCAACATAGGCAAGTACAATATTTCGACGAACGGCAATGCCGAAATTATGAGCTGCATCGGTTTGACCAGAAGCCATCCCACCGCCAATAGCAAACAGGTGTAGTCCATATCGAGATCTGTAGAGCAATTTCCAAGCAATAAGCACAACGACGATCCCCCAGAAAACGGGAAATGGTATACCGAAGAACTCACCTGAAACGGAGTCAAGCACCAATTGAGGAATTTCACCGCCTGACACAGGACGGATCAGACGTGTAGCCCCCAGCAACATATATTGCATTGCTAATGTAGCGATAATCGGATGCACGTTACAACGTGTCACGACCAGACCGTTCATCAGTCCGACCAATGCAGCGAGAACAAAAACTACAGGGAGTAAAACTATTGTCGGTGCATCTAATGACAAGATAGCCGTGGTAAAACTGATCACCGCACCAACGGATAGGTCAAGACCTCCAACCAATACCACCAACATCTGACCAATAGCTACTATGATCAAAGGCATCGCCTGAGCAATCAGGTTTTCAGCATTTTCTATCGTCGCAAAACGTGCTGTATTAAAAGACAACCACACACAGATCCCTAGAAAAACTAGGAGAGGAAAGCCCCATGCACCTTGGCGTGTATTCCGACGAGTCAAAATATCAATGTACTTACGCATAGTGGGCCTTCTTATCAGTTTTCAAGGCAGCATTGAGGATACTGTGCTCTGTGGCCTCAATCGCCAACATTTCAGCGACAATGGTATTTTCATGCACGACATACAATCGGTCACTTAAACCAATCAGTTCGAGAGTTTCTCTAGAAAGAACAAGGATCGCACCACCTTGCTCAGTAAATTCCCTTAATAATCGATAAATCTCCGACTTAGCCCCAATATCCACTCCGCGCGTCGGTTCCTCAATAACAAGAATGTCAGTCTTAGCAGCCAAATAGCGTCCAAGTAAAACCTTCTGCTGATTGCCTCCGGACAAGGATCGAACTCTCGCACTGGCATTTGGCGCTTTGACGTTCATCGACTGCATAATATCTGCAACTACGGGCCGATATTTTCGAACAAGGGCAATAGCGGCGCGGCGAGAGTGCAGACCAATAACAATGTTATGTAAAATCGGCAGTTCCAAAAACAATCCCTCTTCCTTTCGATCCTCAGGCACAAACCCAAGACCAAGTTTTTGAGTACGACGGATACCCGTAATACCAGAAAACGGTAACTCCAAAATCACCCCCTTAACCCTAATTTGACCCGAAAATAGTGCATGCTGTCCGATCAACGCACGCGAAAGTTTTTGCTGCCCCTGACCTTCTAAGCCTGCAAGGGCAACTATCTCACCTCTATGTAATGTTAGCGAAAGTGGACGGGCGTTTTCCGTGAGTTGTATGTCTTTTAGTTCCAGCACCACCTCTCCCGCCATAGTCGAGCGTGCTGGAAACAGGCTGGTTAACTCCCGCCCAACCATCATTTCGATCAATACATTAGGTGTGAGGTCAGAAATAGCCTGTTCACCAACCAGTTTTCCGTCTTTAAGAACCGTCACGGTATCGCAAATATTGAAGATTTCTTCCATCCGATGTGAAATATAGACAACCGCCTTACCACGTTCGCAAAGTTTACGAATACTAGTATTGAGCACCTCAACATCTGCGGCATTAAGTGCGGCAGTTGGTTCATCAAGAATCATCACGCTGGCGTCAGCTTCAATACCATGAGCAATCTCTACGAACTGTCGCTCGCCAATGGTCAGCGTTGAGACAAGTCGGGTTGGATCGAGGTCAAGCCCCAACTCATCCAAAGCACGACGTGTATCCCGTATCATAGCGTCATAATCAATTGCCCCAGTGCGAGTTAGCGGCTCTCGACCAAGAAACATATTTTCAGCTATTGATAGATTAGGCAGAAGCGAATGCTCCTGAAAAACAGTAGAAATACCAGAGTCAAGAGCATCGCGAGGGGACAGAAGATTAACTTTTTGGCCATTAATCTTGACTTGTCCGGCATCGGGCTGATGCACGCCAGCAAGAATTTTCATAAGAGTGGATTTTCCAGCACCATTTTCACCCATCAAAGCATGCACACTGCCAGAATTCAGCGAGAATGAAACTGAGTTTAGCACTTGGTTATGTCCAAAGGCTTTGCTAATCCCGTGCATCTCTACAATAATTGTCAACTTAATTTCTCCTATGTTTGGGTGATTTGCTTATTGTTCGACGAATACTGGAGACTGGAATGTACCACCCTCCAGTACCACGCAACCAAGAGAGTGTTGTATTACTTGTCGTAGTAGTGCTGCAATAGCTCTTCTGACAACTCTGATGGCCACCAAACATTTGCTGAGAGATCCTCACGGTATTGTTTCGTTGCTCGCTCACGATCCCATCCTGATGGATGATATATATAGCTACGATGAAGTGGTTTGCCTTCCAGCAGTGCAACAGCAGCTCGAATACCTGCGGCACCTTGAGCAGGACTATACTCAGGTGAAATTGAAGGAAAGCCATCGGATATCCATTGCTCAAAATAACCGTTATTTCCCTCACCTGATATAGGAGGAATATCTGCACCAAACTGTTTAAAAACGTCAATACAAGCACGGGTCATGTCCGCCCCAGAAGACCAGATTCCATCTACATTTGGGCTACTCAAATAAAGCGTTTCACAGATATTACGACTTTTATCATATTGCCAATCACCGTAACCTTCAGCAACAATCTTGATATCAGTACCCTTGATTGACTGTAATAATCCATTGTAGCGGTTGGTATCTTCAGGGTGTCCAGCAAGTCCACGCAATACCCAAATATTTCCTCTTTTATCCAGTTGATCAACTAGCCAATCCCCCATTACCTTACCAAAATGCTCAGCACCACCTTGAATTTCAGTAGTGAAGGCATCAGAATTGATTCGTCCAGTATGAAGCACAACAGGGATCCCCGCCGCGATGGCCTTCTCTATGCCACGGTTAGCAGAAGTGGTCGTCACGGGCATTACTATGATTGCATCCACCTCCTGAGCAATCAGATCTTCAATATCGGCAACCTGTTTCCTTTGGTCAAAACCAGCATCAAGCATAATGAACTTTGTGATGCGACCATCCAAGTTCGCTGCATATTCCGCTTCATGTGCAACCTGCACAGTCCAGGTATTAGCATTGACACCAAAATGACTCATGCCAATAACCCAAGGCGCTTCTGTCTTATAGGAATCAGCTTTAACAATGGCTGTATTATCAGGATTGATGGCAATGCCCTGCATCACATCACCAGCAATAATATCCACATCACTTTCAGCCAAAGCAATGCTCGTTAGGAAACCAGATACAATTAAGGGTATCAGTCCAAATTTTAGTGTCTTTTGTAGCTGTCGCATGTGTTACTCCTATTTTTTTGTTTTTAGATACGGGTTAGAACCCACGAACACATAAATTCATCTCATCGGATATGGAACTATAGAAAACGCCTCATCCAAAAAGTCCACAGACTTGGCCTCATCAGCCCCTCTAAAAATCCAATTCCACTAGCAGTTTTCCTTCGTCTACCCACCACTATGAAAGAAAGTATATACAGCGAAACATCTACCAGTCAATAATTATTCACTATGAATGATTAACTAAATCATTCATAGTGAATAATTATTGTTGTTGCACAAACTCGCCCAAACTGCCTATAATCAAACGCAATGGCAAAAACAAAAGCCATTAAGCAGTTAATAAATAAGTAGTACAAACCTCAGCGGTGGACATTCCCTCATGAAAAATCTTCTCTGTTATGGCGACTCCAATACACACGGCCAAATACCAGGCGGTCAATCTACGGAGCGATTTGGACCAGATGACAGATGGCCTGGTGTTCTAGCACGTAAACTAGGAAGTAGTTGGCATGTCATTGAAGAAGGATTGAGTGGCCGTACTACGGTTCGCAACGACCCAGTTGAAGGCAAGCATAAGAATGGTCGGCGCTATTTAACACCCTGTCTGCAAAGCCATGCACCACTGGACTTAATCATACTGATGCTAGGAACCAATGACCTGAAACGTCGATTTTGGCTAACAGCGTCTGAAGTCGCAATGGGAATCAGCTGTCTAGTACACGACATCAAAGAACTTGCGCCGGGTCCAGCCGGACGTGTACCCGAAATCTTGATTGTTTCTCCTCCCCCTATGCTAAACGACCTTAAAGAATGGTCAGCCATATTCGAAGGAGCACAGAAAACTTCACGAGAGCTGGCCATGGCCTACGAAATAATGGCCGACTCACTAGAAGTCCATTTTTTTGATGCCTCATCCGTTTGTGTTAGCGCCCCTGAAGATGGGTTCCACATGGACCTCCAAGCACACCATTTACTAGGTGAAGCCCTTGCTCAAGAGATAGTTAATATTGGATGGATAAATGATAATTAAGATTCAAATCATGGAAGTTTGCTAATGCCAGACATGCGCTTTTCCCCCCCAAATCCACTCCGTATTGCTGACCGTACGTCTGGATTAAATGCCGTTAGAGTACGTAGTCACAATGAACGCTTGGTTCTTTCAATGCTCTTGCGCAATGGTAATATCTCACGACTAAAGATTGGTGAGAGTTCAGGGTTATCCGCGCAGACTGTTTCAGTCATAGTGCGTTCACTCGAAAAAGAGGGCCTTATCGTTAGTGGCAGCGCACAAAAAGGCCGCGTGGGGCCACCGACCATCCCCCTTTCCCTTAATGCAGAGGGCGCCTATTCAATAGGGATTAGTATCGGTATTCGCAAGACCCATGTCGTCTTGATCAATTTTTTAGGCGAGATTACCGCACACTCTCAGTTTTCCCATGAATTTCCAGGAAATGATATAGTACACCCTGATATCTTTGTGGCAGTAGAAGAACTTCTTTCAAAACTGTCCGTTAAGAAAAGGGAGCGAGTCGCCGGAATTGGTCTTGCTTTGGCTGATACTTTCCGCGAATCTGAGGCGCTAAATGTTCTCCGAGAACTACTTGAAAAAGAGTTTTCATTAGAGGTATTTATTCAAACCGATATAACCTCAGCCGCTTCTGGCGAAAGCATGTTCGGGAAGGCCAAAAACCTAGAGAACTACCTTTTCTTTTATATTGGTGCCCAAATCCACTCCCGCCTTGTGTTGAACCACCAAATTCTTCGTAGTGCAACTAGCGCAACCTATGACGGCGGAACCTTAGAGCTTGAGAAACGACTAGGATCAGATAACCTATCTATTAATGAATTAGAACAACTAACAGAGCAGGAGTCTCAACACTCAAAAGACCTGCAAGAATGGACAGAACAATGCTCTGCACTCATTCGCGAGAAACTACGCGACGCAAGTCAATTTGTTGATGTTGAAGCCCTGCTACTGTCATCCTATATTCCCAATACTATGCTTCAAAATATCAGCACTGCATTGGTATTACCTGAAACAGGACCAGAAGTTGTCGTTAGCGAATTAACGAAAGCCCCAAAAGCCGTCGGAGCTGCTAGTCTTCCATTCGCTGGCCGATTCATGCTGTAAATATTCCGTTTGATAACATTCTTGGGCATACATTTTTGTATTTATTCTATAAACTCCTGAGCCCAATAAACTACGGTACTGGAGTCTATAAAAATATCACCTTTAATTCACAGAACTTTCAAATGCTCTTCGTTTGCAATCCAATACTCTAGTTCCTCTCTCGATAAAGGTGGAGACAATAAATATCCTTGGATAATCTGATAGCCTATAGTCGATAAATAAGATAATTGTTGTTGTGTTTCAACACCTTCAGCAACTGGCACAGCATCAATCTTTTGACAAATAGAGAACACTACCTCGCTTAATTCTTTTGATAGTTTATTAGGCAGCTCACTGACAAAAGAGCGATCTAACTTGAGCTGGGAAACGGGAAATTTTAACAACCTTTTTAGATTTGAATAATCCGTCCCAAAATCATCTAAAGAAATAGAAAATTCCCATCAGATGAAGATCATGAATGATATTCTCAAAAAATTCTGGTGACTTTATTTTTTTACTTTCTGTGATTTCCAGAACAAGGTTAGATGCCAGAATGCCATTCTGTTGTAAAATGGATTGAACAACATTTTTCAAGTCAGGATAATGAAAACTAAGCGGTGAAAAATTAACAGCGATAATAGGAATATGGATATTTTTCTCTCGCCATATCGCCAATTGTTTACACGCTTGACGCAACACCCATAAATCTAACTCTGCTATCAAACCAAACTCTTCAGCAAGAGCAACAAAATGGTCCGGTGCAACGCTCCCGAATTCATCACTTGTCCACCTAGCTAAAACTTCAACACCGTAAAGGCTATCATCCAAAATATTTATTTGAGGTTGATAGTGCAGTTCTAACAATTTTTTTTCAGGTCGGCACTAAATGCTTGCACCATTTGATAAGAAGGATGTTTATTATCTAGACTAGACTCTGTTTGATCATCTTGAATAAGTAGACTGTAATATTGCCGATCAAACAGTTGAAACGCTTCCACCAGCACCTTCACTCTACGAGCTTCGGAGCCACTCGGCATAAATAAAAGCTTGATTTCTTTTCCAGCAATTTTTTTGAATTTACTCAAGCGAAATGTACGCTGATCAGTGTCTAGCCAGAAGCAATCTAACAGAAGAGTATTTTCTCTGTGTAAGTCTAATCGAGCATGTTTCGCTTTGTCATTACACGAAACAATAAGATCATTACTGTCTAACACAATAAAGCGACTATTCGTTTCTTGTAACTCTCGCCAATCACGCTCAGTATTCAAACCATCAGTTTTCACAAAAAAATCCTTCTACTGCATGCTTCGATTAACACAGGTCACCATCCATTATTTGTCTTTTAGACACAAAGGTTCGTCAATATTGCCTATATGGCAAATAGTGTCAAGTGAATTGCCTCACAGGTTTTGCCATATAGGCAAAATTAAATGGATAATCTTGCCATGAACATTGGCCACGTTATTAAAATTTTGCGTATTCAACGTAAGATGACACAAGAACAAATTGCACTGGAGGCTGACATGGCTACCAGTAATGTTTCACGCATTGAAAAAGGCTTAAGGCAACCGTCCCAAAAAGTACTTCATAAACTAGCTAAAGCGCTCAATACCAAGCCATCTGTGCTTTACGCAGCCAGCGAACAGCCAATAACTAATATTTCGGATTTTTTAGAACAAGAAGGGAGCGACGAAAAAAAAGAAGAAAATATCAACCAATTGCTGCTTAACCACGAAACTCAGACAGCTTTAAAGCTGTTTAGCGAGTTGACCCCAGAAAATAAATCCTTGTTATTAGAGCAGCTGAAAACACTACATCGATGGCAAACAAAACTAGGCCAGTGAATATTTAAGAAAATTAAAACAACAGTAACTCAACTTTCTATTCCTAAGCGCCATAATAAAAAATTGCAAAATAGTGACAAACAGTCCCACCGACAACAAATAAATGCCAAACTAAATGCCCATATCGTAAGCGTGAATCAATCACAAAAAACACCACGCCAAGTGTGTAAAGAACACCGCCAAGCACCAGTAACAATAAGCCATTAGGCTCCATTAATGAAACAAGTGGTTTAATGACGATCAGAATAAGCCAGCCCAAAACCACATATAGCGTGGTGGAAATGGCAGGATGAGAAGCTTTACCAAACGCCTTAAGTCCTACGCCAATAAGTGCTAACGTCCAGACAGCAGCAAGCAAAGACCAGCCCCACACACCTTCTAACACGCCCAACATAAAAGGCGTATAAGTCCCCGCAATCAACAAATACACAGCGGAATGATCAATCACCCGAAAAACGTATTTGGCTTTGCCTCTTGGCATTGCATGATAAAGAGTCGAGGCCAAATACAATAGAATCATAGTGGCTGAAAATATACTTACACCGACAACAAAACTCACGTCGGCGTAGTCGATAGCACTAAGAATAAGGAATGGAGTACCAACAATTGCAGCCACCAGTCCCAAGCCGTGGCTGATACTATTTGCCACTTCTTCACCCAATGACTGCCCACGATTAGACGATGTTGAAATAAACCTTCCCATACTCAGATACTCCTAAATGTACGAATAAATACACATCTAAAAGCATGGAACAAGTAGAGAAATTTAACAACGAAAGACAAAGAATAAACTATGCAAACTGCAAGAACCTATCAAATGTTATTACTTGCTGCATATTTGTGGAGCCTGATAATCGAGGTTTAATAATTTGAAATAATTCTCACCCAAGGCAATGTTGCGAAAGGCGTCATCATCAATATATTGCAGAATTCGGCTAGTCGCTTCCAATTCAGATTGATACACCTTAAAACTATTATTCCGAAAGGCGACAAAGTCAGACCCAGGCAAAATACGCTCAGAATATTGATTAATAAAAGCAACGTATTTGCTCCGATTTCCGAACTTACTAAAATAGTAATCTTCGAGAACACGCCACGAAATATCCAACATCAAGTTCGGATATTGATCTAACAAACGCGACAAAATAGCAATGTGCGTTGCAGCATCCAACGATTTTTGCTCATAAGAAATCCCCATATGCGCCCAAACAATTTTATTATCTGGATAGAGTGTTAACGCTTTCTCCATTAAGGGTAAATACAAAGTCGGTGTTGCATCGTTACCAATGTCTGAATGAATCGTAATTGGGTAATCTCTGGCTCTTAACTCCGCCATAAACCCCGCCCACTTTGTGATGTCTTTTGGTGTCGCTGGTTTATGTCGATTATTAAATTGAGCTTGCTTAACTAAATTGACCTCCCCCATCCAATGGAACAAACCAGGGTATTCCTTTTCATACAGCTCCATTAATGCAACAGTTGGTTCTGGGTTTGATAAATCCGTGAACGTCATCGACAGAGTAAGATGAAGGTCATCGGGCTTGTACTCCACCATGTTCGCAGCATTAACAAAATCATTTCGCGTCGTCGGTGAAACAGGTGTGCCAGGGCATTTTAGATAATTAGAACAAGAAGAATTAGCTGGCAACATTTGCCCAATGCCATAAACATTAGCAAAACGCACCGTAGTACGAGACAAATACTCATTTACCTCATTAAAAGGAATCGCCCGCCCGTCAAATGGTCGGTAATGCAAATGCGTGTCTACAACCGGAGTATAAGGCTCGGTTTCTCGATCGTAACAAGCTGAAGAACCTCTAAAAGAATCTAATGAACGATTTACAGGAGTGTTATCAGAAGAAGCACAGCCACCCGCTAACAAGGAAGCCAAAATGGCGAAAGGAAAACAACGACGCATGACAAACATCCCACTGAATCACATTGAAAAGGTAAACAGAAAGGAACATTACAAAACATCCCTTCCGATGTGTAAACCACTATATCACTGTAAATCACAACACTAGGAAAATCGTCTTAAGCTATAAGTCATAGATAAATGAAATTATCACGCAAAAGCCAATAAAAGAACGCCAAATAAAATGCGATACCAGCCAAATGCCACAAAGGTAAATTTTTCCAAAAACACCATAAACAGCTTCATAACAATAAAAGCACTTAGAAAAGCCACTACAAACCCAATTGCCAAAGGTACCCACAAATCCCCCGAGAACTCGTTATAATTGGAAAGAAGAGCATAACCCGAAGCAGCCATCATCACAGGTAACGCCAATAAGAAGGAAAACTCCGCACTGGCCTTTCTGCTTAATCCCACAAGCAAGGCCCCCACAATCGTTGAGCCTGCACGGCTGGTACCGGGAATAAGCGCAAAAATTTGGGCAATACCGACCCACAGAGACTGCTTAAAATCCAGATCATCCAAGCTATTCACTCTCGGAGACTTATGCTTTATAAACCTCTCTGTCAGTAAAAAAATTCCACCTCCGATAATAAACATGGTCGCTACGACAGACACGGAAAACATCGCTTTTATTTGATGCCGAAATAAAAAGCCCACTATAGCAACCGGTAAGAAGGCCACGAATACCTGGCACCATAAACGAAAATACTTCACAGAAAAACGCTCTTTATAATTCGCGACAACCGCCAAAATAGCCGCCAGCTGAATAATCACCTCAAACGCTTTATTGCCTTCAGATTGCTCCATTCCCAACCATTGACTAACAACAATCAAATGGCCTGTTGAAGAGATAGGTAAGAACTCTGTCGCTCCCTCAACCAGTCCAAGAATGACACTATGAAATACATCCACTACAACCTACCTTCCACTACTTACGACGACTGGACCATTCAATGAAATCAAATGCATAATCATTTGCGCCGGCAATGTAAAACATTTTAGGTGAAAGAAAAATAAAAAATGCTTAACGAGAATCTTGACCTAGGACCTAGATCTAAGGTTTATACTGAAAGGAAATAAACAGGAGCAAGAAATGTATCGCATAGGGGAACTAGCAAAGGCCTGTGACATCAACAATGACACATTACGCTTTTACGAAAAAAACGCCCTACTCAGCCCATCAAGTCGATCTGAGTCTGGTTATCGTCTTTACACTGAAAAAGACAAAGACATTCTGCAATTCATCCTACGCGCAAAGAACGTTGGATTCACTCTGGCAGAAATTCGTGAATTACTTTCAATTGAAGTCAATAAAGCCGACAACGCGTGCGCTGATGTTAAAGAGCTTGTCGACACCAAACTCTCAACTGTCGAAAGGAAACTTGCGGAACTCACTCGTTTTCAAACCTCACTCAAACGACTATCCGATGCCTGCTGTGGCGGTGAAGAAAGCGCCGAGCATTGCACCATACTCGAAGCGCTAGAATCCAATACAGATGATGTCCGTCATGAACATCATCATGATTAATAGGAAAAATTCACTTTCTAAACACTAACAACAACCCTATTTCGTCCTTGTTCTTTAGCGCTATAAAGAGCCGCATCTGCACGATTCAGCACCTGCTCATAGTGTGAATCATCAGCGTGGTAGATAGCTACACCAAAACTAGCCGAGACAAATAAGCCATCATTCATCTCTTCTTTTTCAAGCGCTGCCCGCAGAGTCTCAGCAATAATTTCAGCCTCCTCGACACTGAATTTTGGCAATAAAACCGTAAACTCTTCACCACCAAATCGAGCAACCATCCCCTTACTTCCGACCAGGCGAGAAAACAGGACAGCCATTTTTTTGAGTACAGTATCGCCAACCGTGTGGCCATATACATCATTTACTTTTTTAAAATAATCGACATCGGCCATAATCACAGCGAACGGCCGCTGGGATTGCTTCGCTAAATTATATTCACCAAGCAAGGCCTCATCTAAAGCCAAGCGATTATAACTTTGTGTTAGTGGGTCTTGTCGTACAATCACTTCTAGTGATCTATTGCTGGCTTCCAGTTCGGCCGTTCGAGTGCGTACTTTTGTTTCTAACGTGAGATTCATTTGCATTAAAGACTGTTCTCGCACCAATAAAGAAGACATCATTTTTTCTAATGAACAACTCAGGCTCGCAACTTCGCTCAATTCACTATCATCTTGGAAAGTCGCATTACGATTTCCTTGCTGAATACTTTGAGCTGTGAGCGCCAACCTTTCAAGAGGACGACTTAAAGTACTCGCAAATTGGTAAGCCAAGAACATGCAAAACAAAGTGGCAAGCCCTCCAAACAATAGCAATAATCTATGTACTTCATTAACGGTTGCCATAGCAATAGACATTGGCTGACGTACGACAATTTGCCAACCTAGATTGGTAGATTTAGGAGATAGCACTGGAACTAAACTGGTCAGATACTTTCTATCATCTTGCCAGATTAATGATTTGAATTGACCTTCATCTGGCAACCCTTCAGGGACTTTAATATCATTCAGATGATTGTCAGGGTATAAAACATTATGACCATTATCGATAATAAAAATATCGATTGCTTTTCTTTTAGACGCTTCAGTCAGGGAAGACTGCAAAACCTCTCTTACCCACGTCCAATCTGCATGAGTGGCGACCACACCTTTAAGTTCACCATTTTCGCCAATGACTGGTGCAGCAAAATCCACAAAGCGAATTGGGGCGCCGTCTTGCGGCTTAGGAAGCATTTTTTCGAGTAATAACGCCTTATGAACATCACCAACAAAAGGGCCTTCACTGCCATGTATAAACCAAGGTCTCTGGCTAACATCCGCTCCTGCTAGCATTCCATTACCTGACGCAAGCACTATTCCGTCAACATTAGCAAAACCAATCCAAGCGTAATTTTTATAAGAGTTTTTAATTTGATCTATCGCATCTTGTAACTCGCTTAAATTTTGACCTTTAAACAAGGAAGAGCGCTTACTAAGTAAAGAAATTTCGCGCTCACGCTCACGTAAGTTTGCAGTTAGCGTATTTGAAACAGATTGGCTAAGGCTTACTAGTGACTCGCCACTCGCTTGCGAAAGACGAGTTGAGGTAAGCTGGTAAAAAGAAGCAATGAGCACCAAGCTCAAAGAAAAAAGCAAACCACCAGATAACAAAGTGACTCGCATTCGAAACGTGTCAAAGCCTCTTAACATGAATGGTAAACCTGCTAATAAATAAAAGTTAACTGCGTGTTTTTTTCTGCATGATATCACACCTACTCTTGCGCTTTATATACACAATTGTAGACGGTCCATCCACAAACATATAATAAGTTTTAACGCATCAAGATTGGGCATTTTTAACCTTGTCACTCTCTACCCGCTCAATTTATGTGCTCGATTCCAAAAAAGTACGAAAATTCACTTTTTGATTTTTAAGTCAAAAACAAAAAATAGTATATTAAGACTCGTTTTTCATTATCTTTTATTTTCAGGCACTCCATGTCCAGCAGCCATTACCAACAAATACAACGTTACTTTAGTGAATTAATTGCAAATAACACCTTGCTAGCTGGTGCCAAGCTGCCGTCTGAAAGAGAAATAGGTGAACAATTCAAACTAACTCGTATCACGGTTCGACAAGCCCTGCAAAACTTAGAAGCAGAGGGTCTTATTTATCGGCAAAATCGTCGCGGTTGGTTTGTTACTCCACCCACTGTGGTCTATGACCCAGCCAGTTACCTTAGTTTTAACTTATATGTGGCCGAACAAGGTTGTCAGCCATCCACGCAAAAACTGGTGCAACAATTAGAACCCGCAACGGCTCATATTGCCGCCCTTATGGGAATTCCTGAAAACACACCTGTGCTGTTTTTACATCGCCGACGTTACATTGATCAACGCCCTGTATTGATCGAAAAAATGTACATTAATATTGCACTATTACCTGGCATTGAAGAGGAAGATCTCACCCAATCGTTAAGCCAACTGCTAAAAAGTAAATATCAAATTGAATATCACAATATGGATTTATTCTTTAAATCCACTTCGCTTCCCTCTCATGCAGCAAACGATCTAGGGATTTCAGCGGGTCAACCAGGGCTTCATATCGAAAGAATTAATTACTTAAGTAATGATGAAAAAAACAAGCAAGTAATTGAAATTGATTACGAATTTTGGCGACATGATGCCGTTACAATAAACATTTCTATTCGAGATTAATACATCTCAACTACCTAGCTCTTTTTTCCAACCAATAAAAATACACCATCTTACCCAGCCCAATGTATTTTCTATTTTTAGTGAGTTTTTTATTTACTGTCATATGAATGACATTTTTGGCTGCTATTTTGCATTAACAAATCTGGTATAGACCAGATTAACGAGTTGATGCTTTTTTGGTGCTAAGAGTCCTATCTACTCACCAAAATATTCATCACCTCTCATTCAATACAAATGATGGAGAAGTGAAGATGACACAGAAAGCCCTTTTTAAACGTCTTGCCGCCACGGCTGGTATCGCATTGGTTTCTATTTCTGCTCATGCAGCGAAAACAGAACTAACGGTTTACACCGCGATTGAAGCAGAAGATCTTAAAAAATACGCAGCGCGTTTTAACGAAGACAATCCAGATATCAAAATCAACTGGGTACGCGACTCTACTGGCATCATCACGGCGAAATTATTAGCCGAAAAAGACAACCCTCAAGCCGACGTAGTTTGGGGACTTGCCGCCACCAGCTTAATGCTATTGAAAAATGACGGACTTTTAGAAACCTACAAACCAAATGGCTATAACAACATTTCGCCAAAATTCAAAGACACTAGTAAAGAACCTGTTTGGGTTGGAATGGATGCTTGGATGGCTGCAATCTGCTTCAACACAGTAGAAGCCGAAAAATTAGGTTTGCCAAAACCAACCTCTTGGCAAGACCTGACAAAACCAGTTTACAAAGACCACATCATTATGCCAAACCCTAACTCATCTGGTACTGGCTTTCTTGACGTAAGCAGCTGGTTACAAATGTTTGGTGAGGACAAAGGCTGGGGTTACATGGATGCCTTACACAATAATGTTAGCCGCTATACTCACTCTGGCTCTAAACCTTGTAAATTGGCCGCTTCTGGTGAAATTCCGATCGGTATTTCTTTTGCCTTCCGCGCGGCAAAATCGAAAAAACAAGGCGCACCATTGGATATAGTGTTTCCAACAGAAGGCCTAGGCTGGGACATGGAAGCAACGTCTATTATCAAAGGGACGAAAAAGCTAGAAGCAGCAAAAACACTCGCAGATTGGACCATTTCTAAAAAAGCCAATGAAATGTATAGCGAAGGCTATGCCGTTGTTGCCATGCCTGGCGTCGCTAAATCTATCGAATATTTTCCTGAAAACGCGGAATCATTGATGATAGATAATGACTTTGAATGGTCTGCTAAAAATCGTGATGCGATTCTTACCCAGTGGCAAACACGTTACGACAGTAAAAGCGAAGCAAAATAAGCACATTATGATCGCAGGATAGCTTTACTTTTCACTTCGATCATTTTCAATTGAACCGTGTGAACAACGCGGTTCAATTGTTTTGTTTCAGGACCCGCGTCCATCTTGATTAATTAAACGCTCACGACTGAAAGAGGACCTATCATGTCCAACCGAACGTACTTGGAACTGCATAATATTGATCAAATGTTTGGCACACACCAAGCGCTAAAAAACGTTTCATTGAACATTGCCGAAGGAGAATTCGTCTGCTTTCTTGGGCCTTCTGGCTGCGGTAAAACCAGCTTATTACGCATAGTCGCAGGACTCGACACGCCAACCTCTGGGCAAATTTTTCAAGCAGGACGCGACATCACCCACGCACCAGTCAACCACAGAGATTTTGGCATTGTCTTTCAATCTTATGCGCTGTTTCCCAATTTAAGCGTCGCCGACAACATCGCTTATGGTTTGGTATCCCAAAAAGTATCCGCTAACGAACGGCGTGCGCGCGTAACAGAACTATTAGCAACCGTTGGTTTATCTGGCAGCGAAGGAAAATACCCAGCGCAACTATCAGGCGGACAACAACAGCGCGTTGCCTTAGCGCGTGCCTTAGCCACATCGCCCGGTTTATTATTGCTCGATGAACCGCTATCGGCCCTTGATGCTCGTGTTCGTGCGCATTTGCGACAAGAAATCAAACAGCTTCAAGAAAAACTGGGCGTAACCACCATAATGGTAACCCATGATCAAGAAGAAGCCTTAACCATGGCGGATCAAATCGTCGTGATGAACCAAGGAGTGATTGAGCAAATCGGCACACCACAGGACATTTATGCCAACCCTACTTCGCCTTTCGTTGCCGAGTTCGTGGGCGAAATGAATTTCCTAAGCGCCAAGGTCAGCGGAGCAGGTCAAATGCAATCTGGCAACTTAACCTTGCATTGCGATGCACCATCAAATCTCCCTCTTGGTCAGGACGCGCAATTAGCCATTCGCCCTGAAGATGTACGTTTTCAAGCCGACAACTCTGCTAGCAATATTCTTAACGCTCAAGTGCTTCACTTAGAATTTTTAGGCTCTAGAGTCCGCTCGTCATTAAAATTAGATGATCACGAGCGTCCAATTATTGCCGACATTTCTATGAATGAAATGTCTCGCCTCAACCTAGTGCTTGGACAGAATGTGGTATGTCAGTTACCTCATGACCGCCTGCATATTTTTGGAGGTGCTGCATAATGTATTCAGCAACACAACAAGCTGAAAATAGAGCCAAACAAGCGCCTCAACCCACTTCTCGCAGCTATTTATCCCGTCTTCATAAACGCCGTAGTATGGACGAATGGTCATTAGGTGGCATTTTAATCATTGGCGTATTAGGCCTGTTTATTTGCGTGGTTTTACCGCTGTATTCTTTGCTTTCAAAAAGTGTAGAAAACAGAGAAGGAGAATTTATTGGCTTAGCCAACTTCGCGCAGTTCATCGATACGCCAAGTTTGTATAGCTCTGTCAGCAACTCTTTATTTATTGCATTTTTGTCAATGGTGATCGTCACCAGCTTAGCCTTTTTAACCGCTTACGCGATCAGCCGCACACGCATTCCATTAAAAGGATTTTTTCGCATTGTCTTGGTCTTGCCAATTTTAGCGCCGTCTTTATTGCCAGCCATCAGCTTGGTGTATTTATTCGGTAACCAAGGTATTTTGAAAGAAGTCCTAATGGGCGAAAGTATCTATGGGCCAATTGGTATCGTTATCGGTTCATGTTTCTGGACCTTTCCTCACGCTCTAATGATCATGTTGACCGCATTGGCAAATACAGATGCTAGGTTATACGAGTCCGCAGAAGTGCTTGGTGCCTCGCCGATGCGCACCTTTTTCACCGTGACCTTACCAGCCGCTAAATACGGCATCATCAGCGTTGCTTTTGTAGTGTTCACATTGGTTATTACGGATTTTGGCGTACCAAAGGTGATCGGCGGACAGTTTAATGTGCTCGCAACAGATATTTACAAACAAGTCATCGGCCAACAAAACTTCGAAATGGGCGCTGCAGTCAGTGTGATTTTATTACTGCCTGCAGTGTTAACCTTTATCACCGACCGTTGGTTACAGCGTCGCCAATCTGCGCTTCTAACGTCAAAAGCCGTACCATGGACGCCTCCCGTTCGAAACATTGTTGATAAGGTATTCTTCACCTTAATGATCTTAATGTCGGCGATTATTTTGGGCGTGATCGCCATGGCGGTATACGCCTCGCTAGTCACTTTTTGGCCCTATAACCTATCTCTATCATTGAAGAACTACAACTTTGATCTTATGGATGGCGGTGGCTGGGACTCCTATTGGAACTCAATCCAATTAGGTATATATACAGCACTAATCGGCACTGGTTTTATCTTCTTCCAATCCTATTTAGTCGCCAAATTAGCAGGTTTTAAACTGCTAAAATGGTTCTTTCATTTATTTGCTATTCTGCCACTGGCCGTGCCTGGATTGGTGTTAGGCTTAGCTTATATCTTCTTTTTCAACGCACCAAATAACCCGCTTAACGGAATTTATGGCACCATGGCGATTCTCGTCATCTGTACCATTAGCCACTTTTATACTGTATGCCATCTTACGGCGACAACGGCATTAAAACAGATTGACCCAGAATTTGAATCTGTTTCCGCTTCCCTCAAAGTGCCACAAATACTCACCTTCTGGCGTGTGTCCTTGCCAGTTTGTATGCCAGCGGTATTAGACATTGCGAGTTACTTATTTGTGAACGCAATGACGACTGTCTCCGCTGTGGTATTTTTGTACTCCTACGATACAAACTTGGCATCTGTAGCGGTCTTAAATATGGATGACGCTGGCGACATTGCTCCTGCTGCCGCCATGGCAGTCATGATCATGCTGACGTGTATGGTGGCTCGTCTTATCCATTGGATACTGGGAAATGTGGTACTCAAACATACACAGCATTGGCGTACACGCTAGGAGCCATTAATCGATGACAATCACCGCCATAATACTGGTTTTAATTTCCACCTTCATGCACGCTGGCTGGAACTTCTTTGGAAAGAAAACAAGTCCAACTTTAGGTTTTTTCTTCTTAACCATGATAGCTGGTGCGGTGTTGTTTTCTCCTTTTGTTTTCTGGCAGTGGCATTTAGTCGCCGCTTTTGATCACGAGATTATAATTTTGTTGTTTGCGACGGGCTTGTTTCAGTCGCTCTATTTATGGGGCTTAGCGGAAGCTTATCGAGCGGGGGACATGTCTATCGCTTACCCGATCGCTCGCTCTTCACCATTAATCATTGTCGCGATTTCCAGCACACTACTTGGTCAGCAAAGCACGATTTCGTCACAAGCCGTAGTCGGTATTTTGATGATTGTCATCGGTTGTTTATTCATTCCATTGACCAGCTTTAGAGATTTCAAACTAGCAAATTACCAAAACCGTACCACGGCCTTTGCTCTGCTGGCCGCTTTTGCAACGGCTGGTTACTCTCTTGTCGACAACCGCGCAACGGAATTAATGCGTGGTTTGACGGATGCTACTGGCACAACATTAGCCAGCCCTTGGCAGGTATCTTTGGTTTATGTGGCGCTGCAGAGTGCTTTCGCGGTTATTTGGATGATCTGGTTTGTTTTGTCCACACAAAAGCAACGCTTAACTTTTCGCAAAATGCTTACCAAGCAATGGCGTATAGGCTTACTAACCGGCGCCTTAATGCTGGGAACCTATTCACTGGTCATCCTCAGTATGGCATTTGTTAGTAACGTCAGCTATGTGGTCGCCTTTCGACAATTAAGTATTCCTCTTGGTGTGCTATTGGCTGTCATTGGTCTTGGTGAGTCACTCAAACTCCCTAAAATTGTAGGCGTATTTATTACTTTTATTGGCCTTATTGCTGTGGCATTAGGCTAAATAAATACCATTTTTCATCTGTTTTATTATAAGGAAAAATCATGGCTCTGGCCTTTTTCGATCTTGATAACACCCTAGTCGCAGGCGATACCGCCCAAGCATTTTCTGAATACATGGTAGCGAGCGCCCTGCCAACTCCAGACGACTTCCTAGCCGTCAACCTCGCCTACATGGAAGACTATGATGCTGGCACGCTAAACCTGGAAAGCTACATGCATTACACACTATCGCCATTATTCACGCTAGACGAAACACAACGGACTGTATTCATCACCGAATTCATTCACAACATTGTCAAAGACATGGCGCTACCTAAAGCGATAGAGCTGCTGGAACAACACAAAGAAGCAGGCGACGAGCTTATTATCATCTCCGCCACAGGCACTCATTTGGTCGCACCGATTGCAGCTTACCTTGGTGTGAAGCACGCGTTAGGTGTGGATATTGAATACAAAGAAGGCTTAATTACCGGTAAGCTGGTTGGCACACCAACCTTCCGTGAAGGCAAAGTAATTCGCGCAGAACAATGGGCCAATGAAAATGGCTACTCTATGGACGACACCTACTTTTACAGCGACTCGCACAATGATTTACCACTGTTAGAAAAAGCACGCTTCCCTATCGCAGTAGACCCAGACCACATCCTAGAAAAAACAGCCAACGAACGTAGCTGGAAAGTGATGAGCTTGCGTTAAAACACACACCATGAATCACCAGATCAAAAGTGACGTCACTTTTGATCTGGTCTTGCCGAGCAGAAAATGACCACCTCTTTCGTACTCCATATTACTCGCAAGAAAATCAACATAACGTCATTGAGTTTTTCAGAAAAAACAATTTGATTTTACTCAGCCTCCTCTATCACCGATAATCCCCGCCAATGACTCGACTTTGCCAACAACAGGCTTTGGTAGAGCAACTCGCATACAAAGTGGAAACCCTATCCAATGGAAATCAAAGTTAATTTTCTCGACAATCTGAGACTTGAAGCCAAGTTTGACGATTTTACCGTTATTACCGATCAGCCGATTCGCTACAAAGGGGATGGCTCAGCCCCCAGTCCATTCGATTACTTTTTAGCATCATCAGCTTTATGTGCGGCCTATTTCGTCAAGGTCTACTGCAAGGCTCGCGATCTTTCGACCGACAACATCCGCTTGTCGCAGAACAACATTGTCGACCCAGAAGATCGCTACAATCAGATTTTCCAAATTCAGGTCGAGTTGCCAGAGGATATTTCCGACAAAGATAGAGAAGGCATTCTGCGTTCTATTGATCGCTGTACCGTAAAAAAAGTCGTACAAACTGGTCCAGAGTTCAAAATTGACACCGTTGAAAACCTAGACGCAGACGCTAACGCCATGTTGATGGGTCAGCCTGATGGCGCAAAAAACACGGTCATCCTAGGTAAAGACTTACCGTTAGAGCAAACCATCGCCAACATGACCGCCATGCTAGCGGACCTTGGCATGAAGATTGAAATCTCCTCATGGCGCAATATCGTGCCTAACGTTTGGTCATTGCATATTCGTGATGCGGCGTCGCCTATGTGTTTCACCAACGGCAAAGGCGCGTCGAAAGAAAGTGCCCTGTGCTCTGCTCTTGGTGAGTTTATCGAGCGCCTGAACAACAACTTCTTTTATAACGACCAATTTTTTGGCACAGAGATCGCCAACAGCGACTTTGTGCATTACCCCAATGAAAAATGGTTTGCGTTAACCGAAGACGATTCCCTGCCAGAAGGCATCTTGGATGATTACTGTCTAGAGATTTACAACCCAGACGACGAGCTGTTTGGTTCGCACTTGATCGATACCAATTCGGGCAACAAAGCACGTGGTATTTGTACGATTCCTTATACCCGCCAGTCCGATGGCGAAACGGTTTACTTTCCGTCAAACCTTATCGAAAACTTGTTCCTAAGCAACGGTATGAGCGCAGGCAATAATCAGCAAGAAGCGCAAGTGCAATGCTTGTCAGAAATTTTAGAACGTGCCGTTAAACGCCAAATCATCGAAGATGAAATTGTCTTACCAGATGTCCCAATGGAAGTATTGCAGAAATACCCAAGCATCCTTGCTGGCATCAAAGGGTTGGAAGAGCAGGGCTTTCCTATCGTAGTGAAAGACGCCTCCCTTGGTGGTCAATTCCCCGTGATGAACGTCACGCTCATGAACCCTAAAACGGGCGGTGTATTTGCCTCGTTTGGCGCGCACCCAAGTTTAGAAGTTGCGTTAGAGCGTAGCTTGACCGAACTCATGCAAGGACGTAGCTTCGAAGGCTTAAACGATATACCAAAGCCAACGTTCAATAGCATGGCCGTCACCGAACCCGAAAATTTTGTAGAGCACTTTATCGACTCAACCGGTGTCATCTCTTGGCGCTTCTTCAGCAATAAGCACGATTATGACTTCTGTGAATGGGACTTTTCTGGCACCAGCGAAGAAGAAGCCAGTGCCATGTTTGGCATCTTGGAAGAGTTAGGCAAAGAAGTCTATGTGGCGGAATTGACCGATCTAGGCGCATCTGCTTGTCGTATTTTAGTACCGGATTATTCCGAAGTGTATCCAGTGGAAGACTTGGTATGGGACAACACCAACAAAGCACTGGACTATCGAGAAGATATCTTGAACCTACATTCTTTAAACGATGAACAGTTAACTGATTTAGTCAATCGTCTCGAAGAAAGCCAGCTTGATAACTACACCGATATTCCAACCTTAATTGGCATCGTATTTGATGAAAATACCGTCTGGGGCCAATTAACCATCATGGAGCTGAAGATCCTAATCTACTTGGCTCTTGGCGCTCATGAAGAAGCTTTAGAACTGGTTGGTGAATTCTTGCAATTCAACGACAACACAGCAAAACGCGGTCTCTTCTACCAAGCCATGAACTGCGTGTTAGAAGTCACTCTAGACGAAGAGTTGGAACTGGATGACTTTATCCATAGCTTCAGCCGCATGTTCGGCAAAGACGTCATGGAGAACGTCGTCGGCTCCGTCACTGGCGGCGTGCGCTTTTACGGTCTAACCAAAACCAGCATGCAACTTGAAGGCATCGAACCGCATTTACGCTTAATTGAGAGCTACAAGAAATTGCATCAAGCGCGTAAAGCCAACGCCGCGAAATAATCTAGATTTATTTTATAACGTTAAGCGTAAAAAGCGAACCTTCGGGTTCGCCAGACTGCAGATAAAGCCCTCGCCATTCGACGGCGATTTTTTTATAATAACGTCATAATTAAAGAACATCCACAAACCCAATCTACTTTAGTGATTTTCTCCATCGACGAGTTAGTACACTGTGATCACTTGCTTCGTGCGATTAATCGAACAATCAATTTTTCGTTTCTGTATGATCTGGGTAAACTGTTATTTATTGGATACCTTTTCGGCATTTTTATATAGCGCCAGTTGATTCGTAAATTGCAGGAAAATGTAACTTACCGTTGGTTCTTAGGTTTAGGCCTGATAGACGAAGCACCTGATGCCTCAACATTGGGTACTAACCGCATACGTCGCTTTAAAGAATCAGATGTGTAACAGACGATCAATCAGTAAAAAGTCACCAAGAAAAAATAAAGGTAGGCCGTACCTTACTCACTTTATACTTACAAAACCTTTAATCACTAATTAACCGTTATACCTACTCGGGTACGAACGTCCCATTCCTGTATACCATCCAGTGCTGCTTGCCCAGTAAAGCCTTCTTTCTTCATATTTTGCAAGGCAACTGCTATTTTGTGCTTTACACTATCAAGGTTACAGGGAGACTTCTTAGACATGGTTAAGTACAACCCCTCTCTACTGATATAGGGCGACACAGGGACAATTAAGTCAGACAATCCCAGCATAGTTGCATAAGCATGCGCTGGATTTTTTTCATATAAGACATAATCCACGCGATCTGTGGCTAACATGCGCAGAGCCTGAGACAAACTAGCCACTGCTAATATATTAAGATTTTGTTGGGAATATTGGTCAAAATCTTGACCAAAACTATTATTAATCACAGTCACTCCCCACTTGCCGACTAAATCTTCTCTTTCATTAAAAGGAAAAGGCTTGTCTTTACTTTGCCACACAACACTTGTGGTATGAAGCATCACTGGTGTGAAGTAATCCATGTAATCGGCTCGCTCATTTGTATAAAAAGCCCCTGCCATTAGATCCACTCGGCCACTTTTCACTTCACTTTGAGCTCTTGACCAAGGACCGACATGGATGAGTTTAATTGGGATATTGATACGGCGGCTTAACTCATCAATAATCAGACGATTCACTCCGTGAAGTTCTGTTGAATCTGGTGAGTCTCGCCATAAAAATGGAGGGTATTCAGAATTGCCTGATGCAGTAAGTGATTTACATAGCGAAGGCGGCACGTCTTGCCCTAAAGCAATATTGGCATTTAAGAAAATCACTGCGAATAGACAGCAAATTATTTGTGTGTGCAGCCGCATAAAGCGCCACTCCCTTACAAGTAAAATTCAAACGATAAGCGAAGCTTTTTTCTTTTGTATACACAAGGTGATGCTATTTCAAGAAGCGCCTTAGCCGACGTCTTTTCTAGGCAGTCATTCCAAAATCGCCTGAATATCTTTTTCCATAAAGGCACCAATATCCTTTTATAACAACAAGTTAAAAATCAAAAAAGAAGTAACAATGTTATCATCAAGGCCCTATGAGGCTATATAAGAACTAAACAATTATCAATCTTCTTTTCCAATTTCATATAGATGAATTTAGAAAGGCCAAAAACATGAACTACTTTCTTTTGGCTCTGTGCCTAAAATAAACGCTAACTGAGTTTTGTCTTGACAACGATCGGCGGCAATCTCAAATTCACTATCTAATACGTTGTAACGAGCCGCACCTCTAGGCAAGGCATCTGGCAAAGATCTAGGGTTAACATTTTTGGTAAAATCTACCCAAACTTTCAATGCTCCACTGCTACCTGTAATACTTAATGGCACATTATTATCATCGCCAAGCCATACAGTTGACGAGTAATCGCCAGTAATACCAACAAACCAGCTGTCTTTTTGCTGATTCGTAGTGCCTGTTTTTGCTGCGAAATTCAGCTCTGGAAAAACAGCCTGCGCCGCCCTAGCGGTCCCAATTTTAGGTGTTTTTGTCATACCATCGAGAGTCACAGCAAGTAAAGCATCAGTAAAAGGCACATCATTATGCTGATCAAACCGTTTCATTAGCTGATCTTTTTGATCCATAACTGCTAACACAACCCCTAGCTCACTGCTCTTTCCTTGAGAAGCAATGGGTTGATATAAGCGAGACACTTCAAAAGGAGACAACTCCAATGCTCCCAGCGCCATCGCTGGATGCATAGTAAAAGGTCGCTTTACTCCTAACTGTCGCAAGGTATCACCAACTCGATCAAAACCAATTTGGCTGGCCAAAGAGACGGTCGCCAAGTTATAGGATTTAGCCATGGCCTCATAAAGATGCACTACACCATGTGTTCTTCTATCGTAGTTTTCAGGTTCCCAAACCTGACCACCTACGTTAAAGCGTAATTTTTTATCTTCTATCTGACTCCACCAGGTGTATCGCCCAGTTGCCAAGGCCGATAAATACAGCGGAGGTTTCACTAATGAACCAATTGGCCTAACCGCCCCCAAAGCTCGATTGAAACCAGTGTAGTGCTGACCACTAGACCCAACTACAGCGCGCACTTGCCCTGTAATCCTATCGGTGACAACCATAGCGCCTTGCAATCCTTTCAACTTAGGGTCACGCTTTTCCAACGCACTCACTTGACGTTGCATAGCTAAACTCGCCGCTCTCTGAGCACGTATATCGACCCCAGTATAAATTCGTAAGTTTTTAGTCGCCAAAGTAGTTTCATCAAAATCCCGCGACAATTGCATAGCAACCAAATCCAAATAGTCACCAAACACGGAGCGCTCCTTCTTCTTGTCAGCAAGTCGGATAGGTTGTTTTGTTAAGCTGTTATAATCGGCATCCGATAATCGATCTTGGTTTTTTAATATTGCCAACACCGTATTACGACGGTTTTTGGCACGATTCGGAGATCGTTCAGGATTATAGAGAGATGGGCCTTTGACCATTCCCACTAACAAAGCCAATTCATCAATATTCAGTTCATTAAGTGGACGACCAAAAAAGTGCTGACTAGCAGCGGCAAAACCATGTAGAGCACTGTTACCTAATTGCGCCAAATACACTTCGTTCATATAAGCGGTAATAATGGCTTCTTTCGAATAATGATATTCAAGCAATAAACTCATGACGACTTCAGTTAATTTTCGCGTATAAGTACGCTCAGAGCTTAAATACATGTTTTTCACAAGCTGCTGAGTCAAGGTGGAACCGCCTTGACGACGAGAGCCATGGGTTAAATTCACTAAAGCCGCACGCGCTATACCGGTAGGAGAAATCCCCCAATGCTGATAAAAGTCTTGGTCTTCTACGGCAATTAAGATATCGATGAGAGGTTTAGGGATATCCTCGTACGTTAAGATTTGGCGACTTTCAGTATTACCACCGTATAAAAAACCAATACGCTGGGGCTCAATTCGTGCTTCGTCTATTTCATCGCCGTTCAGCGCTTGAATGACCAAACGACCATTTTGGAAAGAAAAAATACGCCTTTCGCTCTCATGAAATCCCAGATGATCGACATAGGAACGTAGATGCGCGCTAACTTTTGTTTGGCTACGTGCAGCCCAACCAACGTTCTGGCTATTTCGGCCAAACCGATAGCCGGTTTCTTTCAACAAATTCTCAAGATCTTGTTTTTTCCAAGGCGCCCCACTAGACAAAATAATCGGAGCACTATAAACCTCTGAAGGAACTTGCCATTTTTGCCCTTCAAAACGACTAACAACTTGACCGTTCAGCCACCATACCCAACCCGCAAAAGGAATAGAGCCCACTAACGTAATAATGATTCCCCATTTAAAGCAGAAACGAATCATCCTCTTCAACCAAGAAGATTTAGGTGGCTTTTTCGAACGAGTTGAGGGCTTACGTGAAGATTTTGTCGGCGTTTTTTTAGTCATAGCGCGCAAGTATAAGGAGCTTATAGGAAGCAAGCAACGGTCTAAAAACAACTAACTCAATTCTTGCGTATTGACTCGTCATCAATAGCACTTTAGAGTCTTTGCTCACGGAAAGTTTATTTAACTGACGTTTCGCTGAACTTTATTCGCCTAGTCAACGATAGAATTGAAAGAAAACACCACTAAAGGACAATGTTTTTTGTTGTCGAATTTAGTGCGCATGATTATGGAAAGCGTCAATTCTATTGAAATAAACTACATTCATTATAAAAAAGTGCGGTAATCACGTGTTTAACAAGTACCTTATCCCCGATGCTCAAAACCTTCCTGAAGGCAAAGCACTAAGCATAAAAGTTGAAGAGTACAACTTTTTAGTCACTAAACAGCAAGGCCAGATTCTGGCTTTTGAGAACCTATGCCCTCATCAGAAGAAGCAACTTAATTGGTCTGATGACCCTGCGCTAGATGAAGAAGGTGATTACTTAAAGTGCCACCATCATGGCGCCTTATTTTCACCTGTAGACGGAACCTGCATTACCGGTCCCTGCCAAGGTAGCCAACTTAAAAAAGCCACGGTAGGAATAGAACAAGGCAACTGCTACTTATTGTTTGCCTAAACAGGCATTTCACTTTAATAATCTAAAGAAAACAACCTAGATATTTTTATCTATTAAGACGCTACCCTTCTATAGCAGGCTTAGCGTCTTACTCTTTACAGACGTTCAATTATGTCTGATTTTTGACGATCTAAGCATCGGCCGATAATGGCCTCCATTGCTCAAGGCAGCACTATTACACTCCTCTTGTAAAATAACCTTATGCAGGCTTAGCCCAAAAAGCGGCTAATTTCGGCTTAATAACTAGAGACATCAATACAGAAATAGCCAACCCAGCCGGTAACGCTGAAACAAACGTCGCAAGCCAAAAATCAACAAACTCTTTTATCAGCATAAAACCGTGTAGATTTATCGTCGTCACAACGGCCATAATAGATTCCATCATCACCGCCATAACAAGTCCAAAAGCAATATTTTTCTTCACAGAAGAGAAACTTGGAAAGATTAAAGTAACCAGCCGATTAATGGTAAAAGCAATCACTCCCCCAATTGGCGCAATACACAAAACACACAAGGCAAAAGAGGACAACCAAGCTCCAATAAAGCCATCGGTAAAACCGATATTTTTCCATGTCATTAGTAAGGTTAAAAAACCACCAAAAGTAATGACTAGGCTAGCAATAACACCAATTTTTTGAACAATTTTTGACATAGATATTCTCTCAGTTAATGATAAGGTTAAAACAACAAACTATGTTGACATTGTCAACCATATTAAATTAAGTTGATTTTGTCAACTAATTGGAAATCGTTATGCATCATTATGAATCTGAAATGCAATCACTCTTTATCAATACTATTGGCGGTTTAAAAACCTCAATGAAAGACACCATGAAAGAAAAAGGTCTACAACTTTCCCCACTGTACTTCATGGTGCTAAAACAAATTCACGACATAGAGGACTGCACAGCGCATCACCTTGCAGAATCAACAGAGAGAGACAAAGGTCAAATCACTCGATTAGTACACGAAGTAATGGACCATGGATATGTGATAAAAACCCCCAACCCGAATGACAAGCGCAGCCAGTTCCTTCAACTAACGGAGAAAGGTTTAGAGTGTTACCAGCAATTGGCTAGTGCTGACCAAGCGATTTTGACAAAAATGCGGACAGGTATTAGTGATGAGGAACTGAAAAAATTCTTGGAAATTGGGCAAAAAATGCTCGCTAATTTAAGCGCTATCAACCACAAAGCATGAAGGTCTATACAAGAAATACAGAAGTTAGCGTTAGATTTCTAACGCTAACTGATCAAGAAAGTCTCGCATAACTGCTTCCCGCCTCTTCCCCTCCAACTGAGCAGAAGCCGTATGTAAACTGTCCGCAATACGAAATAATTTATTAAAAAAATGATCGACCGAGTACCGAGAATCATCGGGCTCTCGATTTTCACAAAATGGGTCCTCTGAAGCATATAAAGCACGATTAAGCACACCACTTACTTGCATACAACGAGCGATACCGACAGCTCCCAATGCATCTAAACGATCTGCATCCTGCACTATTTTAGCTTCGAGCGTTTCGGCTGCAATATTGGCACTAAAACTATGAGCCTTAATTGAATGTCGGATCGCTTCGTAATGCTCACTTGAGTAATTAATAGAGGCTAAAAACTCAATGGCTTTATCGCTAGCCAATGTCGAAGCCAAATGCCGTTCAGGATGATTTTTGGGTAAAGATACACAATCATGAAGCCAGGCGGCAGGAATGACCACCGCCAAGTCAGCATTTTCTGCAGCGGCAAGTTGCTTAGCGACTTTGACCACTCGCAAGATATGATTCAAATCATGAGCTGCATCAGCGTGGTCTTGAGCCTGTAAAAAAGCTTGGCAGCGAGATTCCAACTCAGAAATAAAAGTTAAAGACATCGTTTTTCCAAAATGATCTTAAATAGAAAAGCCTATCTTACTCCTATGAAACAACACAATAAAAAGGCTTTGATTCGAAAACCAAAGCCTTCCTATATCCCTCTGGATAATAGTTTTAGAAGGTATAACCAACACTTGCCATAAAAGTAACAGGATCAATGTCTGCGTTAATTGTCCCAGCCGTTTCAGTATGAACATCAGTATTGATATCCATGTACCAAAGCGAAGCGTTCGCAAACCAGTTTTCAGCAAAATTCACATCAACACCCACTTGTGCAGCCAAACCAAAAGAATTATCAAGTTTTACATCATCATTGGATAATACTCCTTTCCCCTTTTCATCAAAGAAAACAGTGTAATTCAAACCCGCGCCGACATAAGGGCGAATTTGACTGTTCTCTTGGCCAAAGTAATATTGCGCCATGATAGAGGGAGGCAAATGAGACACTTCAGCAACCTCCCCTAAACCTTTTGTAGAAACCTCATGAGTAAAAGGTGTCGCTGCTAACAACTCAACACCAAATTGATCAGTCAACATGTAAGTAAGTGTCAAACCCACTTGAGTATCACTATTCAGTTCTAATTCACCTGAACTGGCAACATCATCACTGCTTTCATTTGGCATCACTACCGCTAAACCGCCACGAACAAAAATATCACCCGCATTGTGAGCTAAAGCCATGGATGAACAAAGCGCAGAAACAAGTACTGCTGGAAGAAATAAAGCTTTCATAATCGATTCCTTTTTGAGATCAAACAAGATGTCTGTGCTAAAAAAGGTAACAGGGTGACAGTTTAAATTATTAATCTAGATCAAGGTTTTACTCAGACACAAAGAGCAATATCGGTTACCTACCGACTAAATCAATAAAGCCCAAACAACCCAAATTAAATCGTTTTTCTCTGAAAATTGCAGATAAAAAGACACTCAATAAAAAAAGCTAAAAAAAAGACATTAGTAAACCCAAAAAAACATAAAAGTAAACTGATTTACCAAAACGCAATTAGTCGGTAAACTCTACAAAAAACTTTACTTGGAATTAGACACATGCCAATACTTATTGCCGTCACCCTACTTTGGGCGTTTTCATTCAGCTTGATTGGGGTTTACCTAGCCGGACAAGTCGATGCTTGGTTTTCCGTACTAATGCGGGTTGCACTTGCTACTATTGTTTTTTTACCCTTCCTTAAACTGCGTCAAATTGAAGCAAGAATCGCATTGAAGCTAATGATCTGCGGTGCTTTACAGCTCGGTATAATGTATGGGTTTTATTACCAATCTTTCTTATATTTATCAGTACCTGAAGTCCTACTCTTTACCGTTATGACGCCTCTGTATGTCACGCTTATCAATGACATGCTAGATCGTCGTCTAAATGTAGGCTTTGCTATCAGCGCCCTTTTAGCGATCTTGGGGGCTGTTGCCATTCGCTATCAAGGAGTAGACGAGGGTTTCATCAAGGGCTTGCTAATCGTACAAGGTGCCAATATTTGCTTTGCTTCAGGGCAAGTTGGCTATAAACGTGTTATTGCAAAACAGCGTCCAGATCTTCCTCAGCGCACTGTATTTGGATGGTTTTTCATTGGAGCTTTAGCGATTGTTGTTCCGTGTTACCTAGCATTAGGTAACCCAGATAAACTCCCAACAACGACGCTACAATGGTCCATTTTGACCTACCTTGGCATCGTTGCTTCTGGATTAGGCTATTTTGCTTGGAATAAAGGTGCAACCATGGTGAATATTGGCACTTTGGCCGTTGCCAATAACCTTCTTATTCCTGCTGGTATTATCGTTAATGTGGTTTTCTGGAACAGAGACGCTGACATTCTGCGTCTAGCTATTGGGGGCGGAATTATATTGTTGGCACTTTGGGTTAACGATAAATTCAACCAAAAGTATGCAGAATCAAAAGTGGCCGCTTAGTCTAACTGTATGAGCTAACGCCCAGCTTCCACTGGGCGTTTATTACTTAAAAAATCATTTTAATAGCCAAGCTTGGAATTCTTTTCTCTCTTCTTTATCCGCTTTTTTAACCCAAAACAGGAACATATCAAGCTGAATATTAGCAACTTTAGGCTTGTACATATTATCCGCTATCCAGATTCGAGCATCTTTGCGAGTTAACTCATCTGATTCATTATACCAAAACTGCATCATATCCAATGCCACATCTTCTGCCATTAGAATTGGCGCTCTAACCGGACCAGAATCAGAGCGCACACTGTCCAAAGTTTTGGTTGCCGTTAATCTTTCAATCTCAGACACATAATCACGAGTATTTTGAAGTCCAGACTTAGTTGTTAAATTTTTCTGTTTGTAATCAACGTCCTGTCCGGTCACGTCATCATAAATCGTAAATTGTGGATCTTTAGCATTGGCCTCAGCTTGTTTCTGATTAGATATGTAAGGAGCTTTTAAGATCAAATACCCATTCTTCGTAAACTTCAAATCTAAGGCAATTGGCTCTGATTGATATTCATGGGTATCGCCACCGCTGCGCAACAATTTATTAAAACGCACAACGATCTGATGCTGGCCTTCGTCAAGTTCCACTTTAAAGTCATTACCAAGCTGACTAGCACTTTCAAGGTCTACATACATTATTTCAAAAGACCGCGGCACTTCAAACGAAGCCGCTATTGCTGGTAACGCAGTGAAACTGCCCAATAAAATACCAAACGAAATAGCATAATTTCTTATTTTCATCGATTTTCCCTTACAACACGTAACAAAGCAAAAGTTGAATCTAGCATATAGTGCAGCTCAATTTACTAGGTTTACTGCGCGTCGAGGCCACTTACTCGATTTTGTCTTTTTTCATGACTTAAAACAGAGACATCGAACACAACTCGACAAAAAGCAGAGTCTCTACATACTTCTATGTAGCTTCATGATGTCACTATTGCTGATTATTTTTTATACAAAATCATTTAACTCTATTAAAACAGGACATTTACAAAAAAATTATGCAAAACAAAATTGAAACTCAGCTGAGCCACAAACTCATTCTGCGCATAATTGAGTTATCCATCTTAACCTTAATTATTGATCTCACCTTGCGCCCTTTTTTTGTCACGCTACCTATCTACTTTACATGGATTGGTTTAGTGGATTTAGTAATGGTAACAGGCCTCTACGTCGTCATCCGTTGTAATGCTTTTCCTGCATTAGAGATTTATATCTCTTTATTCATTGCTATTATTATAATCCTCCCTTCTCTAGTTTTATCTGGTGGCGTCAACAGTCAGGTCGCTTATTTGCTACCCCTGTACCCTGTCATGGCCGCATTAATTGGGGGTTATAGAGAATCTCTTATTATCACCATTCTGCTAGTCATTGGGGTTATCTTAGCCACGATATTTAGCGAACATTTCATTGACCTCACGGAAGAAGCGTATTCAAGCACAAAATCAATAGACAGAGGATTTTGGCTAGCTGCCTCTATTATTTTTAGTGGTGTATTTGGACGTTTTTTTCTCAAACGCTATTCAGAGCTCACTGAACAATTGAAAAATGAAAACATACAAGACCCTTTAACCGGTCTGCTGAATCGGAGAGGTTTAAATCTCTATTTCAGCCAAGAACTAGACAATGCAGAGGTTTCAAACTTGGCATTGAGTCTCATACTGATTGACATTGACTATTTCAAAAAAGTAAACGATATGTACGGTCATGATATTGGTGACAGATGTTTGATCGAGATAGCCAACACCTTATCTCAAGCAATTAGAAAAACCGACATTATTGCTCGGTTTGGTGGAGAGGAATTCATCATTATTTTACCAAACACACAAGAAATTGAAGCCGAAGTAATAGCGGAAAAATTGAGAGTACTCATATCCGAGAAAAAATTCAGTGAATTTAAATTATCACTTAGCATTACCCAAGGACTCACACAGCGCCATAGCGATAATGATAATGCGCTGAAAATGATTAAGCGTGCAGACAAAGCACTCTATAAAGGCAAAGAACAAGGGCGAAATTGCATACAACGGTCAGAATAAACTATCCCTTATAGATATCCGGCTGCCATTTTTGCATAAAGGTTGCCGGTGAACTCAACGATGTGTAGCCAAACTGTTGGTATAAGCTATGTGCATCCCTGGTAGCCAGTAGGATTCTTCTCAACCCCTGCAAAGAGGGATGATCATGGACTTCCTGCATAAGCCACTTAGACAAGCCTTTACCACGATGTGCTTCATCAACAAACACATCCGCCAAATACGCGAAGGTTGCCTGATCCGTTATCATTCTGGCAAAACCAACTTGTTTTCCTTCAGAGGAAAAAACACCAAAGCATAATGAATTATCTAATGCCTTTTTAAAAGTTTCTTTAGGGATTCCTTCTGCCCAATACGTATTTGATATGTAACTATGAATAACATCAAAATCCATTTCTTCACGAGAACTACTAACCCGATAACCTGACACCATTTTAATCTCTATTACGCCAACGACTGTATTTAGAATGTACGCCGCGTGTAAAAGCAGACGAATATTCCTCAAGAATGTCTACGCCATATAAAATAGCGACCACAATAATGGATAACTTTATCGCCACGTAAGAACCAACAATCGCAATACACACCCCGATTGCAGCCAATGTCCAAATCGTTGCCGCAGAGGTAACCCCTATAACAGCACCATCTTTAGATAACATAACACCAGCGCCCAGAAAACCAATCCCAGTAATTACCTGACCAATAATTCGTGATGGGTCCGTTGTATCTGCAGCCACAAACATCGACGAAGCAATAAACACATACGTGCCTAATACAATTAATGCAGACGTTCGAATCCCTACTGGCTTACCTCTCAACTGTCGCTCTAAGCCGACAATAACGCCACAAAAAATAGCCGTAGCAATCGAACTCCAGCTAAATGGAGTAATGGAAAATAACGATTCTAAATTCATACAAACTTTCTTAGGACAAACGTCATAACTAGAAGAATAAAACCTTATAAATAGATTACTGAGTTTTTGCAATTAGTACAGTTTTTAGTCAGAGATACATACAAAAAAGCAGGAAAGAGACGCGCAATAAAACAGAGATGTCTTCCATGACACCATATTAATTTCTTTAGATTAACAAGGGACAAGCACCCAAGAAATTATCGTATTCTCATAACCATCTTAGCGTTCGCATTCACGGTGTTCACTCAATATCTCAGTACTAATAAAATATACACAGTCACAAAGCCTAATCGACGTTGTTGTTTATAAAATGTTTTATTATTAATTGGTTTTTAGCAATTCTGTAAAGCATTGAAGACCCTAATTGCGTTTGATAAACCCTCAACGCTTTTTTTTGACAAATGAGCGCCTCTTTGGAAGTGATAAAATTAATAACCAGGGCTAATTTGCACAACTCGCCGCCCTTAACAACTTTTTTAACGCTTTCGTTGAGCCATTTTGCTTTAATTTCCATTTATAGAGCGCTAGATGACAAAAGTGGGGCTTTGACTGCTCTATACTCAACTGGTTTACTACTAGCGGTAGGAAATAAATGCTAAGTACAAGGCCATGACAGTCTTGTTTGATTAAAAAAATATCAATATAGGTGCTACAGTATCACATCGAGTTTTGAGAATATTGGGGCTGACAAGAGAAAGGGGGTTATTCAGAATGGTCGCCGCGTTCATGGCTCTCGTGTTTGGTTTTCTTGTTTTAACTAATTATTATATATCAAATTCATGAGGATACATCGGACTCTGATCCAAACATTCTAGCAATGTGTTAAAAGCATTTGACCCCGACAGAACACGCGCGATGAATAAAATAAACCAAACATCCACCAGCAATGTGTATAAGAAACTCAGATACGACCACCCTAGAGCAGAGTCTCGCATGTATCTTGAAAAAGTGACTAAAGCGAAAAAGAACTATGAATAAAAGGCATCCAGTTCTTTTAGATAAAAAGTGCTGGAGAGTAAACTGTTAAATACGGCGAACCAAGGAGATATAACACCCAAAGAAAAGCAATTGCTTACTGCTGAAGTGAGTAAACAAGCAATGGATATCATCAAACAACATTCTAAAAATAAATGGAGAGATGAGCATGCGAATCAGACACTCAATACAACGCTGGCTAATAAGCGGAATAGCCATTCTTTTTACAGCAACCGCTTATTCCAATCCTACAGTGGTTTTATCGGACACTGGGAAGATAGAAGGCAACAATAGCCAAGGCATCGATTCCTTTTTAGGTGTCCCTTATGCAAAAGCACCGGTTGGCTCGTTACACTGGCAATCGCCTCAACAAGCAGAGCTAATACAAAGCACTGTGCAAGCTACACAAAAAGGCGCTATCTGCCCGCAATGGCAGCAAGGCAAATTTAAAGGCCAAGAAGACTGCCTTAACCTAGATATTTACCGACCAGACAAGCATAAAGAGAACCTCCCCGTTCTCGTTTATATTCATGGTGGCAATAATCAAACAGGCGAAGCCAACGAATTTGATCCTAGAGCACTGGCTAAGTCATTAAACGCCATCGTAGTACAAGTGAATTATCGCCTCGGTGTATTAGGGTTCAACCCTCTTAGAGCGATTAAAAGCAACGACCCAATCCAAGCTTCTGGTAATTTTGGCCTTTTAGATCAACAAGCCGCACTACAATGGATACAAAAGAACATCAAATATTTCGGCGGACGCGCCGATCAAGTCACTGTATCTGGTTTTTCTGCTGGCGGACGAGATGTCATGGCGATGTTAATCTCCCCATTATTTAAAGACCTATTCCAGCAAGCTATTGTCTTTAGTGGTGGCATGACCACAGCACCCGTCGCACCAAGCCAAGAAGTTTTCCGCCAAGCGTTTGCTCCACTCATCGTCGAAGATGAAATACAAGCCAATGAAAACGCGGCAAAGCAATGGCTAGCCGAAGGAGGAAAAGCCGTTCAAGACTATTTACAACAACTTCCAGCAGAGCGATTAGCACCACTGATGAAAGGCGCTGGTATACGAATGAGCCACTTCCCACATTTATATAGAGATGGCGTCGTAATACCAAAAGAAGGCTTTGATACTGCCCTTTACAATAACGTCCCAGTCATCATGCTATCTGGGCAAACCGAATTCTCTTTCTTTGCGTTAAGTGATCCCTACTTTGTCAAAGCGTGGCATTCTGGAGCATTAAGCAAAGACCCAGCATTACTTAACCAATACCGCTTTACCTCAAACTACGGTAGCAAACTTTACAGCCTATTTAATGTTCAAAAATCAGCAGAACAGATGTTTGAACATTATCAGTCACCTATTTATGGCGCTGAAATTGCCTTCGGAACCAACCCTTTTGTCGCACAAAACCCACAAATGGAATTGATCGGATCATTTCATGGCGTTTTTATGCCACTCCTAGATCAAAGTTGGCAACAAGCACTTTTAGGAGAGACATTTCAAAAAGCAGGTACGCGAGACCTAGCCAAACACTTTCAAGCATATCTAAAAGGCTTTATCCGTACAGGTAATCCAAATAATCCTGATCTAGTCAACTGGTTAACCTGGTCACCTAAACATGAACAACAAGGTCAATCATTACTCACCTTAAATGCCAACAAACACAAAGCTCTTATCCAAATGTCATCGAAATCATACGATGAAAAAGCACTGCTTGACGCAATGAAGAATGATCACATCCTTCCTGAACAGGCAAAAATGCAAATGATCAATCAGGTATTAAATGGACGCTGGTTTAGTAATGCTTTAGATCAGCAATTTCAAAACCCTTCCCTATGGCCTAAGCCATAGCTACATTGGCCGAATCATCCACCTGATTCGGCCAATGTATGTGGCAAACCCAACTAAGAAGAAAACCCTCTCGCCAACGCACAAGTCGCTTTGGCGTTTTTGATTTTATTCAATATAAGCTCTGGTTCTGTGCCGGTTTTAATTTGGGCTGCTAACAACGCGGCAGATTCGGCGACGCCGTAGACGCCGACGGTGTTGAAGATGTAGTCGGATTTGGTACTAAGAAGCAACTCCATCGGCGTCAGCTCTTGGGCGCTGGATTCAAGGGTCGCTCAAACGACTATCCGATGCCTGTTGTGGAGGTAAAGACAGCGCCGAACATTGCACCATTTTAGAAGCACTAGAATCTGATACTAATGCCGTTCGTCACGAATACCATCACAATTAAACTAATAATAGCCTTTGTGCCTCTTCATCAAAACGCTTAAGCAAAAAATTAAGGAAGGCTCTCACTCTAGCTGGCATATAACGATTTCTATGATACAACGCATGTACAGGAACGTCGGCAAAGACCCATTGAGGCAAGACTTTCTCTAGCCGTTTTTCTTCGATATCCGTCACTACATCCCAAATAGATTTTAGGACTATTCCGTGTCCGTCAATCGCCCATTGCCGGGCTACAGCTCCATCATTTGTCTCTCTCGCATACTCCATAGAAATCGTAACGTTTTCTATCTCTTCGTCATATTTGAATTGCCACTCGTTTATTGGGCCTTTGTCTGAGCTCAAAACAATACAAGGAAACTGGGCAAGCTCTTTAGGAGATTTGGGAGAACCTTGCTTTTCAAGATAAGTTGGGGAAGCACACAATACTCGTCGATTTTTCGCCAATTGACGAGCAATAAACAAACTATCTTGAGGCTCACCAAAGCGAATAGCTAAATCAATGTCCTCACGATGTAGACTGGATAATGAGTCAGAAAGCAACAAGGTAAACTGCACATCCGGATAAACCTCATTAAATTCATCCAGCCAATCAGTCAGCATATGTCGACCAAAATCCGACGTGGCTGAAAGGCGAATCCGACCACTAACCGCCTGAGTACGGTTTTCTAGAAGTGCAAAGCCATCATCAAACGCTTGTAACCCTTGCTGGCAATAAAGCAAAAAAGCTCTGCCCTCATCCGTAAGCCGAAGGCTGCGCGTTGTCCGTTCAAACAACCTAGATTTTAAATGCGTCTCAAGATTGTTAAGTCGTGCACTAGCTGCAGCTGGCGACAACCCAAGCTTACGACCTGCTGCTGATATACCACCTAGATTTGCAGCTTCAACAAATAATCTAATATCACCAATATTCTGCATCATTATTCCAAATAATTTGACAATGATTCAAACAATAGATCAATTATCAACCCATTAAAACAAGTAAATAATGACTCCTAACAATCACTATCTAGGAGACCACCAATATGCCAACAAACAATTACACTCATACTACACTTTTTTCACCACTAACCTTTCTAGGAAAAGAGCACTCTCATCGAGTTGTTATGGCACCAATGACACGAGCCAGAAGCACTCAACCGGGAGATATTCCAAACCAAATGAATGCGCTCTATTACGAACAACGTGTATCCGCAGCACTAATCATTACTGAGGCAACACAAATTTCACCTCAAGGAAAAGGTTACTCTTACACTCCTGGAATCCACAGTGCAGAGCAGATAGAAGGATGGCGCATAGTGACCAACGCCATTCATGCTAAAGGCGGAAAAATATTTCTGCAACTTTGGCACGTTGGACGTATGTCTCATCCAGATTTTCATCAAGGAGATTTACCTGTAGCGCCATCTGCAGTGCCTTTTGAAGGGCAAATATGGAAAGTTGATCATGCAACAGGTAAAGGTGTTATGGTCGATTGCCCAACACCTAGAGCCTTAAGCAAAGAGGAAATCGCAGCTATAATTAAGGATTTTAGACACGCTGCGCAAAATGCCATTGATGCTGGGTTCGATGGTGTTGAAATACATGGCGCAAATGGCTATTTAATTGACCAATTTCTTCGCACAACCTCAAACACTCGACAAGACCAATATGGTGGCACACGACAACATCGTCTGCGTTTCCTAAAAGAAGTGGTCATTGCTGTAGCCGACCAAATAGGCCCTCAGCATACAGCCATACGTCTAGCGCCATTTCTGACTGCTCGAGGTATGGATTGCCCAGATATTCTTCCAACCATTGTCGACGCGGCTGACTTCTTAGATAAAATAGGCATTGCCTATTTACACCTTGTTGAGGCGGACTGGGAAGATGCACCGACATTTACAGAGTCTTTTAGACAAACCATACGTAGTCGTTTTAATGGCACAATCATAGTTGCAGGTAAATACGATATTATGCGCGCAGAATGGGTTCTATCAAATGGGTATGCAGACCTAGTTGCCTTTGGAAGAGACTTCATAGCAAACCCTGATTTACCAAAACGTTTAAAACAAAATTTACCACTTGCTCCCTTCGATAGATCAACACTGTTCGGCGGAACTGAACGAGGCTACAGTGACTACCCAGCATGGCAAGAAGCTCCTATTAAATCGGGTAAATAGTGACTCTCAAACCATAATATTCATTTACTTCATTGAAAATGGTGGCAGAGTAAAGTTAAAACATTCATAACCACCATTTGACTGTGCTTTACTAACGCCTCTGTTTTTTATTTAGGATAAATAATTCCTGAGTTAAATAAACGATCTCGCCAAAGCGCATGTAGCTTTGGCGTTTTTGATTTTATTCAAGATAAGCTCTGGTTCTTTGCCCGTTTTAATTTGGGCTGCTAACAGCGCGGCAGATTCCGCGACGCCATAGACACCGACGGTGTTGAAGATGTAGTCGGATTTGGTACTAAGAAGCGACTCCATCGGTGTCAGCTCTTGGGCACTGTAGGTGTTGAAGTCCCAATGGTATTTTTCCGCGAGGGCGATGAGGTTGGTTTCGTCGGCTTTGATGTCGATGCTGTTTAAAGAGTGGATTTGGTTTGGCGTTAAGCCTTTTTGCGCTAGAGCGTCAAGCATCAGGCTTTCGATAAATTCCAGCGGGCAGTTGCGTTCGCAGCCCATTCCCAGAGTATAAATAGGATTAAGATAAGGTTTCGCGGTTGTCATCACTAACTGTGCGCCAAGGGATTTTGCCACTTGCGCGCCCCACTCGTTTGCACCGCCTTCATGGCCAGATAAAAGCGGAATGACAAACTTACCTTCTTCATCCAATACCAAGACTGGCGGATCTTGATACTTGTCTTGCAACACGGGCGCGAGCGTTCGCATAACGATGCCTGTGGCACAAATAAATACTAGCCAATCGCCATTATTAAACGCCGTTTGCACGAACTCGGCGAAAGGTTTTGGTTTGTAGTCGACAACCGCATCTGGCCAGTTATTCTGCGTCCCGTTAGACAATAGTTTTTGCGCGAGACTTTCACCTGCTGGGGTTAATGCAATAAAGCGTATCACCGAGTGCCTCGTTCACTTTTGGTCACCACAAACAAAGAGAAATACGGCCCTGCTTTATCTTCCAAGGTCGATACATCGCGCACAATACGTTCGTTATCACGGCCAATGTATTCAAGATATTTTGCATCTTGCATACGATTGGTTTTGCGCAGCGCCATCAAGATACGAGGACGCGCACGCCCCGCTTTCATGATAACCACACTGTCGTGTTGTTCTAGCGCTGTATCAATTTGCAGTGCGGTATGACGACCACTCACCACCGCAAAGGATTCTTTTAACACGGTTAACGGATGATTCAAGGCGGACGATGCGGCATTGATTGACGATACGCCTGGCACCACTTGGCATTGAAAATTGCCTTCTAGGCGCTCTAATAAATACGCAAAAGAACCAAAAAACAATGGATCACCTTCACACAAGAAAACCACGTCTTTGCCTTGCGACAATTCATTGGCAATGGCTTTTGCGCCGTTGTCATAAGCTTCATTGGCCAATGAGCGATCCGTCGACATCGGCATCACAATAGCAATTTCGTTTTGCGCATGAGTGACGCCCGCAAAGGCTTCGCTGGCGATGGTTTTCGCTTGGGAACCACCTTCGCCATTGGCAAGGTAACTCACCACGCTGGCACGCTGAATTAAACGCAAGGCTTTTAAGGTGATCAATTCTGGGTCACCAGGACCTACGCCCACACCAATGAATCGGCCTGTTTTTTGTGATGTTTCCAAGGCACTCATTGTGCGTTTTCCTTATGATTTGAATTGATGGCCGATGTTGTGGCCGTATATTTTCGAAAATGATAAAGCGTTACGGGCAGACTGGGACGAAATAACCGCTGCCCCGCTAATCGCTCGCCTTTTGTAATGGACACCTGCAAACTCTGCTCGTCGGCGTCTTGTGCTTGGTCACGCTGTTGGGCGAATTCCATGACCTGATATTTTGTCTCTTCGGTAACAGCGCTGACCATCAAGCAGCCACCATCGGGTAATAGCTCCCAGACTTGCGTCATCAAGGCATTCAATTCACCATCACTGCCACCAATGAAGACTTTGTTCGGCCTGCCATGTTGTGCGTTCTTGTCAGCAAACAAATTGCCAGCAAGCAAATCCACCAGCACTTCCGGCGCCCGCCCTGCGACAATCGATAAATTCTGCATCACACCAAATCGATCTTGGTTAGCCGCTAAACAGGCCAAGCGATCGGGATGATGTTCAATGGCAACAACTTGACTACGAGGATGCCAATAGGCCATTTCCACGCTCACGCCACCGCAGCCCGCGCCAATGTCCCACACTGTGTCGCCTTGCTGAATGCCCATGTAAGACAAAATCGCCAAACGCACTTCTCGCTTGGTAATCATGCCTTTGCCGTCGCCTTTATCTGTCACAAAAGACGTATCGGGAATACCAACGGAACTTGGATAAAGTGAGGCTTGTTGGCTGGTTTTCAGCACAATCACATTGAGCGGATCACATTCGAGTTCAGCGTCTATCAAAGAATGGGCGACAAAAGTGCGGACTTTTTCTTGTTCATAACCCAGGGCTTCGCAAATTGTAATCTCACTTTTATCAAGCCCAGCTTTTATGCACTCTTCGGCAATATGTTTCGGCTGACTGTATTGATCGGTCAGTAACACCAAGGTTTTATTCGACTGCAAATGACGACGTAAAGACGCCAAAGGCCGACCATGCAAGCTCGCCACCTGCACGTCTTGCAAGGATAGTCCAAGACGATGACACGCCATTTGAATGCTGGAAACATTCGGATAGAAATGTAGGTTTTCAAGCGAAAAAGTACGCATTAACCAAGCGCCAATGCCGTAATACAATGGATCACCAGAGGCCAACACCACCACCTGTTTTGCGCCCTGAGATTGCCATTGCGTAAAGGAAGCTTTTAGCTCTTTTAGCTTGGGTAAATCCTCACGCCGACCTTGATGAACATAGCGCGCAATCGTTTCATGCTGACGCGGCGCACCCAACACAACATCATTCACCGATAAACTCGCCAAGACAGCTTGCGCCGCATCATCCAGATGCGCCACTTGATTAACGCCCAAACCGATAACATGGATTGGCATTTGTGTGTGTTTCATAAACCTACTTCCATTCAATGCCATTACATTAAGCTAGGTGGATTAACGAGAGTAAAAAACGGATAACAAGAACCTTGGTATTTGATTCACGCTGACGCGTTGAGCTTGCGAAACAGGCGCAAGTGCATTGAATACCAAGGCTCATGGCATGCACTAATAATACTCGCCTAGATTGCAGCGCAACAAAGCATTACAGCTCGCCGATGTCACGGCGCTACCGCCCATTCGTCCGAGCAAGGTAATGCATTCAATACCAAGCTTTTCATGAGCTTGCCAAAGCGCGTCTTTCGACTCTGCTGCGCCGACAAAGCCCACCGGCATACCGATGATTAAGGCGGGTTTTGGCGCGCCTTGCTCTATCATTTCCAATAATCGAAACAAGGCGGTTGGAGCATTGCCGATTAACACCACGCTACCAGCAAGATCTTGTTGCCATAAACTCAGTGCCGCCATAGAGCGAGTTTCGCCTTTGCTTTTCGCCAATTCTGCCGTACGAGCATCGTTCAAAAAGCACAATGGCTCTCGCGTTATCATGCGTTTGGTCACGCCTTGCTTGACCATTTCAACGTCGCACAAAATCGCGCCATTGTTGGCTAACGCCTCGCGCCCCGCTTGAGTTGCATTGGCACTAAAGCGTACTTGTTCAGCCACGTCAGGCAAACCAAGGCTATGTACTACGCGCATGACGACTTGCTGCTGGTCTTGGCTCAAGCCAGACAAATCCGTTAGCTCGCGGATTTGTCGAAAGCTGTCGCTCTCAATGGCTTGAGGATTATTTTCGTATTTTCTTTCGTATTGAGAGTCGTCTAAAGAAGTCACTGTTGGTTGTCTTTTTGTTGATGTTTATTGTGAATAGAAGCCTTGCCCCAAGCGGCTAAACAAGCTTTCAAGCAGTCTTCCGTGTCACTAAATTCACGTTCGGCTTCTGGCAAAATTGGCCGAGCATGCAATAAAACGGGAATAGATAATTCTCTGGCGGCTTCAAGCTTTGAATAGGTTGCCGAACCGCCACTGTTCTTACTAACGATAACATCAATGCTGTGATCCATTAACAATTGGCGTTCGTCCTCTAAGGCAAAAGGGCCAATGGCTTTTATCCAATCTATCTTATCTGGCAGATCGAACTTAGGCTCAACCGCCGTTCGCCACACAATGCGTTCAACGCTTGGTAATTGCAGTACACGTTTGAGCAAGGCTTCGCTCATTTGCCCAGCGCTTAATAAGGGCACTCGAAAACCATCAAGCTGAGCCAGTAAATCGGTTTCATCTTGGTAAAATTTCCAGTCATCGGCCTCTTCTTGCTGCCAGGCAGGACGATGAAAACGCCAGCATGGAATGCCAACATCTTTAGCCGCCGTCACGGCCTTACTGCTCATGGTTTGCGCATAAGGATGGGTCACATCCAAAATCGCGCCGATGTTATTGTCTTTTAAGTACCGAGCCAAACCACCAAATTGGGTAAATCCACCTACCACCAATTGGCAGTCCACCTTGGGCACGCGAACCAACCCCGCCAAGCTGTAGATGACGCTTACATTCTCTCTATGTAACGAGTCAGCCAGACGGCGAGCATCGGCGGTGCCGCCCAATAATAAAACCTTCATGGCTCATCTCGCTTTGTTAAATCAGCATCCAAGGCTTTACCAACAAATTGACCTTTGCGATCAATCGCCCAGACTTCTAACTCGATGTGAGCGGGAATGTACTGTCTTGCAAAGTCTAAGGCTTGCTGACAGATGGAATCGGCCAGTGGTAATCCTGCAGACATGGCAAAAGACAAGGCTTCCACACTCGTGTTGGCGTTTGTCATGCGCTCTTGTAACTCAGCTTCAGCGCCTAAACTGGCCGCCAATTGCGCCAAGGCAGCAAGGTCGATGCTGGATGCACGACTGTTTAGATCCATGTGATGCTGAGCTAGTTTACTGATTTTACCGAATCCACCGCAGATGCTGAGCTTCTGTAACTGAATTGAACTGTTTAGCTGGATAGAGTTGGTTTGCTCGACTTTCTTAATGTGTTTGAGCACAGCGCCGACGAAATCCCCCATTTCGATCAACGCCATATCATCGAGCTGATAATGACTTTTTATCGCGTCTTCGCTGGCATTACCTGTGGTAGCGGCAATGTGGGTGATTGAATTAGCACGTGCTACATCGATGCCCTGATGAATAGACGCAATGTAAGCGGCACAAGAAAACGGACGCACAATGCCTGTGGTGCCAAGAATCGATAAGCCACCCAAAATCCCCAAACGTGGATTCATGGTTTTTTGCGCGATTTGCTCGCCATTGATCACGCCAACAGACACATCGAAACCACCATGATATTGATAGGTTTGCGCAAAACCTTCCAAATGCTCGGTCATCATTTTACGCGGCACTGGATTAATTGCTGGTTCGCCAACATCAAGCAGCAAGCCCGTGCGTGTCACAGTACCTACGCCTTGCGCCGCATGAAAGCGTACGCCCTGCTCTGGCGATAATCTAAGCTCGACAAATAAGGTTGCCCCGTGGGTCGCGTCTGGATCGTCTCCAGCGTCTTTAATCGTCGCGGTTTTGATGCCGTCATCTATTGCTTGGTACTCGATAATCGGCAGGTCGACTACTTTGCCTTTGGGCAAGGTGACGCTGACGCTTGCATCTTGTTGTTGGGCAAAAAGTGCCTGAGCCGCCGCCACACAGCAAGCTGTCGCGCAGGTTCCGGTGGTTAAACCAGTACGCAGTGGCGCGGGCGATTCAGCACTTTCAGGCCACATAATCCGCTAGCCCTGCTGACCCGCTAAAAAGATCTTAGCAGTGACGTCTAAATTCGAAGGGAAAAACAAATGCAAATAACTCGCGGTTAAGCCTTTCTGCTGATAAATCGCCTCGCCCGGTGCAGGATGTCGCTGACGACGACCATAACCAACCGGCTCAGGTGTATTGGCACTGCGCGATCTGTGATGCGCATGACCGCGAATTTCACCTTGTGGAATCACCGCAGTTTGCATGCCTTGGCAGCCGCGTTTGCCGCGCATTGCGCCTTGGCCTGCTAAAATCCCCAACATCGGGTAACACTGATTGTCTAAGTCGGTTAGATCATCCAAGCTATAAAGCATGCCGCCGCATTCCGCTAAAATACCTTTTCCCGAATTGAAAAAAGCCTTGATGGCTTGGCGCATTGAAAGGTTTTCAGAGAGCGCTTTGGTGTACAGTTCAGGATAACCACCCGGCAACCAAAGGGCATCAGCATCGGGTAAAGCTTGATCGTGCAAGGGAGAGAAAAACACCACCTTCGCGCCCAAGCTTTTCAAAGCAATCAGGTTCGCATCATAGATAAAACTGAACGCGGCATCTCTAGCAACCGCAATGGTTTTACCCAGCAAGCTTTGTTCGATGGTTTGACTGTCATCTATTTGCTTAGCGGCATAAAAAGGCACGGTGTTAGGCAATTCCAACAAGCCCGTGTCTTGAGTTTCTTTCAGCCATTCTACTGCTGCTTCAAAGCGCACTTCTAGCTCGTCTTTTACTTCATCAGCTTGCACCAAACCTAAGTGACGCTCTGGCAAGGTAATTTCTTCATCACGCTTTAAGGTTGCGAGCAAAGGCAAGCTTTTAGGTAGCGCATCGCGGATCAATTCCGCATGGCGTTCGCTGCCACAACGGTTGGCAATCAGTCCTGCGACTTGCACATCATCACGGAAATTCGCCAAGCCAGTTGCGACCGCTGCAGCGGTTTGCGCCATGCCTTTAACGTCCATAACAATCGCCATGGGAATACCAAAACGAGCCGCAAGGTCAGCACTGGAAGGGTCGCCATCAAACATGCCCATGGCACCTTCCACCAAGATCAAATCTGCCACTTGGGCAGCTTGGTAAAGCATGTCTTGGCAATACTCTTCGCCCGCCATCCAAATATCCAGTTGCTCGACTGGCTGCTTAGACGCTTGCGCTAAAATCTGCGGATCTAGGTAATCAGGACCTGTTTTAAACACACGAACTACTTTGCCTTGATTGGTAAAATAACGCGCCAACGCCGCCGTAATGGTGGTTTTTCCCTGATTCGACGCGGGTGCTGTCAAAAATAACGCGGGACAATGAACAACAGAAGTGGTCATAAAGCAGTCTCTAAGAGCGAATTTAATAAAACGTATTGTGCGCCCAAATGCTGGGCAATATCCTGACCTCGACCTCGCTTGACTGGCGCGTTTTCAATATCGATTAATACCGTATTGCCCAGTAAAACAAGATCTGACACGTCGGCTTGAGTGCGGCCATCAGTCAAGATGTAAGTTTGGCTGTGCAAGCCTGTCGTTGATTTATGCTGCTGTGCCAAATACTGACTGGCGTTTTCGATAGCAACACGAAATGGCGTACCGCCACCAGCACCTAAATCCTCCAATAAATCAGATATTTCTTTGGGAGCACGAATTTTTGGCAAAATCGACGACACGCCATCTTGCCCAAAACCTAAAATAGCAATCTGTTCTCGCGCTAAATAGGCACGCTTAGCAATGTCTAAAATCACGCCCTTGGCATAGGCAAAAACGCCTTGGCTCAAGGTTGACGCAGAGGTATCTAACAACACCAAATGCAAAACAGATTGACCGGTTTTAGCGGGCTTATGAGTCAGGTTCTTCGGTGGCCATTCTTGCGGCTGGCTGACAATGCTACGAAACCAGTCAATTCCATCCGCTGCTTGAGGATCAATTGATTGCGCCACATCAGGACGATAACCTCCCAGCTGCTTGCCTTTATGCTTTCCCGGCGTTACCTCTCCAATAAGCGACTGAGCTGAGCGGCGTTCACTCTGCGCACCATGGACTGCAACATTAATGGGCGCGCTGCTCGCAAGGCTTTGAGGCGACATACTGCCCCATTCCCCTGAACCATTTTGCTCATTTGTCTGATTGTCTTGAGAAAGATTACCTTGAGAAAGATCATCTTGCGGCTGATTACTATTATTCAATGAAGGCGAACGAGAATCGTCAGGTCGGCGAGACGGCGGCGGGCTGGATGCTTGAGGCTGAGAGTTAGCTTGGCGGCGATGAGCCAACACCAAATCTTCGACGGCTTGAATATCGTCCAAAGCAACGACATTTGCGCCACGCCAAGCGGCGTGAGTCATGGCCGCTCGAATCCAAACAATATCACCACGTACGCCATCTATGTTGGCTAGCTGACAGCGCGTTGCGACTTCTAAACGTAATTCATCCGAGCAGCGTACTTTTTCTAAGGCTTGTCTTGCCAAGCGAATGCTGTTTTTTAGATTGCGTTGTTTGTATTTAAAGGCATCACAAAATGCTTGAGAGTCTTGATCGTATTCATCGCGCAGACGAACAATCTGTACACGCTCTTCAAGGCTATATTGATTCACTAATTCAACCATTAACCCAAAGCGGTCTTTTAACTGTGGACGCAACTCGCCTTCATCTGGGTTCATGGTGCCAACCAATAAAAAACGCGCAGCGTGTTCATGGCTGATGCCATCACGCTCAACACGGTTTACACCGCTGGCAGACACATCCAAGAGTTGATCAACTAAATGATCGGCAAGCAAATTCACTTCATCAACATACAAGACGCCACCATGGGCTTTACTCAATAATCCGGGCTTAAAAGCGACGTTTTTGTCTTGTAGAACTTGTTCTAAATCTAATGCACCAAGCAAACGATCTTCACTAGTGCCAAGTGGCAGGGTTGCAAAAGGAACGGGCTCTTCACCTTGTAAAGCGGGCATAACACCAGACAAACCACGCGCCAAGGTAGACTTTGCTGATCCACGCGGACCACTGACCAAGACACCACCAATTTGTGGATTAATCGCACACAAAATCAACGCCAGTTTCAGCGGCTCTTGCCCCGCTACTGCGGTAAAAGGAAAGTCACTAGAGGCTAAACGGGTCATTGAACTACCTGTTGCGATTGATTAAAGTCAAAAGGAAATCATAAGCCGTCTATTGTAGGCGTTTTCCCTATGATTTGTCTTGTTTGACCTTATCTATGCACCCTATTTATGTCAAACCGAAAGGTTTCAACATGGCTTGAGCGAAGCGCATGCAGTAAAAAAGTAAGCGCACACAACAACAAAGATGGCACAGCGCGAGTCATGATTTTTCAAACTGATTCTTGTTGAGCAGAATATTGGGCAATCAAGGTTTCCACCAAACCTAAATCAAATTGATTGATCGCAAGTTGAATGTTTTTTTGCTGGCTAGCTGGCAATGAGTTGCGCAGTAGATGAAATGCTTCTTCGGTCGTTTGCACATCACCACTTTGTGCAGCCAGCAATAATGGCTGCCAATCTGCTGCTGTTAGATCATGCAATAACGGCACTGAATCGACGGCTTGAACATCTACCTCTGCCAGCTCACTCGTATTATTTTGTGAGACTGTCGCCTCTATGATGGGCACAAACTTCACATTCAGGTGGGTGACTAAGGCCTTGTAGATATCTTCGATCTGATAAGGTTTGGCAATGACTTGCCAAAAACCATCATCCAAAAGTGCTTGCTGTTCATGAATTAATGTCGAGGCCGTCACCGCTATGACAGGAATACGCTGCTCAGTGTCTTCTTGCTGAATGAACGTTAATAAATCGCTCCCCGTTTTATTAGGCATTCGAATATCAGTCATTACTAAGTCTGGCGGATCCACTTTAAACGCCTTTATAGCTTGTTCGCCATCTTCCGCTTCAATGATCTGACAACCGGCCTTTTCCAATAAAGACACCAGAATGTCTCGCGACCATTCGTCATCTTCCGCCACCAACACTCTAATGGGATTATTGAGCCTCATGTTAAGCAAGGTATCTTGCTCATCGATGTCTGTGACTTCGTTGTCTTCCACTTTAGATAAAGGTAAATCGACAATAATTTGTGTCCCGGCACCTTCGCTGCTTTTAACGGACAAAGTCCCCTTCATCAGTTTGACCAAAGTCGTCGACAAGGACAAACCTAAGCCTGTTCCACCAGACGCCTCACCCGCTTTCCCTTGGACAAACGGCGTAAACAGATGGTCAATTAGCTCAGCCTCAATTCCAGGACCTGTGTCTTCGATACTAATATGTATTCGATCTTCTACTATTTGCACAACGGCTTTCACAGAACCTTGAGTAGTGAACTTCACCGCGTTGCCCAGTAGATTTGTAATGATTTGCTGGAATTTGACCGGATCTAACCATACAAGCTGTCGTTCATCTATATCACACTCAACAATCAGCTCTAGGCTTTTTTCCTGAGCTTGTCCTTGAAACAGTTTTCCTATTTGACCCACTTCGCGGCAAAGGTTGGTTTTTTGTTCGTGTAGCACAAGTCGTCCAGACTCAATTCTGGCAATGTCTAGAATGTCATTTATTAGGCCTAATAATCGATGACCAGCACTTGCAATGGATAAAAATCTCGTCTTGGAAACACCCGTTAATTGATTATCCTCACTGATCAATTGCGCATAACCTATGATGGCATTGAGCGGCGTGCGGATTTCATGACTCATATTGGCTAAGAAATGACTTTTCGCCTGATTAGCTTGCTCGGCCGCTTCTTTTGCTTGTTCTAGTTGCATAGAGACATTTTTTTGCTCGGTGATATCACTCATGATGTCACCGACTGAGGTGGCCTTACCATTGTCATCACGCAGTAAAAAATAGGTTTCATAGGTAGTAAAAGTATGGCCACCTAAACTCTTGGCTTCCAATTCACCTTCCCAGACTCCGTGCTCTCTAACATAAGGAATCACGGTTTCTTTGAGAAATTTTTGACTCGTTTCTGGGTAGAATTCCATATAATTCAGTTCTGCCAGAGAGTCATCGCTGGCCGCTTCATCGACACCAAGCATCGAGCGTATTTTTTTATTGAAATAGGATATATCGCCATCAAGGCTTGCCATAGCAAACCCTTGTGCGGAATTATCAGCAAAACTTTTAAACAACTTGAGTTGATTAAAGAGTTGATGGCGCTCGGTAATATCACGAGCAATCCCCAAAGTACCTCTAAAGTTTATAGAAGGCTCAATCACCGGAACCCGATAAACCTCGAACAAACAAGGCTCGCTGCCATCTTTTGGATAGCCCCATCCTTGTTCATGAGATGTTATGCTTGTTTGTAAAGGAATCTCACCGACATTTTGATAATAAGCACCTTTACCATCCAAGTTTAAATCTAAGTCACTTTTGCCTTTAACTTCATCTAATGTCAGTTGATTGAAATCTAAAAAAGCCTGATTACAATCAAGATAATTTCCTTGCTCATCTTTAGACCAAACAATGTCAGGGATATTATTTAGTAAAGAGGATAAAAGAAGTTCACGGCGTCTGGATTCTTCACGTGCCACAATCAAAGCGTTTTCAGTCTCGACCCAGTATCCTATTTCTTCAAAAATACCAGCAACACTCAAAGCACGTTGATGAGTATCTCTACGGGTAACGCTACCGCGCATTTCTATCCAGAAAGGTTTATTTAGGTGATTTTTAATCTGTAGGCGTATAACTTTATGAGCATGATTTGCTTCAGGCTTAAGTAACTCGGTTTTCCATTTATTGAAAGCAATTTGATCTTCAGATGATAAAAATGCTAACCAATCACTGAGGCTCTTAGGTGTTTTTTGCTCTTCAAAGCCAAGTTGCATAAAGAATTCAGAAGAAGCATACATGCGCCCGGTTTCAGGAAACCATTCCCAAACACCAGCGTTGGTTGCCAAAATCGCTCTTGAATAACGACGCTGTAAGGACTTAAAACGAAAAAGAAAAACAAGTTGGAAAGCGACCAGCACAAAAGCGGTCAGACAAAACAGGCCAGCAAAAACTTTAAGTAGTATGGGAAACTCTATATCCATGATTCATCCCTAAAAGCATCAAAAAAAACGCTGTTTTATCATTTAAAATCGTCGCCTAAAGTTTTTCTGGTTTGTGGAAGAAATACCCTTGCCCCCACTCAACACCCAAAAGTTTAAGCTTATCAACAATACTTTGATTTTCGACGAACTCTGCTACAACGGGTTTATTGAGTATTTTGGCCAGCTTGACGATCGAGTCAACCATGCCGTAGTGGATCTCATTTATATGCATGTCTTTCACAAACATGCCATCGATCTTAATTAAATCAAATGGCAAGTCCATCAGATAAGCAAAAGATGAGAAACCTGTACCAAAGTCATCTAACGCAATCGTACAGCCATGCTCATGGAGTAAAGACATAAACCGGCGAGTATCAGCAAAGTTGTTTAGCGCTTCTGTTTCGGTGATTTCAAAGCAAAACTTGCTGCCATCTAATTGATGATACTGTAATTGCTCAACAATAAATTCCGCAAAATTTGACTGTCGAACCGAAAGCGCAGATACATTTAAAGCAACTTGGTCAATTTGTTCCCATAAATCGGCACGATCTGACAGTTGCTGCATGGTATTACTAATCACCCAGCGATCTATTTTGGAGACAATGCCAAATCGTTCTGCTGCTCGAATAAAGTCATTGGGGTAAATCAAACCGCCATTTTCTTCATCTTTCAGCCGAACTAGAATTTCGATTTTCTTTTTGGGTTCATCATTGATCAATGAACAGACTTGCTGAAAATGTACTTCAAATAAATCTTTATCAAGGCCATCAATAATGCGTAGCCCCCAATTCAAATTACCTCGGTGCTCGTCATAAGCAAGATCTTTGGCATTTTTGATAATTCGAGAATGAATGCCCGACTTTTTGCTTGAATAGCAAATTTCATCGGCCAACATCACAACTTGCTCAAAAGACACCATATCCAGCGTAATAGGAATAGCAACTTGCGTCACCGTCATTCTGAACTGGCGTTCATCCCAGACAAATGCGAATTCTTTAAAACCTTGCTGGAGTAAACGGAAAAAAGACTCGACCGCTTCATTACCGCCTTGACTGATGACTATGGCAAACTTATCACCGCTTAAACGGGCACAAAAGTCCCGTTGTGGATCGGCGAGCTCACTCATCATGACGGCCAACTGATGCAATAACTCATCTCCCGCTATACATCCACAAGAATCATTAATCAGACGAAATTCGTTTACATCGATCAAAATAAAATACGGTACGTGTTCGGAGGTTTCTGCTTGGACTTCGGAAATCAGATGAGAAATGTGTTCGTCTAATGCATCGCGGTTATAAAGTTGAGTAACAAAGTCGTGCTGAGCAAGATACTTAAGTCTATCTTGCATGTAACGCCTTTCATTTACTTCTTTTCTGAGGTTTCGATTCACTAAGTTAAGATCAGCAGTACGATCACGAACCTTTTCTTCTAACGAAGAGGTAAGCTCTCTTAACTCATTCACCAACTGAAATTTTTCCAGCTGATGCTGTACTCTCGAACGCACTTCCTCAATTCGAATAGGCTTACTTATGTAATCATTGCCACCGGCCTCAAAGCCACGGCTTATATCATCTGCCAACGCAGTAACAAATATGATGGGGACATCTTTATGATGTGGGTGACTCCTAATTCGACGACAGGTTTCAAATCCGTCAATCCCTCCCATCATGACATCTAATAAAATCAAACAAGGCTGGGTTCTTTCTAGCAGCTCTAAAGCACGCTCGCCGGAATTTGCCACAGAAATTTGGCAATCCAATGCATCCATTACTTCCTTTAAAACGCGTAAATTCTCTGGCACATCATCGACAATTAACACTGTTGGAGACTGCTTCATACCTAGCTATACCTTTTCTATGATTTAACAATCACTTAAATAAAGTAATTAAAACACCACGACCGAACAACCCTTTAGTAAATACTACCTCTGTTTATTACTGAAGATCTACTTAAGTTGTTTCCATAAAAAGTCTAACACCCAAATTTAATGATATTTCAAGCGAACAGAAAACTCATTGTACGACGAAGCAAAGCGATGACTTGTAGAGAATTGTAAAGCTTATTCTCAGCAAAAAACTGAGACGTAATCTATAAAAAAAAATAATAGGGCTTTGCTATATAACTAAAGACTTAGATGAGATACGGAACACGCACTAATATGGATCGTATTTTGTCCACTTTTAATGCGTGCTCACAGAAAGCAAATGAAGGAATAAATTGAAGAATAAGAAAACTTTATTTTAAGCTTTAGCATCCGACATAGCGATTTGCGCCCATTTAGGGGGGCGATGATAACGGCCAACGACAGAACTTAATAATAAAAAGGCAAGCAATGAGTAGCCTAAATGACTCCAATCAAGAAATACCACCGCGGCCATCAATAGGCCAATATCCGCAACCAATGTTGTTTTACTGGCATGAATATCAAATCGGCGCTCTAAAAAAACAGATAAAATATTTAATCCGCCCAAAGAAGCATTATGTCGGAATAATATGATCAATCCAAAACCAACCAACAAGCCACCCAAAGCACCGGATAAAAGCGGGTGAATAGACAGCACTACATAGTGTTTCATCAACTCGGAAAGTAGAGATAGCAAGCTAACACTAGCAAAAGTACGTAAGGTAAAATCTCGGCCCAAGGTATACCAAGCCAAAATATAAAAAGGAATATTGAGCAAGAAAAATAACTGCCCAAAGGACAAATCCGTAACCCGCAGCAAAATCATTCCCGCGCCCGCCGTGCCACTAATGAGCAATCCAGCAGAATTTAGTATATGTAGGCCTAAGGCAACAAGCAGACAGCCCTCAATGATAGAGAGCCAACGATGGGTGGTTTTCATAAGGTTTCCTTAACAAGAGCCGTATTAACTTTTGGTTAATAACAAAGGTTTGTAAAAATCGCTTCTTGTGGAAGCGGATAACACAAACCACATTTAATTCAGTACTGAGTTTCTCGGTTAAAACTGAAGCATATTTCATACCAGAATATAGGGAAGGCGTGAATAATTCTACTAAGCCTCAGTCTTTCAGAGAAACCGTCAAATAAGGCGCGGCTCTGAAGGAATGTAGGTACCTTTCAAAGAGTTGCAACGACATGTGGCGTTTTCTCTGAAAGACCCGTAGGGCATGGCCTAAAAGCCTGTATTCTTTGTTGAGCACCTCGAAAATAGAACCACTATTCACATTCGCTACTCGCCTCGAATAACAGGCTTTTATACACTTGCTGAGGCAAGAAGATTTGTTCACACCTTCCCTAAAATACACAACGGCTTGTGTGTTTTTATTTCTCTCGTTAATCATTTATGTCGCAACAAGAGAATAGCACTACTCATCAAAACAGAAACAAGGCTACAATAGCGAAATGCGAATAACACTTAGACAATTACAAATATTTGAAGCGGTTGTACACACCGGCTCCGTCACGGCGGCCGCCGAAATGGTCTCTATCAGCCAACCTGCAGCAAGCCAAGCACTAAGAGAGCTAGAAGCCCTTTTGGGTCGCCCTCTTTTTCGTCGCCATGGCAAACGCTTGCAAATAACCCCACAGGCGAGACACTTACTCCCACAGGCTCGTGCCGTTCTTAGTCAGATCGAGCAAATCGAAAGCATGGGAAATGAAGATGAACTGAGCGGGTCTTTGCATTTGGCCGCCAGCGTGAGTGTAGGTAATTATCTACTGCCTAAACAAATGTCTTCATTTAAACGTCAGCACCCTAATATTCGTTTCAATTTGGATATTGGGAATACCCAAAGTGTGATTCAACAATTACTGACAGGCAAAGCAGAAGTCGGTTTTATAGAAGGCTACTGCCAACACGCCGAATTAATGACCCAAGTTTGGTTAAAGGATGAGCTTGTCGTCTTTGGCTCTGCCAATGAAGAACGTGCTGAAAATCTATCTTGGGAAGATTTGAAAGAAGCCAGTTGGGTCATGCGCGAATCTGGATCAGGCACTCGCAACATATTAGAACAAGCCACAGCAACTCACATACCACAGCTTAATGTCGTGCTTTCCCTTGCTCACATGGAAGCAGTAAAACAAGCCGTCATACACCAAATGGGGCTGGGCTGCTTGTCACGAATGGCGATATCTCAAGAACTAAATTCGGGACTCATACGACTTTATCAAACACCACTAGCACTCAACAGAAACCTATTAATCGTCACACCTAAAAATACCGCATTAACACAAAACGCCCAGCGCTTTATCGACTTATGCTGTGCCGTGCCAATCTTATCAAATATTTGAGTGCTGGTTCAGAAGTTAGCAAGTTAGAAGAGACTTAAGCGAACCTAAAAAATATCCTCTCTTCTAACTTTATTAACCATGGTTTCTAAATCTTCAAACAAGAAAGGTTTACTAATAAAGGCGTCCATACCGGAATTAAGACACTGCCGTTTAATGTCTTCTTCCACATGGGCGGTCAGTGCGATAATTGGTGTTTGCTTTAAGCCTTTACTTTGTTCTAGCTGCCGAATAGCCACTGTGGCTGAAAAACCATCCATTTCCGGCATGTTACAGTCCATAAAAATCACATCGTACTTGTCAGACCCATTGAATTTTTCTAACGCGATAACACCTGTCTCAGCTAAGTCGACAGAGCATCCCAATTTAGAGAAGAATTGCTCACAGAGCATTTGATTGATTTTATTATCTTCTGCCAACAAAATGCGTAAATCAGTCTGGGAATCAGGTTTTACAAAGAGTTTCTCTGATGACTCTAGGGATTCTTTCACAGCTGTTTGAGCAGACAAAACAAACGGAATCGCGACAGTAAAAGTACTTCCTACTCCCATTTCACTCTCAACCAAGATAGTTCCGCCCATTAGCTCGACTAAGCGTCGTGTAATACTCAATCCCAACCCAGTCCCTCGAACATTAGGATTAAAATGGTTAATTTGATAAAACTGCTCAAAAATTTGCTGTTGATCGTCAGGCGAAATACCAATACCCGAGTCTCTGATAGCAAAAGACAAAATTACTGTATTGTCCTCATCACTTTCTTTAGAAGATACCTCAATACATATTTCTCCTTCATCGGTAAATTTAAAGGCATTGCCGACAAGGTTGTAAAGGATTTGATGGAGCCTATAAGGGTCACCCTGAACGGTCTCAGGAATGTCTCCAAAATCACAAGTAAGGCTTATTGGTTTTTTTTCAAACTGAGGGGCGAGCAATAACATCACTTCGTTGACGATATTGCGCGAACTAAATGGAATCTTTTCTAACTCCAGCTGCTCTGCGTTAATTTTAGAGTAATCTAAAATATTATTAATAATGTGCATTAAGGTTCGACCCGCATTATTGATCACGGTGACTTGTTGTTGCTGTTTTTCGTTGAGGTCTCCCATCGCCAATAATTGTGCCATGCCAAGCACCCCGTTCATGGGCGTGCGTATCTCATGGGTCATCGCAGATAAAAAATCGGCTTTGGCTTGACCGGCTACTTCAGCCGCTATTTTGGCATTTTCAAGTTCTTCAGCCTGCTCTGAAAGCTTTAAATTATCGTTAAGAGCCTGCCAGTACATTTGATTTTGTTGCTTCCCTGTCACAAAAATAAACAACCCATAACCAAGAATTAAACCAACAACAATCCAGTTACCAGGCTCATCGAGAAATAAACCAGAGGCCAAAGCAAAAGGCCAACAAATCAACAACCAGTAACTGCGCATTATTCTATAGGAAGGTGCCAATACGGTAATTCCACCAATACTAATACCAGCCGCGGCCATCATGTTAATGGTCACAGGTAAGTCGACAATCGGGTTAATGTAAAAAAGCCAAGCAGAACCACTCACCCACACAATTGCAGAAGAATTGTAAATAAAAGCATAACGGGAAAAATAGGACGGATAGTCAATTTCGTGCGAGGAAAACACTTTGAAAAATAAAACCAAACGGTAAATTTGCAGAAGTATAAAACAGCCAGAAAAAAGGCCAATAATATCGAGATGCTCTCGTGCTGTTGCTGAACTAAAAACAGCCGCCCAAAAGGCAAACAGATAGAAGACGCCACCAAACCGAGAGCGCTTAGCTAAATCTTTTAAGCTAATGTCATTAACTTGTTTATCATCTAGCGCATAACGTGAATTATTCAATAGAATCCTCGAATTCAATAGCCATAAAAGTTTGAGGTAGCCAGTTTCCAACAGCCATAATAATCCATTTACACAATATTAAAAACTAAGCAAAAAAAACCAGCAGGGGGAAGACTGCTGGCCTTTTTTATCAATACATTCTGACGCTCATTTTATTTAATCAGACTGCAAATTGATTCATGGTGTTATCTTTACCAGACGCTTTTAGCGCTTGCTCACCAGAGAAGTACTCTTTGTGATCATCACCTATGTTAGAACCCGACATGTCTTGGTGCTTCACACAGGCCAAGCCTTGGCGAATTTCCTTGCGCTGTACTTCTCTCACATAACCCAACATGCCTAGCTCACCGAAGTAATCTTTCGCCAAATTATCCGTAGACAACGCGGCCGTATGGTACGTCGGCAAGGTAATCAAATGATGGAAGATACCTGCTTGCGCAGCGGCATCTTTCTGGAAGCGTCGAATACGCTCATCCGCTTCCTCGGCTAACATGCTGCCATCAAAATCTTGTGACATCAGTTTCTCACGTTGGTATTGGCTAACATCTTTGCCTTCTTCCAGCCACGCATCAAACACCTGCTGACGGAAATTCAATGTCCAGTTGAAAGAAGGACTATTGTTATACACAAGCTTGGCATTTGGCATAACGTCACGAATACGATTCACAATCGCGGCGATTTGCCCTATATGTGGTTTTTCCGTTTCGATCCACAATAGATCCGCGCCATTTTGCAAAGAGGTAATGCAATCCAACACCACGCGGTCTTCACCCGTATTCGGTTTAAAGCGCACCAAACCATTCGGCAAACGAGTGGGCTTAATTAATCGCTCGCCCAGTTTGATTGCCATATCGCCAGATTGCATCTGCGCAAGTGAGGTCACTTCTTCGCCATCGATAAAGGCATTGTATTGATCGGCTAAATCTCCAGGCGTTTGTGATACAGGAATTTTTTGCGTTAAACCCGCGCCCAAAGAATCCGTACGCGCTACGATCACACCATCGTCTACACCCAATTCCAAGAAGGCATAACGTACCGCATTAATTTTCGCTAAGAAATCTTCATGAGGAACCGTCACCTTGCCATCTTGGTGACCACATTGTTTTGCATCAGACACTTGGTTCTCGATCTGGATACAACAAGCGCCCGCTTCAATCATTTTCTTCGCTAGCAAATAGGTCGCTTCTTCGTTACCAAAACCCGCATCAATATCGGCGATGATAGGCACTACATGGGTCTCGAAGTTATCAATTTTCTGCTGAGCGGCTTGTTCACGGACTTGATCACCCGCTTCTCTGGCGTCATCCATTTCTTTAAATATGTGCTGTAATTCACGGGCATCCGCTTGCTTCAAAAAGGTGTACAACTCTTTAATCAACGCTGGCACAGACGTTTTTTCATGCATAGATTGATCTGGCAATGGGCCAAACTCAGAACGCATGGCCGCGACCATCCAACCAGACAGGTACAAGTAACGGCTACGTGTGGTGCCAAAATGCTTCTTGATAGAAATCATTTTTTGTTGGCCAACAAAGCCATGCCAGCACCCCAAAGACTGAGTGTAATTCGCTGGATCTTTGTCGTAGCTCGCCATGTCTTCACGCATGATTTTAGCTGTGTATTTGGCGATATCTAACCCCGTATTAAAACGGTTTTGCAATTGCATTCTCGCTACGAATTCAGGATTCATCGCCGCCCAAGTTGGACCTTGTTGATTGATCGTATTGCTCGCTTGCTGTGTTTTATTATTATAAGTTTGCATAGCTCTTCTCACTCTTTAGGTTGTTTAAGATAAATTTATTAATAGGTAATTAATTTGCTGCTTTCGCTTTAACTCGGTACGCATGTAAAAGTGGCTCGGTATAACCATTTGCCTGAATCACGCCTTTAAAAATCAAATCTTGCGCTGCTTTAAAAGCGAAACTCTTGGCATTTAAGGCCATCGGGCGATACCCTTCTGTGGCTATATTTTGCTCATCCACCACCCGAGCCATGCGTTGCATCACCTCATCAATCTGCTCTTTACTGCACACACCATGAAGCAACCAGTTCGCTAAATGTTGGCTAGAAATCCGCAAGGTGGCACGGTCTTCCATCAAACCCACATTGTTAATGTCAGGCACTTTCGAACACCCCACGCCCGCTTCAATCCAGCGCACCACATAGCCCAATAAACCTTGAACGTTGTTTTCGATTTCTCGTTCAATCACTTGCTGCGACAAAGTCAAATTGCTTGGAATCGTCGGGATGGTAAGTAAATCTATCAGGCTCGCTTTCGGACGATTTTTGAGTCGCTCTTGCACTTCAAACACATCCACTTGGTGATAATGCAATACGTGTAAAGTCGCCGCGGTTGGCGATGGCACCCAAGCCGTATTCGCGCCCGCTTTCGGATGGGCTACTTTCGCCGCCATCATCGCTGCCATTTCATCTGGCATGGCCCACATTCCTTTGCCAATTTGTGCTTTGCCAGGCAAACCACACTGCAAGCCTATGTCGACATTGCGATTTTCATAAGCCTGAATCCAAGGCTGGTTTTTAATCTGATCTTTTGGCAAGAAAGCACCCGCTTGCATACTGGTGTGAATCTCGTCACCAGTTCGATCCAGAAACCCCGTATTGATGAAAAACACCCGAGATTTCGCCTGACGAATACACTCTTTCAAGTTCAAGGTCGTACGGCGTTCTTCGTCCATAATGCCGATCTTGATGGTGTTTTCTGGTAAGCCAAGCATCTGCTCTACTCGAGCAAATAACTCACAACTAAATGCCACTTCCTCTGGGCCATGCATCTTGGGCTTGACGATGTAAATACTGCCCGTTCTACTGTTACGAATGCCCTTGTGACTCTGCAAATCCAACGCGGCAATCAAGCTTGTTACGACCGCATCAATAATGCCTTCAGGCACAAAGTTACCCAGTTCGTCTTGCATCAAGTCACATTCCATCAAGTGACCGACATTGCGAATCAACAACAAAGAACGGCCATGTAAGCGGTATTCTTGATTATCTAAGTCCGTAAAAATACGGTCTGGGTTCATGCGGCGCGTTTGCGTTTGCCCATCTTTTTCGAAGCTAGCTTCTAGCGTGCCTTGCATTAGGCCAAGCCAATTGCGGTACACGTCAATTTTGTCTTCCGCATCAACGGCTGCCACTGAGTCTTCACAGTCCATAATGGTGCTTAGAGCTGACTCAATAAGAATGTCATTGATATTGGCTGGGTCTTTCACACCGTTTTTGCCGTTACGATCAAACTGAATTTCTACGTGCAAACCGTTATTTTTCAGTAATACGGCTTCTGGCTCACTGCGCTGACCATTTACCGCCACCAGCTGGCAAGGTTGCTGTAAACCGGTTTGGCTTCCATCTTGGAAAAAAGCCAATAAATGATGGTAATAAACCACGTAGCTGATCACGTCTTTGTGAGAACCAGACTCGAGCGGAAACACCTCATCTAAAAAGTCTTTGGCTTTGGCAATCACGGCGTCACCACGAACTGGGTTATAGGCTTTGCCTGTCGCTAGCTCGTCTGTTTTAGGAATCACATCCGTGCCGTAAAAAACGTCGTACAAACTGCCCCAACGAGCATTGGCGGCATTCAGCGCAAAACGTGCGTTCTTGACTGGCACAACCAATTGAGGCCCTGCTAAGTGAGCAATTTCTTCATCAACATTCGCTGTGGTGATAGTGAAATCATCGCCCTCTTTAACCAAGTAACCAATCTCACGTAAGAAGGCTTCATAAGCCTTTGTGTCCATGACTTGGTCTTTATGATCAAGGTGCCATTGATCGATCTGCTGTTGCATCGCATCACGAGTAGCCAACAGTTCGCGATTAATCGGCGACAAGTCAGCAACGAGCTGCTCAAGGTCGCGCCAAAATTTGGTTGGTTCGATAACGTGAAGTGGCAGCACTTCTTCATTGATGAAGTGGCAAAACCCTGGATGAATCACTCTGTTATTTTTCGCTTGGGGCATATTCATCTCGCTTTCCTTCTTTCTCTTATCACTCTGATTCTTAGGGTTAGCAATTCGCTTGATCTCTCTTTCGATTGCTTGATTTATAGTCTATGCCCGACTAAGCTAAAATTTCACAATAAGAATTACACAGTGTAAATTTTACAAAAATGAAAAATAAAAATAGCCTCAATCGCAAAGCCCATTTTTTGGGAACAAAAATCCGCAACCTGCGTAAACGCAACCGTTTGACGATGGAAGACCTGTCGGCACGGTGCATTAAAATAGACGCAGAATCGGCCCCATCAGTGTCTTATTTATCCATGATAGAAAGGGGGAAACGCATCCCCAGTGAAGACGTATTGGAAGTCATCGCCAGCGTTTTTCAGAAAGAAGTCGAATGGTTCCTAGATGATATTCCGGAAGAAGAAGCCATTACCCCAACGAAAGGATCTGGCGGTGGTATCGATGGCATGGCGTTAGAGCCAAACTTTTTGTTTTCCAAAGAAATACTGCAAATAGCCATTCCAGAGATGCTTTCCCAAACGGGCACCAGCGGTCGACAATTTGCCCATCTATTGATTCGCGCTCACCAAGAACACCATCAAAACCATTTCCCAGATTTAGAACGCGCGGCGGAAGAAGTGGGACTCAAACGTTTGCCATTAAGCCTTGATGAGATTGTTGCCATCACCAAGCAAATGGGCTTGCAGATTAAATGGTTTCGCAAGACGCCGTTAGCGGTATTACAAGAGATGGGCATCAGTGAAAGCCATGTGGTGACGTCTTTTTTTGATCCGCCAAGTACGATTTACATCAACCAAATCATGAAAGCCCAACCACAACGATTAAAATACAATCTCGCAGTGCATATTGGTCACACGGTATTGCACGACAAAGACGGCATGAAAAACGTCTTGGTCACAGGGCGAAATGAAATATCCCCATTGCAGGCTAAGTCATCCAAAATACAATCATCTGGTATGGATGCTCAGGATATTTTGTACGCTTGGCGAGACTTCGAATGCAGCTTCTTTGCGGGTGCTCTGCTTTGTCCAAAAGTGCCGTTTAGACAAATGCTGGATCGCAACGGCTACGAAATTAATACCGCACAACTGGCGGGTGTTTCAGAATCCGTTACCATGCGTCGTATGACAGCGGCGTCGCCTTATCCCCATTGGCATTATTTTGATGCTTACGCACCGGGCAAACTCAAAGCCGTGTATCGAGGCAATGGCATTCCGTTGCCTTGGGGCAACATGAGCATGGTGGAAGATCCTTGCCAGCACTGGTCAGTGTTTCGCAAGATCAGTGAGCCAAGTACTGGCACATCAGCACAAATATCGATTCTTAATGTCGGCGATGAGCCACGAATTTACGCTTGTGAATCGGTGAAAGTCCAAGACCTTGCAGGTAACAATCACGTACTTTGCTCCGGCATCGATTTGAACCCAGCTATTGACGCCCAAGGCAAAGACGCCCTTTCAATTGCCGCCGATTTACGGGAAGCCTGCGTGACCAAAGGCGGCTCCTCACAGATCCCAAGAAGCATCAAAAAAGACCTAATGAGCGTGGCGAAGATTTTAAACATCAACTGGGTCGAACGAGGCATAGACAACGATGCGAGATTGATTTGCTCTCGTGGCGCCGTTTGCCCAAGAAAACCGAGTTGTTATCAACAATGCGAGGCGAGGTAGTCAGCTTGTTTGAGGAGAGTTTATCGGTGGAAGCCAAGCCGTGTGGTGTTTTGCTTGCGTCACTGACGTCGTCAGCGCAAAACACCACATAGCTAAGTTCTACTTATGTTTTTTTATCGTCTCGGTTTTTGCTGATAGTTTGAACTAAAATAAAGATAATGAATTGAAAAGTACGAATAATGACGTACAATAAAAAAGTACGATTTATTTCGTACAAAAGGAGTGGTGATGGGTTTCAAGGATGTGAAATCACAAGTGGTAACTTGCTTAGAAAATGGCTCATACGACCATGAAGTAAGAGAAAAAATTGATGTCAAAAACCTTTTCCAGTGCGGTCAGTTAAACGATGATGAGGTTATTGAACTGATACGTCATACTCGCGGCAACGAATATGAATCCAGCCCTCACCATCAAGTATCTACTATTGATGTACATGTATTAAAGCCATTCAAGAATGGTAAACGATGGTATATAAAATTTTACTTTATCGAGCCCGATGCCATGTTTATCAGTGTTCACGAAAGTGGAGTGTAAAATGAAGATAGTTAAAGAAGGTGATTCAAGACAGGTCATTTGCCCAGAATGTGGTTTAACACATGCGACTTATCAGCTTCGAGATGTCAGTTTTAATGATGATTCAGGCTTGGTGAAAAATATCTTGGCGGCGGTATGCAATCACTGTAATACAGTAGTTAGCATCCCAAAACAATCCACCGCGAAAGTGCGTGCCGAGTACAATAAAATCAAAACGCCAATCGATGTGCGTTTGCCTGCTCACTTTTTAGATATTCTAAATATAGCGACGCAGAAAATAGACGCCAGCTTGGGAGACAGCTTTAATAAAGCCTTGGTTTTATACTATCTTCACGCCTTAAGTTCCAATCGATTCTCTCAAAATGACTTAGGCTTGCTGTTAACATCCGACCTTGCCAAGGCAAAAGCTTCAAAGCGCTTTTCAGTTAAGCTTAATGAAAAGAGTATTAACGAAATCAAATCCTTAATGGCATCGCAAAAACTGAAAAATAACACGGAAGTCTTTAAAAGTCTGATACTTAGAATCAATGAGGACATCGTTCAGCCTAAGCAACCCAAACATCTAGCAGAATTGCAAAACTTCGCCGCGGCTTTTGCATAATCAATGAACTAAATAAGTCCATTTGAACAGCACGCTTTGCATCCCATTTCGCTTTAATATCAGAGTGGTCGATCAATTTCCCTTTGTCTGCTGACTCAATGCCTTTTTCTACTTCACGAATAAACCAGTCTTCGCGGGCAGCGTATTGTTTAATGGCTTCCGCCATTGGCCTATCCATTGCTTCAGCCATTTGGCCAACACGTTGCAGTGTCTCTTCGTCTAGTCTGACGGAGGTTGCTTTTAAAGACATTGAAATTCTCCAAGGCTCTCTAAGAATCTAAATCATGGTACATACGTGTTTCTTCGTCTTAATCACCCTTAAAATTTGACGGTGAATAAGAAAAAATAATAACTACTTTTCTTCTAGCTCCGAATACGCTTCTACAACAACAGCCCCAGCGTCAATACGTTTTAACAAACCCGCTTTTTCTAGATAAATCATGTCGTTGTAAATGATGTTATCCGACACATTAAATCGCTGCTTTAACGTCTCAGAGAATACTTTTCCATCCAATGCTAACAACAGCAGTATGGTTTGTTGTCGCTGAATGCTTTTCTTATTCTCGAAGCTCATCATCACGTCGCTCTTAGTTATTAACGTAAAGAAGTATTGCTGTAACGTCGTAATCGCTCAGTTGTCACTAATATAACGACAGAAAGAAAGACTAATATCACCGGTAATGACGCGAAAGTGAAGGCTGTTGCGGCACCACCTAGCACTGGCGGAACTATCATAATTCCTATATAAGCGGAGGCCATAGATAAGCCTATAATGGTTTGTGATGCAGCCGAGCCAAAACGTTTTGGGGTCATTTGAAGGGTATTAGGAAAGATAGGTGCGCAACCGAGTCCAATCAATATCAAGCCCATTTTTGCAAGTCCATCAAAGAACGGCAGAGCCAGTAATATACAACCCAATAAGATAATGAACACGCCAGCTCGTATTAGAGCTTCTTCGGTAATTTTTTCAGCAATGACGCCACAGGCAAACCGCCCAGCCGTAATCCCCAAATAATACATAGCGACCCAGAACGCGGCATCGGCAGCCAAAACGTCTCTTTGTGTCGTGAGATAACTTGCCGCCCACAATCCAGTACTCATTTCTATTGAGCAATAGCAAAAGAACACCGCCATTTGCAATGGAACACCTTTTATTTTCAAGGCGGTCGCATTCGACACTAGCGCACCACCAGTGTCATTACTTTCTAAAGATTTAACAACAAACTTCTTCCACAGTGGCAGGGAGGAAAAGAGCAAAATAACGAGTAAAAATTGCACTACTGCGATTGTTACATAGCCATCACGCCAGCCTTCACTAAGGGTCAGGTAATTCGCCATTAATAGTGGACCTGCCGTCGCACCCACGCCCCAGAATGAATGCAAGTAATTCATGTGTTTCGCTTTGTAATGCAAAGCCACGAAGTTGTTTAATGCAGCATCCACTGCACCCGCCCCAAGACCCAAAGGAATAGCCAAAAATACAAGCGCTAGAGCCACATTGGACATACTAAAACCAAGTAATGCGATGGCTGTCAGCAAAACGCTTATTGCGACGACTTTTCCAATCCCAAAACAGTTAATTGCTTTTGTCACATAAAGACTAGAAAGAACGGTACCAGCACTAATAATGAGAGAAATGACACCCGCAAATTCCATCGAGGCATTTAAGTCGCTCCTCATTACTGGCCACGATGAGCCTAGTACAGCATCTGGTAGTCCTAAACTAATAAAAGCGATGTAAATAATGAAAAGCAGTAGCATAATTCTGTTTGCCTATTTGATTTTTTTCAAAACAATACCGTCTAATTAGCTTTATATATAGGTATATACTCTCTTAAAATACAACGATTCTACCAAGACGATTTTACGAAGTGATGTTATGCAAATTTATAAAATTGAAACCGAAGAAAATGGCAAAGAGCTAACCACTCACGGTAGCCATGACTTTCCCTGTGGATCTTATGACGAACGCTTTTCCCATTTTGTTGGTGGCGAAGTTCCATGGCATTGGCACGATGAAATTGAAGTCGTATTGGTTATCGAAGGGGCTACTAAGGTCGAATGTCTCAATACCAGTGACATTGTAAGAGCTGGTGAAATGATCTTTATCAACGCGAACACCCTCCACAAGCTGACGAACCATGGAACTGAAGATTGCCGTATACTCAATGTGGTATTCAGCCCGAAAATACTCGGTGGTGGCGATTTTGGGCTCATCTATAAAAAGCATGTACTTCCGGTTATTAATAACAAAGAGCTCATGTTCTATAAATTTTCTACGGATAAAGCTTGGCACCAACAAGTCATCCATGAATTAGCGAGTGCTTTTAAGGTATGGGATGAGAAGCGCTCTGATCGCGAGTTCTATATGAATATAGCCTTAATGAAATTTTGGCATATTTTCTGTACTAATCATCAAGATATTACCTCTTCAAAGAACGCCTCGAAAACGAATGAAAAAAGAGTACAAACTTTACTCAATTTTATTCATAGCCATTATGATGAACGTATTTCCATTGCTGAGATCAGCCGTGCGGCAAGCATCAGTGAGAGTGAATGCTATCGTTTATTTCGTAATGCGTTGGGCTGCTCTCCTAACAGCTACTTATTGAATTATCGGCTAAGACAATCTGTACAATTACTAACTGAAAGCAATAAGCAAATCGCAGATATTGCCTACGCAAGTGGCTTTAATTGCTCTGCTTACTTTGCCAAAAAGTTCAAACTTGCCTTCAATACGACCCCAATGCAATTCCGTAAAAATTACAGTGTTACTTCTGATCCCTTATCCACTAATCATTTACCCGTGACACTTAAGCCATATAGGCAAGACCCAAAAGCTTGATTCTGTCCTTTTCGATCTTGCCTATATGCGCCATTAAAGGTGTTTTTAAGAATCCGTTTTCAGTGTTTCAAACCTTAATCCACTGGCGCTTCTATTAGGAAAGCCCTTCCAGTAAGTGTGGTTGGCGCTACCCTCACCATCACCCCAAGTGCCTTCATTAGAATGCGGCACTAAATCTAAATAGCCTGACATTGCATCATCATGCTTCAAATACTGACCTAACCAAGCGGTAATAAAATGAGTCGAAACGTTATTCATACGCACATTATCCCAAACAGGGTCCAGGTAATGCATAGACAAGTTGAAACCTAACTCTGGGTCCACTTTATACATTTCAGCTGGGGGTGCCATTGGAGCACCTGCATTATGATTAGCGTAATCAAACGTCAGTAAAGCACGGTCAACGCTAGTTGATGCTTTCCATAACGCACGTACTCCGTCTTCATATCCCACTGTGTCGTCTACCGACCCTGCTATATACAGCATAGGAACACGAATCCCTTTCGCTGTTTTAGCATCCATAAAGCCATTATTCATACCTGCTGGAGCAAAGGTGACTGCGGTTTTAATACGACTGTCCGCCAAAGCAAGATAATCCTCGCTGCCACTTAAGTACTGATCCAATGTGCCGCTCGGCGTAGAAAAGAAACCTTCATTTTTCTTAACTCCATATGAGGTTAAACCACCACCAACCGTAACAACCGTGCCATAAGCTCCCATTGAATAACCAATAATACCGGTATTATTCACATCAACTAAGTTATATAAAAAGGAGGATTTATCTTTTGCCAACTGGCTAATTTGATCCAAAATAAACAACTGATCTTTGGTTCTATTAACGATACTGGAACTGATATCAGACAAGGTGCTGTAGGTTGAGTCAGTATGGTCAATCGCAACGACAACATAACCCTTTGAGGCAATATTTTCCGCTATGGGAGACATTAGAAAACGGTTACCGGGGTAACCATGGGAAAGTATAACCAATGGAAAGGCTGTTTTTACCTTGGTAGGCTGGGCGTTTAGAATCGCCTGTCCGTGTAACTCTATTTCTGTTTTACCGTCTCGAGCCAAGACTTTTAATATTTGCGAACCTTTCGAGTTGGCTTGCGCCGGATACCAAGTTTCAACCGTTAAAGGGCGATCATAATATGGAAATGCATCGCCTTCTTGTCTATCTCTATCTGTATTTAATACATCAATCTGATTTTTATGGACAAAATTGATTTGCCTAACTCCAACCGCTTGCTCGCCATAAGCCGCTAATTCAGGTGCATCGGCACGGATAATATCAATTCTGTTTTCAGCCTGTACCGCAGAAAAAGGGACACAAGACGCAACCAGTAACATGACGGCATATCGGGTTATTTGTTTATTCTTCATTACAACAGTCCTTATTATCTTTATTGTTTTTAGCGCTTAAAAGATCCACCTAAAAACAACCAAAGTATTTCGGACAACATTTAGGTAATCGATTAACCAGCAAAGTATAAACAGGTCTACCCGCCATTCTCAAGCCCTAAAACGTACTTAATGCTGACAAGCTAGCTTCCCCGCTTGTTGCTCCCATCAAACAAAGATAAAATCTTGGCTCTTCAATGCCTTCATCAAGGAAGCGTAATGCCACCCACCCAGCGTAGAAAACAAAAACATTCATCAAATAATAGAGTGTCTTTAGCTATGGTGGCCGCTCATGCCAAGGTATCGACAGCAACAGCCTCTCGTATCATCAATGGCATAACTAACAAGGCCTCTGAGCAAACCATTCAGCAAGTCAAAAAAGCGGTTGAAGAACTTGGTTATAGACCAGCGAGTATTGGCAGAGCATTGAGGTGTCAAGAAAGCCAAATTGTAGGTGTTTTAGCCGCAAGTTTGGCTAATCCAACAATGTCCGCCATTGCCTCCTCTATAGAGTGGGCATTAAGGGATGAGGGCTACATTATGTCATTGTGCGACACCCACGAAGAGGCAAAAATACAAGACGAATATTTACAAGAAATGCGGTCTCAACTGGCTCGTGCGGTAGTCATTATTGGTGCGGTAAAAAGTGAGCTTTTACATATGTACCGTGATAATGGCACGACATTGGTGTTTGTTAACCGTCCAGCTCCAGATCAAGAAAATAGTCACTATGTGGGCATCAATAATTATCAAGCAGGTGTCGATGTTGCGAATTTACTTCTGCAACATGGAAAGAAAAACATCGGGATCATTCATGCATCGCTTGATCAAACTGCAGCAGCTGAGCGACGAAGGGGTTTACTAGACAGGCTGTCAGAAGCAGGAATTACTCCCGATGATGTCCCTCATGCTCATGCAGAGGGACTTAATCATCTAGAGGTAGGATATAAAAGTATGCACGCTTTTTTAGATATGCCTAAAAGACCCGATGTCATTGTCTGTCTCAGCGATATGCTAGCTTATGGTGCGTATCGTCTCATACAAGAAGCTGGGCTAGATCCCACTGAAGACATAACGTTTTTCGGTTTTGACGATAATCCACTGAACCCTTGGATCGCTAACTGGCTTAATTCAGTCGGTGTTCCAGCTAATTTATATGGGTCAGCTACCGTTGCCACTTTAAAAGCCATCTGGAACCAGTCACCGCCAACAGAACCAGTTTATCTTCCGCATCAATTTCGTTTGAATAAAGTATTTAGAAAGAATGAAAGTAGCTGAGAATAACTATCATCACTGACAACACATTGAAAATTTCTCTTAATTTTTGACTCAATAAAAAGTAAGACTTCATTAGATCGACATAAAAATGCCTTTTTCCGCAATCAGCCCTATCGAAAAAAGCCTACAAGTATTAAAATCAGCGCAAATTCCCATACCCTTAGTTAAGGAAACCTCATGACTTTGTCGACCAGCCAGTCAACTAATGTCGTAGTTGTTAGTAACTCTTCTGATAATCCCTTTGCTATTGATGTTGCCTATGCAATGGGCCAGCACGAAGACATCGCTGATCTGATCAGTATGAAGCAATTCATGAACTCTGAATTTTGCCCTCGTTTTATTTCTGACGAAGCAGATTTCGAAAACATTGGCCGTAAACTTAAGGGTAAAGCTGTCATCATCGTCAGTACTGGCAGTCATGTAAAAAGCCGCCAAGAATTAGCCATGTCTAACTTAATTATCGCTCGCGCCGCAAAAGAAAATGGTGCTGATCGCGTTATCTTGGTTGAACCAGATTTATTCTACAGCGCACAAGACCGCGGCCCTCATCAAAGCCTAGGTGAAACCAGCTTCGAGCGTGACATCAACGATGTTAAGAAATTTGACGGACAGCCTTTCACTGCGAAACTTTACGCTCAACTGTTGAAGCTGTCTGGTGTGGATACGGTAATGACCATCCATAACCATTCTGATTCAGTTCAAAAAATCTTTAATGACGTATTTGAAGGCGATTTCCATAACTTAATCCCTTATGAGATTTACGCCCATTACTTATTGAATTCAAACATTTTGAACTACGGTGAAGACGGTGAAGGTTTGGTGCTATGCGCACCAGACAAAGGCGCCCGCGACTTCGTTAAAGAAATGTTCAGAACACTGGGTCTTAGCAAAGCTAAATTTATCATGCTTGATAAAGACCGTACGGCGGAACGCAAAGTAGAAATTACGCTTCATAAAGAAAGCGAACACACTTTCGACGGTCTAGATGGTGCGAGTATTGTATTGTTCGATGACATGGTTCGCACGGGCTCTACTGTTGTGAAATCTTGCCAGTTCTTACAGCAGATCAATCCTGAGCGTATGGTGTTTGCGGTATCGCATTTTTATGCCAGCGATGAAGGCCGTGAGCGTATGGCTCATCCTGCGATTGGTGAAATTTTAACGCTAAATACCTTACCAACGATTTTGAACCGTGATGAGCAAGGCCGTCTACGTAAGAAAATGGTCGTACTCAAGGTAGAGAAATGGCTTGCTCAAGAGCTCTGCAACATTCTTGATTTGCCACAAACTCACGAGCCAAATCCTTACAAGATCGATATGTCTTCTAAAAACCCACGATTTAAACGCAAAATTTGGTTCAGTGAAGAGCTATCTGAACTAAAAAGTTAATATTCAGCTGCTTCTAAGTTAGCTAATAAAAATGCCGCGATCACGCGGCATTTTTGTTTCTTGTGTTCAATAATATTTCTTAGGCACGAAACGCCAGCAAGAGGATATCTTTGATTTTACGATCTATTTCTACTTGTGCCGTTTCAAAATCGGCTCTTTCTACCTTGTACAAGAAAGGCTGAACAGCACGTAGTTTCTTGATCGCTTGTGGATCTTCAGCCAGCAAGACGGCAACATAAGAAAAAGCATCATAGTAAGAAAAAGCCTGTTCTTTGAGCGCATTTAAGTAAGAGTCGACTGACTCTTCTCCAAACACTTGCTTAATCGCCGTAACAGCACCAAACACAGCAACACCTTCACACAAGGCTGACGTTGTCGCACCGTCATAACCAACCGGATATTGACCACGTACCATCTCTTGGATGACATCCGCTAACAGCATAACGTCATTACTGAATACTCTGGCTGGCATATGAATTTTGTAACGATATGGCTCATCAGCGTGTGTAAATACAGCACTTGGTTTGGCTATATCATCCCAAACTTCAAAGCCATCAAATTTGGCCTCTTCAACGGCTTCGCCAAAAAGAAACTCGACAGCAGGCAACCAAGCTGCACGCAATTTTTCTAATTTATTTACTTCTGTTGAGTAAGTGTCTACCACAGCCTCATCCTTATTTATTCTGAAAGAAATTGAGCATCAGCCCCATGGTCAAAGTGCCCTTATAGATAGACGAAACCTTATCATATTGAAGGCATCCAAGCAGGAGAAATTCTCGTTAACAAATGAGATAAATCATTATCTTAGCTGGCTATCTTTACTGCCAGCGCGATTATACAAAGCAGAACGACTCTGTTTCTCTTGCTCAGATTGGCACTGGATGCACAAACGCACACCTTGAATAGCTTTACGACGAGGTTCCGGGATCACCGCATCACATTCTTCACAATGAGTCAGACTCTCACCTTTTGGCATGCTGTTTTTTGCACGCTCAACTTCGGAGTCAACTGTTGCGTCTATTTGATCTTGAACTGCGCCATCTTGCGCCCAACCGCTAGCCATAATAGTTAAGCCTCAAACTTTATAAATAACTGATTTACCATTTAGTAATTTTTTGTAAATACTTTATTATTGGCCGCCATAAAAGGCACGCTAAATATTTTTTATTTGCTTTACCGCACCATTTTAAACATTAAGCCGACATAGAACCGATAACAGGTATAAGCTCCATGAAAAAAACAGTCATTTTAATCACTCTTTGTGCAATTAGTACCAAAGAGGTATATGCCGGCGGCATGAGTCTATCTGGTCAATCCATTACGCCCTTATTCGAAAAAGGAACCTATATTGAATTAAGCGCTTATAGCTTTGATCCGGAAGTGTCAGGAAAACTAACGGACTCAATCCATTCAGGAAACGTAGCGAAAAAAGGCTATTTTTTTAGTGGAGCCTATAAACAAGATCTTCCTCACTCTACGTCAATGGCCATTATTATAGATCAGCCTTTTGGTGCAGATATTCGCTACCCTTCTAGCTCGACATACCCCCTTTCTAAAACCAGTGCTTCTGTCGATACTACAGCTATCAAAGGAATCATTCGCTATAAAATAAACACACCGTTTTCAGTCTACGGCGGACTCAGAAATGTCACGTCCAACGGTGAGGTTACCGTGAATCAGCCATCAAACCATCTACTCTATACAATGAAAACGGACACTCAGAACGATTGGGGCTATCTATTTGGCGCGGCCTATGAAATTCCAAATATCGCTCTTAGAGCGTCACTGACTTATAACTCCGCTATCAAGGTGAACTTTAATAGCCAAGAAAATATTGTCAGTTCTTCTTTTGCAAGAGAGACTTCATTTAACATTGATATGCCGAAATCTGTAAACTTTGACTTTCAAATGGGTGTTTCACAATCCACACTGCTGATGTTTTCTGCGCGCTGGGTTGAATGGAAAAAAACAAAAATCACTCCCCAACTTTTCACCCAGTTTGTCGATGCTGGAAATAACCTCGTTGATTTTAAAGACAACACAATCACTTATTCTCTCGGGCTTGGTCAAAAACTAACGAACAAACTGACAGGGTCTCTCTCCGTCGCGTATGAAAAACCGTCAGAAAAAGTGGCGAGTAATCTGTCACCAACCGATGGTTATACTTCATTAATTGCTGGGCTAAAATATCAAGCAACACAAAATACAGCCATTGCAACTGGCGTATCTTATACATGGATTGGCGAAGCTAAAACCAATCTAGCTGGAAATGAAGCTACATTTGAAAACAACCACAGCACGAATTTTGGTGTAAAGCTCTCTCATCATTTTTAATATAGATAGCAAAAAGCCTTATTCATCCCTAATAAACAGGATAAATAAGGCTGGCTTTTGTCATACTTTGATTTACTGGGATGGTAAGCCTGTTCGTATTCGCCTTATCGATTACTAAGCAGTATTCCACCGCCCATGGTAATAAACAATCCGCCAGTTATTTTAGTGATTTTGGCTTCCATGTTTTTTAGCGAAAAACGTTTTCCTAGACGAGCGATTCCAAAAGCATAGCCGATATGTACACAGGTCACGATAGCACAGATAGTAATAAACATGACCGAAAACTGTTGGTAAGCTGACGACTCTAACGTTAAAAACTGAGGTAAGAAGGCGGACAAAAATATCAGTGTTTTAGGATTACTTGCAGAGACTAAGAAAGCTTCACCAAACAGTGCAAGTCCCCTTTTAGTGGAAGTGGTTACGGCTGTATTATCCATAGCATCAAAAGTTGATTTCTTTTTAGATCTCAAGGCTTTAATTCCAAGGTAAATCAAATAAGTTCCGCCCAATATTTTCATCACCAGAAACCAGGCAGGTAGAGTTTGTAAAAGAGCACCAACACCTAAAGCAACCAAACAAACAATCAAAAATTGGCAGGTCAAATTACCAAAAATCGTAATAAAGGCCGACTTCCAACCGAATTGAATGCTATTTTCAAGCACTAACAATACGTTCGGGCCAGGTGACAAGGTGGTCACCAAGTAAGCTAAGAAAAACAAAGTCCATAGATGAAAGGTCATAGCTGATCCCTAAATTTGTTGTTAAATGATAATGGCATTTCTCATTTTCTAATCTGTTCCTCACCACGCTGCCTTTCTCGTAAGTAAAGGTACAAAGGGAGTCCGCAGGACACTCCAACACTTAACGTCCCAACTATTGCGATAAATCGCCATCTAACTTGTTTTTTTTGGCCATCATGGATAATAAAACCCAATAACGTAATCGCTGCCACAATCACATCGAGCCATGCAAACATGCTGATAGGATTAGCCATCATTTCAGTAAAAAACTGTGGGATATCGACACCGTTTTGAAGCAACCAAGGAACAAAAGCCGCATAAGGCACAAGTGCCCTAATGATTGCCAAACCTAAATAAAACATTGTCATCGTTATACCTCCTTGTATCGATTGTTAATTCTCTCTCGAAAATAACCCCTTTCAGGCCTCTATTTCAAGACAATACCATAAAGTTAAGCACTTCTTATCTATACTTTATTTGCCAAACTGAATATTTCGTTACCTATTGGCAACATCATTCAATTTACCCGCACTGTGGGTATGTTAGAATCTTCGCTTCCAGCCGCAAGAGCGGTGGTTTAGAGAAGACTATTTTGTAACGTCTTTTATACTCACATATTTTTTTGGAGACAACACCATGCGTTTATCGCTAAAAATGGCATTAGCTGCTCTTGTTGCCGCAATACCTGCTCTTGCATTTGCTCACCCAGGACACGAACACACAACGAGCTTCATGACGGGTTTCATGCATCCTATGGGGGGCTTGGATCACTTATTGGCCATGTTGGCCATTGGTCTTTGGGCTGCTAGCCTTGGCGGTCGAGCTTTGTGGGCTGTGCCTTCCGCTTTTGTTGGTACTATGTTAGTCGGTGGCGGTTTAGCGGTTGCTGGCGTGCAAGTACCTTTCATTGAACAAGGTATTGTCTTGTCCGTTATTCTGATGGGGGCATTGTTGGTTGGTGCAGCACGTTTCCCTGTTGCCGTCTGCGCAGGCATTGCAGGATTGTTCGCTTTGTTCCATGGTGCTGCACACGGCTTAGAAATGCCATTAAATGCTAATGGTGCGGAATACGCTTTGGGCTTTGCACTAGCAACGGCTTTGTTGCATGTTGCCGGTATTGGCTTTGGTATGGCAATTGCGCGCTTCCAAGCCCCTATCGTGACTCGCCTAACAGGCAGTGTTATTGCTATTGCTGGAGTATTTTTAGCTCTAGCATAAAAGCTTAAAACGCTACTAAAACCACGGTATTTTTGTCATAAATACCGTGGTTTTTTTTATTTTTACACTATTTCCCCACCTCATCTACCGTCTCAATCAACCAGTCAAAAATGGGTTACATTAATTTTTGCATAATCACGTAACAGCGCATCTATTTACAAAAATATTAAATACCCTGTAAGAGTTTATGTGTATGATTTTTGCATATTTATTAATTTGTTAAGAAAGGATCAATCCTTGAAGAAAGCAGAGTTTAAGCAACCTTCCGCCTTATTTTTTTCGTTGATTGCTTTTTTCGCTATCGCTGTATTTGGTGGGTATTGGACTCAGTCAACAAACCAGTCCATCGTTAATCAGCAGCAATCCTTGTTAAGTGGTATCTCAAGAACACAAGCATCCGTTATAGAAAGACGCCTTTCTTCGGCCTTTACTTCCGCGCAAATTCTAGCTTATGAAGTAGAACAAAATAGCGGTAGCGGTGAGTGGTTCCCAAGTTATGCTGACAAACTGATCAAATCCATTGGCGGCATTGAAAACCTTCAACTTGCCCCGGATGGCATCATTTCTGAAATATACCCTTTCAAAGGAAACGAGAGCGCCATTGGGTTTAACATCATTTCGACGCCCCGCTTTACCGAAGAAGCCATGCTGTCTATTAAAAACCATAGAATGTTTGTTATAGGCCCCGTAGCATTAGTCCAAGGTGGCGTAGCTGTTATTAGCCGAGCACCTATTTTCTTGCATAAAGGTACACAAAAAGAGCTTTTTTGGGGCTTTGCTTCAGCGGTTATTTATTTAGATGATCTATTAGAAGCAACACAATTAAAACAGCTAGAAAGTGAAGGCTATCAATACAGTCTTTCAAGACAACATGCTGCAACAAAGGAAACCATCGTTTTATCAGCCTCCATTACACCACTTTCTGATATCCAAGCATCAACCAGCCTAATTCTTCCAGTGGGCACTTGGACCTTGCGAATAAGCCGAGCAGTAGATTCTCAGTTGAAGCAGCGAAAAATAACGGGTTATGCTATCAGCCTAGCAGTGGCATTTTTACTCTCTCTCGCTTTATACGCCATTCTTAACCAACCATTAAAACTAAGAAAGTTAGTCAAAGAAAAGACAGCCGAACTTCAAGAACTTGCCTATAACGACCCATTAACTGGATTACCAAATCGACGTTTTTTGCAAGATAGTCTGTCCAAGATTCTGCACAACAATCAAAGACGCAAGCGTGTATCCGCCTTTATCTACTTTGATTTAGATAACTTCAAGCGAATTAATGACACCATTGGCCACGATGTTGGAGACCAAGTACTTGTTATTGCAGCAGAGAGATTAAACAAAATAAAAGGTATATCTGACCTTGTTGTACGCTTGGGTGGGGACGAATTTGGTATTTTACTTGGAGATATTGGCGATAAAGCACAAGCAGCAGAGCAAGCAAATCGAATATTAGAAAGTATTCGAGTTCCTATCAAAATGGACTCACGAGATTATACTTTAAGTACGTCATTGGGCATCGCAATGATTCCAGAGCATGGCTATGATCTTGTTACTATCATGCAAAATGCCGATATGGCTCTGTATCAAGCCAAGCAAAAAGGCAAAAACCAGTATGCTTTCTATACTGAAAAAATGAAGATCAGTACACACAACCTGATAAAAGCCGAAGAAGATTTAACACTTGCACTACAAAGAAATGAATTTGAAATGTATTACCAGCCACAGTTTAATCTTCGTACCAACCATGTCATTGGTGCTGAAGCGCTCATTCGCTGGAATCACCCTGAAATGGGGTTAATTTACCCTAATGACTTTATCCCTCTTGCTGAAAGTACAGGAAAAATTGTCGAGTTGGGCTACTGGGTTCTAGAAAGTAGCATCGCTTACTTGGCAAAACGAAAACAGGAAGGTCGGCCTGATATTTTACTGCATATCAATCTAGCTTCTGAGCAATTATCAGATCCTCATTTTGTCACTCTAGTTCAGGCATTATTATCAAAATATCAAGTGCCCGCTCATTTAGTTGGCTTTGAAATCACTGAGACTTCTATTCTTGAAGACATTCATCTTGCTAGATATTTGCTGCAAACCCTTAAAGATATGGGGATCTGTATCGCTATAGATGATTTCGGTACAGGCTATTCATCACTGTCTCAACTTAAAAACCTCCCAGTAGACTTACTAAAAATTGATCGTAGTTTCGTGATGGATTTAGAAAACGACCCAGATGATCGAAAAATAGTGGAAGCCATTATCGCCATGGCTCATAAACTCAATATCAAAGTATTAGCGGAAGGTGTAGAGACTAGAGAGCAATGGAAAATGCTCGTGGCATTTCAATGTGATTTTGGCCAAGGTTACTATGTTAGTAAGGCAGTAACAGCCGATGAGTTTAATCAAGGCACTCCCATTGTGCATAAGAATTAGTGTGTTGTCTTATTCTGTATGTAAAATCCTCCAACCTTACACGTCGGTCACAAAAAAGCCCCAAGTATCATCATAGATACTTGGGGCTTTAGATTACCCTAAACAGTGCGGCTTATTGATTAAGACGCTAAGCAAATCGCTCTACCATGGTTATGAACTTCAACCAATTCTTTATGTAGACTGCAGATTGCTTTTTCGTAGTCTTCTTCATCAACCACAAACTGCATATCTACTTGGCGCATAGATTGGTGCATTGCCAATACGTTAACCTCTTGCTCAGCAATGGCTTTCACAGCCTTGGCTAACATACCTGTGGTTTTCATATCACTACCGATTGCAGAAACTATCGCCACTTTACGCTGTGTGATTTCAGCGTCCGCAAAACGTTCATGCAGAACTCGCATGACTCGCTTCAAGGTTTTTAGATTGATCGCTAAATAATGCGTAATCGTGTTGGCATTAATATCTTTAGCAATGATATGAGCGTGGAATTGTCTTAATACTTTAAGAATATCCACATCAAACTTATCAATATCACCAGCCATGTCTTGGTCAAATAGCTCTACAGCAAATACACCACGACAACCTGCAATGATCTCAACACAGGGTGCATCACTTACGTAATCACCAGTAATAAGCGTACCAGTGTGCTCTGGTTCAAAGGTGTTTTTCACACGCAATGCGATACCGCTTTGACGCAAACCTTTTGCAGCCTTAGGATGGATCGCTTCCATACCAAGGTTGGCAAGCTGATCGGCCACATCGTAGTTAGTACGACCTATCGGCACAGCTTTGGTTTCACCAACTAAACGAGGATCGGCACTACTTAAGTGAAATTCTTTATGAATCACAGCTTCATGAGCTTCCGTTAGTACAGCAATTCTACTGAACGTCATTTCACTATAACCGCGATCAAAAGTAGACATTAAACCAGTTTCGCTGTGAGCATAGCCCGTCGCAATAGGAAGCTCTTTGCTCATATCAATGTCTTTAAACGCATCTATAATACGCTCATCAAGCGACATATGGCTTGGGCTGTTCCAACCTGTCAAATCAACGAATACGGCATTCACACCGTCACGTTGCAATAGATGAGCGGTGTTCCAAGCACTGTGCGCTTCACCAAGACTGGCAAGCATTTCTCGTACGGTAGCAAGGTGTTCACTAATCGAAAAATGGCCGTGCTGACAAAGGCGATGTAGATCTTCTAGGCACTCTTGGGCTTCTTGCAAACGACTGTTCAAAAACGCGTCCGCTTTATTACGTAACTCACCCACTTCGAACAAACTATGGTTAATGTCCAACATGGCCGTGCGAACATCTTGTAACGCAGGGAACCAGTTATTTTGCTTACGCTCTTGAGCGAATAAAGCAAACACCCCAGCATCACCCGTTTTCTTGTGTTCAAGCAGCTTATCCGTCATACCGGCATAAGCAGAAACAACAAAAACACGCTGATACATGTTGTTCACTAAAGTGGGTTTGAAAATAATATTATCTCTAACTGAACGGTAGTCACTCATGGACGTGCCGCCAATTTTTTCAACTGTATGTTGTCCCATCATTTTTCCAATATGTTAAGGGGCTAAAAGCCATGCCAAAATTTAAACTGCCGCTATATTGTCATAAGGTTGCGGAAAATTTAAGCATTAATCGCTTTTTCTAAGCGCTTTAATCGACTTCCTAGCCGCGATGTATTCAGGCCTTGGGGCTGTGTTGCCAAATGGCAAGTCCACACGGTTCGACAAGGCATTGTAGACAAAAAATAAATTCGAACGAGGCGCTGATGTAATGTTGCCGTTTGAGCCATGTAATACATTGCAATCAAACAAGATGATTCTGCCAGGCTGACCTACTGCGGCTTCTATACCATTCTGCTCTATCAGTGACTGCAATGAGGCATCATCAGGAACGCCAACATTCTGCTTTTTAAGTGAGAAAAGGTAGTTATTCTCTGGGGTATCACCAACACAAGGTATATAAGTATGATGAGAACCGGGAATCAGTAACAAAGGGCCATTGTGGTGATCGTTTGGAGTCAATGTAATGGACATACTTAAGGCTCTCATATGTGGCATGCCATCTTCCACATGCCAAGTCTCAAAGTCTGAATGCCAATAAAACTCTTTACCACGAAAGCCCGGTTTATAATTCAAACGCGTCTGATGAAGATAAACCTCATCCCCTAAAAGGTATTCTGCGATTCGAATCAATCTTGGGTCTTGGGCAATCTTCTGAAAAAAGCCACTTAATTTGTGAACATCAAAGACCGAACGAACATCACCGCTACTGGCTTCTGTAATACTCTCTTCTCTTTGCTTAATTGCATCGCTGTCTCGCAAGCTCTGCATTTGCTTTTGCATATCAGCGATTTCACGATCATTGAAAATATGATCTAAAAATAAAAAACCTTTTTCTTCATATTGATCTAAAAGCGCTTCTTCGAGCGGCGCTTTTTGTCGATCATTTGAGTAAATAACGGGGTCCTTACGGTTAATATACGTTGGCAAAGAATACTTTCTTGAAGGATAGTGATCTTTCTGCCCTCCTCCTTGTGAATTCTTTTTCACCCTCTCTTCGCTAGAATTATCTTTACTTAAAAGCTCTTGTTCCAAAAGCTCTGTATCATAAAAAATATCACTTGCTAAAGCTGATGCCGACGCTGACATTAACGTACCTCCTGATCTACTCCTTCAAAAATTAATAATCTGATCTAAACATTCGGGTTTAATCCAGCAGCTCGTAAGCGCCTTCAGAGTTGTGTACTTCTTTACCCGTAATTGGCGGATTAAAAACACAAGCTAGCTTCAGCTCTTTAAAAGCTCGAAGTGTATGCGCATCATGTTTATCAAGTACGTACACTACGCCTGGCTTAATATGATGTTTTTGACCTGTTTCGCGGCTTTCTACTTCGCCTTCACCAGAAATGCAGTACACAGACTCAAGGTGGTTTTGATAATGCATATCAAAATCTTTGCCTTCATAAATAGTCGTAATGTGAAAAGAGAACCCCATATTGTCTTCTTTCAACAACAGACGTGTACTTTCCCAATTACCATCTGGGGACACTACACGACGTTCGGTTTTCTCACATTCTGCTAAATCACGTGCAAACATTCTTTTCTCCTTTTATGATCCGAAGATCGCTTAAATGCCGGTAAAGAGTTACCGGAGGAAACCTGAGGTTTTTTTCTTACAATTTACTTCACTCAAGTAGATGAAAAAGCCGCCTTCAAATTAAGAAGGCGGCTTTTATAGAAGAGAAACTAGACGGCAATGTCGTAGTTTTCATCAAAGTAGCTTTTTGCTTCTGGCATATCATCTTCTTTAGCACACACATCACGAATAGCGCGCTCTAAGATATCAATACCTTCTTTCAGGTCTTCATCACTGATGATAAGTGGACAAAGAAACTTAACAACCTGGTCATCTGCACCAGATGTCTCAATCATCAACCCATTCTGGAAGCACTTTTTAGTGATTTTATTCGCTAAATCACCACTGATACAGTTGATACCACGCATCATGCCTCGGCCTTGAACAACGAAGTTACCTTCACCGAACTCATTAATAATATCTTGTGTACGCTGATGGATGTATTCACCTTTACGTTTAATTTCTTTTTCAAACGCATCATCTTTCCAATAAGTTTCAATCGCCACTTTAGCGGTTACAAAGGCTAGATTATTACCACGAAAAGTACCGTTATGCTCACCTGGTTTCCATTCATCCAACTCTGGGCGCATTAAAACAACAGCGAATGGCAAACCATAACCGCTCAGTGATTTCGACATAGTGACAATATCAGGCTTAATGCCTGCATCTTCAAAACTGAAGAAAGTACCAGTACGACCACAACCCGCTTGAATATCATCAACGATTAATAGAACACCATGTTTCTTACAAACCGCTTCTAGATTCTGTAACCATTCAAAACTTGCCACATTAATGCCGCCTTCACCTTGAACGGTTTCAACAATAACAGCCGCTGGCGTATCTACACCGCTACTAGAGTCAGACAATACTTTGTCTAGGTACTCTGTTGTTTCAATGCCATCACCTAAATAGCCATCAAAAGGAACGGTAGAAACGCCGGCACCTAATGTGGTTCCTGCTGCGCCACGGTGGTGTGAATTACCTGTTACAGACAAAGCACCCAAGCTACAACCGTGGAAACCGTTAGTGAAGCTAATAATATTTTCTCGACCTGTAACATTGCGAGCTAACTTAAGCGCGGCTTCAACCGCATTGGTACCTGTCGGCCCTGTAAACTGCATCATATATTCCAAGCCACGAGGCTCTAAAATATACTGTTTGAAAGACTCTAAAAACTCACCTTTGGCTTTGGTATGTAAATCTAGGCCATGAGTAATACCGTCTTCCATGATGTATTCGACGAGCTTTTCTTTAAAGACAGGGTTGTTATGACCATAATTCAATGTTCCGGCACCCGCCAAGAAATCTAAGTATTTATTACCTTCCTCATCAAACAAATGAGCGCCTAGTGCACGATTAAAAATTCGAGGGAAAGAGCGCGCATAAGATTGTACTTCTGATTCGATTTCGTCAAAAATTTTCATTTTTTATCATCCTTTAAGTTTATAAATAGTTATTTAGACATCAAGCAGAAAGCAAAAACTGAGAGTGAAAGCAGCACCTTCTAACTCATCGCATTTCTAACTCGCGTACGTTTACATTTATTAAGTCGTTTGACTTATTAGCTTTTTAATTTTTAGTGAAGGGGCCAATCCTTACGAGATGTTCGGTATCGTGCTGCCCTTTAAAGTGATCTTGTTTATCGAACATGACAGATTCTTCCAAAGGGGCGTCTAGCTGATTTGCAAGACGTCGAAACAAAGCCCAAGAACCTTCATTTGATGCAGTAATACTGGTCTCTATGTAACGCACATCTGAACAGCTGGATCGTTCAAGTAGTGATGAAACCATTTTTTTCGCTAAACCCTGTCCGCGCGCTTTTTCACTAACCGCTACTTGCCAAACGAACAGAGTGTCTGCTTGGTTAGGAATAATATAACCAGAGACAAAACCCACCATTTCACCATCTTCGAAGCTAGCCGCTATGGATGTTTCCTTGAAATGGCTGGTTTGGAGCAAATTACAATACGCAGAGTTGGTATCTAGCGGCGGACAAGATGCAACCAACTTATTCACTGCCATACCATCTACAGCACTAGGCTTAGTAAACACAATTTTTTCTGAACTCATAATCACATCCATTAGAAAACAAAGCATTATCAACCAGTTTTTTCATACAAAAAATGTTCACAAGGAACAATGGTGACTGATTTATATGAATTTAATGTTACTAAACTGGTTATCACGTCAATTTGATTTGATGTCTAATCATTCTACCTAAAAGTAATTTCATGTCCAGATATTTATTTAGAGAACTAACGATTACAGCCGTAACATTCTACCCAAAGCTAGAGCAGCCCTAAGGTAAAAAGCACTCATTAATTTACGAAAAACATCATAAAAAAACATTTTTAGTTGCATATATGCATCGAAATTCGGAAAATCCCGCCCCTATTCGGAGTTTTGCTTACTGGCATTCATTTATGCTGGGGAAGTGGGGGGCATTGGTATAGCAAAAAATACCTACTCCGATCGCTGTTTATGTATTTTGCTTTCAACCATTTAGATTAGAGATAACTATGAAAAATAAAACTTCTATTCAAGGCTCGTGGGCGAGCCGATGGATATTCATTTTGGCGGCAACAGGTTCCGCTGTAGGTCTAGGTAATATCTGGAAATTCCCTTACATCACAGGGGAAAACGGTGGCGGGGCATTTGTTCTTGTTTATTTGGTTTGTATCTTGCTTGTTGGTATTCCAATTATGATGGCTGAGGTGTTTATCGGCCGTCGCGCACGCAAGAACCCAATTGCCGCTTTAACGGATGTCGCTGAAGAATCTGAAGGCGCTAAGTCTTGGGGATTGATTGGTTTGATGGGAATGCTGTCTGGTCTTCTTATCTTTTCATTTTATTCAGTCGTGGGCGGCTGGGTTCTTCACTATATTAAAGTGATGCTAACGGGCGAAATGGCTGGGATATCTTCTGATGATGCTGGCGCTGCATTCGGTGCCCTACTTGCTGATCCAGCAACTTTGCTAGGATGGCACACTCTATTCAGCATTATGACTGTTTTTGTTGTTGCTGCAGGTATCAACAAAGGTATTGAAACAGCAACTCGCATTATGATGCCGGCCTTATTTGTCTTGCTAATTATCTTACTTGGCTATGCAATGACAACTGACGGTTTTGCGCAAGGTTGGAACTTCATGTTCGAGTTTGACTTTAGCAAGTTAACTTGGAATGCCGCTTTGGTCGCTCTGGGCCATTCGTTCTTTACTCTATCCTTGGGTATGGGAACCATCATGGCTTACGGTTCTTACATGACTAAAAATGCGTCCATCGGTAAAACCGTTCTAGCTATCGGTGCACTAGATACTTTGGTTGCTTTGGTCGCTGGTTTGGCTATCTTCCCTATCATCTTCTCGAACGGAATGGACCCTGCTGCAGGTCCGGGCTTGATGTTTATTTCTTTGCCTGTGGCATTTGGTCAAATGCCTTTCGGTCAGTTGTTCGGTGTGTTGTTCTTCGTCTTAGTAGGCGTAGCGGCATGGACGTCTGCCATTTCTTTGCTAGAACCAACCATAGCTTTCCTAGTTGAACGTTTCAAAATGAAGCGTATTACAGCGTCTATTAGCTTAGGCATTGTGGTATGGGGATTGGGCATTGCATGTTTAGGCTCATTCAGCTTTATGTCTGACGTCACCTTCTTCGGCAAGAATACTTTTGATTTCCTAGACTACATTACTGCGAACATCATGTTGCCATTAGGCGGTATTTTGATTGCACTATTTGCAGGCTGGATTGTGAAAAACAAATACGCACAAGACGAGCTAAACTTGTCTGAAACTGTATTCAAACTATGGAATTTTTCTATGAAGTTCACAGCTCCAATCGCAGTGGCTGTTGTATTGTACTTCTTGATAAACCCGATGAAATAACACTTACATACTGTAAATATTATTAATCAGGCTTTTCTGTAAATACCAACCCCATCAGCGCAGAGCGTTGGTGGGGTTTGTTTTTTTATAGTCGCTATAAAGTCACATTGATCTTAGCGCGTAATTTTCCCCTGCGGTTTGAATCGTCTTACTTAACTCAGACGCTACACCCGCATGTTGAACTTTATTCCATACAATCTCATGAAAATAAAAGGCAACGGTATTAATCGCTGGCTCTACGATAGCCACCAAGCCACCGACTAACAAACTCCCTGTAATAAGATACGCAACAGAGAACGCGATCGAAAAGTGCATAACAGCAAACGTCATTGTCTTAGCCATAATTGAATACCCTTCTTTGTTTTATTTGATAACAGAAGAGTAAGCCAGACCTTGCCATAAGAAAAATATATTATAGATATGCATCTAATAGCTTTTTACTTTATCAATCAGTCAACCTATCCATAAAATTCATCACCCCTTCGAATGGCTCAGAATACACTTTGACCTGATTGAGGCTCGTCATATTAGACTCATGAACCGCCAACCAAAAACTAGCACCAATCACACCAACGGGCCTTTGCCATTGCTGCATTTGATTAACTAATTCTATTGCTTTATTAGCAAGTTCATTCTCACAAAAAACCAACACAGAATCAGCCTGAACCCCCTCAATAAGAGTTGACCAGTCACTACTTTGCTGTACATTCGGGATGACACTGCACAACATACCTTTGTCTAAGAAAATGGTCGCTGCCATATAACACCACAAGCTACGCTGGGAAGTTAACCCAGTAATCAACACCTTAGGCGCATTCCTTTTTTGTACTTTAAACGTACTCACACGAGCCATTAAACAAGATAGTACAACAGACTCACAGAATGCTAAGACAGCACCTCTCCCCATTTGCTCAAAACTGGGTAATAACCAATCTCGTATAGCAATATCAGCAGGATATTGTGAAAAAATTTGCTGATACATCTGTTCAATTTTGTCCTCTTGAAAAGTCTCAGATGCTCTCACCAAGGATGCTTGCCACTCTAGCCATTCATTCGATGGCACTACGCCATCTAGCGTCGCCCCTTTCTCCAGCAAAGCTCGAACTTTACTGACTGCAACCCCTTGTTGTATCCAACGCACTATACTTTCTACAAGTTGCACATCACTTTGATCATACAATCGATGACCTTTGCCAGTACGCTTGGGCTTTAACAAGCCATAACGGCGCTCCCAAGCTCGTAATGTGACTGAGTTCACGCCAGTTTTCAGAGATAACTCTCGAATAGGGAAATAGGCAGGACTATCCAATAGTACCAACTCATCTAAAGATTCTTGGTCTTGTTGTTTTTTTATTTCCGCATTTTTGTTTGACTGATTCATACATTTTTCCAAAAATCATCATTCATCTAAGGCAATAAAACGATTGTGACCTAAACTTTTATAACCACCAAAGATCACAGCAAAAACTATACAAATATTTTTTTGTATAAGATAGTTGATTTTCTTGTACGGTTTTATATATTGTATAAGAAAAGCAGCATGAACACTGGGAAAAATAAGATGAATACATTAACCGCCAGTCAAGTCCACACTCCAACCTTTGATATCGCCATTATTGGCGCTGGTCTGGCGGGAAGCTTGTGTGCGCATTTACTCTCCCAGTCAGGACAAAGCGTTTGCATAATAGACAAAAGCCGCGGTAGTGGCGGCAGAGCTAGCAGCAAAAGATTAGATGGTGACATCAGCTGCGACCTCGGTACGCCTTACGTTGTTGCTAAGCATCCAGATACCCTCGCACTCTTTGCACAGCTTATGGAAGAGCATATTGTCGCGCCATGGAAACAGCTTAGTAATATGGGCTCACAAGCCTTTGTAGGTGTGCCCAAAATGAGCGCTATCACTCGCCATTGGATTCAAAACGCTAAATTCATTACGAGCACTCGCATTCATCATTTGGATCAGATCTCACAGCAAGGCGATGATCAATCAAGTTGGTTATTAAGAGACGATAAATACCAACCTGTTGTCATTGCCAAAAAAATCATCGTCGCAGCGCCAGCACCTCAAGCTGCATCAATACTGGCTTCACACGATAATTTGGCTGTACTGCTACTGAGGGCAAATCAGGCGAGCGCTTCTTATCTATCTCAGTGGGCCATGTGGTTAGAAACAGAACAGTGCGACTTAAACGCTTTGATTGAACCAAAAAACTCTTTAATCAAACGCATGATAAAAGACAACTACAAACCCATGCGTCACAACGAAAAAGTCGACCGTTGGGTTATTCAAACAGAGCCTAACTGGACAAAGCAAAATCTTGATTCAGATAAAGAATGGATCACCCAAACGCTGTTACAAGCGTTTGCCGAAATCACCGAACACAGGGTTTTAAAACATGGTGAACCACATCGTTGGTTCCTCAGTCGCTTTACTGAAAACAAGGGCAACAAATGCTTCGTTTGGTCTCCTGAACACAATGTGGGCCTAGCGGGTGACTGGCTGTGTCAGGGCGACGCTGAAGGCGCTTTACTCAGCGCCCTATCACTTGTTAATCATATGAAAGATTCAGAATAGAACAATGACGTTGTCCAATGGAGGACTCATCTATGCCACATTCTCAACCATCACCAGATCAGCTAAAACATAAAATCCCTGTTGGTATTAGTTCATGCTTATTGGGTGAAAATGTTAGATTTAACGGCGGACACAGCCATTCTGATTATTGCGATAAAGTACTCAGCCACTATTTTGATTATCAAAAATTCTGCCCTGAAGTCGCTGCAGGGTTTGGCACGCCTCGTCCAACACTGCGCCTAGAAGGCAATCCAGAAGATCCAAGAATGGTTTTCAGCAAGAACGCCGAAGAAGACGTATCCGATGTCTTCATGGCAGCGTCTAACAAGTATCTAGAAAACTTATCCCATTTAGATGGTTATATTTTGATGAAGAAATCGCCAAGCTGCGGCATGGAGCGCATCAAGGTTTATCAAGAAAATGGTCATCCACACATGCAACGAAGCGCAGGACTTTTTACCAAAGCCCTTCAGCAGCGCTATCCACTATTACCAGTGGAAGAAGATGGTCGTTTAAATGATCCAGCACTAAGAGAAAACTTTTTATTACGTGTTTTTACTCATCATGATTTTCGTCACAGCATGGGCGAAGAATCTAGAATGAAGGACCTTATTGCTTTTCATAGCCGTTATAAATATATGGTTATGGCTCATTCTCAACCCATTTACCGCCAGCTTGGACGCATGCTTTCTGGCAACGATCCAAGACCTTTTGATGAATTGAAAGCGGCTTATTTTGAAATTTTAATGACAACCCTCTCAAAACCAGCAGAGCGTAAAAATCACTGTAACGTGCTCATGCACCTTGTGGGTTATTTAAAACACGCCGTGGATGTATCGGTTCGAAAGGATATTTTAGATGTGGTTGAGCAATATCGTCGCGGTGAAGTCAATCTTGCCACGCCTGTCACCTTACTGCATCACTACTTAAAACATTACGGCAGTGAGTACATCAATGAGCAAAGCTATTTCATCCCCTATCCATCGCCTCTTGGCATTCGTAACACGGTTTAAGGTAACGCAATAAAATGAAGATCACACATTTGGTTTGGTTGCGAAACGACCTTCGCTGCGTAGACAATCCAGCACTTTATTATGCCTCTTTAGAAGCAAAATCCGCTAAAGAAGGCATTGCGGTTGTTGTTACTCCCACACCAACACAATGGGCAACCCATAACGAATCGGATGCTAAGACAGGGCTTCGTGCTGGACTCATCAAAAATCTAGCGAACACACTCGCAACTCTTGGTATTCCAATGCATATTCTGCATGCCGAAACGTTTGGGCAGCTTCCAGATACCATTACTGAATATTGCATTAATAATAGTATCAAACATATTTGGTTTAACCGCGATCTACCTATTCACGAGCAACAACGCGATCAAGCCGTATGCGAAAAATTACAGCAACACCAGGTTAGTGCTCATGTTCAGGCGACAGATATCATTGTTCCGCAAGATGTACTTAGTCAGCAAGGCACGCCATTTAAAGTTTTTACACCGTTTTTCAATCGCTGGGTCACCATGCTTGCTCAGCAAGATATAACACCATTGCCAGCACCAGATCCACAGGCTGAAGCCTTGCCAGAACCAAGTTTAAATCTTACATGGGAAAAGCCATTTAGAGAGGATTTATGGCCAGCTGATCACGACATTGCCAAACAAAAACTCTGGCAGTTTTGTCATCATAAAGAACGCCATTATCAAGAAAGTAGAGACTACCCAATTGAGCCTGCCACCAGCACGCTATCCCCGTACCTTGCACTGGGTGCACTAGGTCCAAGACAGTGTTTGGAAGCGATTTTTTACACTTGCGGTCAGGAAGAAAGGCGCTGGCAAGACAGCATTTGGCTAAAAGAACTGGCATGGCGAGATTTCTACCGCCAGCTCATGGCGCACTTTCCTTTTCTTTGCAAAAACCGTCCGTTTAAACCAGAGACAGATGCGTTGGTTTGGCGACACAACGAAAAAGAATTTCAAGCATGGTGCGAAGGTAAAACAGGCTTCCCTATTGTCGATGCTGCCATGCGCCAGCTCAATCAAACAGGCTGGATGCATAACCGATTAAGAATGGTGGCGGCCAGCTTCTTCACCAAACTCATGTTTGCTGATTGGCGCAGAGGCGAAGCCTATTTCATGAGTAAATTGATCGATGGTGAATTCGCTGCCAATAATGGCGGCTGGCAATGGAGTGCGTCGACAGGCTGCGATGCCGCACCCTACTTTCGAGTTTTTAACCCGACCAGACAATCACAAACCTATGATAAAGACGGTAGTTTTATCCGTCGCTTTGTGCCTGAACTCGCAAAATTAGACGCTAAATCCATTCATGACCCTAAGCCTGAACAAAGAAAACAGTGCCATTACCCAGAAGCAATCATTGATTATAAACCTGCAAGATTAGCCGCTATTGCGGCGTTCGATAAATTAAAGGGACGCTAAGTTAGGTGTGTTTTTCTGATGGCGATTTTGGCAAATTGGCAAAAATAAAAAACACGCCTATACTTTGAGTTGTAATATTTATCAAACTAAGCTTTTACACATCAAAACAAAAACATATAATCCGTAAAATTTTTTTGGATATATTAATTGCTATGCCTGACTCACCACAACACTTACATGATGTCCTTGTCCACCTTAGACGCATTATCCGTGCTACGGATCTACAATCAAAGCGCGTTGTAAAAGCCTGCGGACTAACGATTCCACAAATAATGGTGCTTCGTTCTATTGAAGCTCTAGGCGATGTTACTGTACGAAAAATTTCTGACAGTGTGTCCCTAAGCCAAGCGACGGTCACAACGATACTGAACCGTTTAGAAGATCGAAAATACGTTGAACGAGTTCGAGGACAAAAAGACAAGCGTGTCGTTAACGCTCGCTTAACACAAATAGGCGTAGAAACGTTAAAAACCACGCCCCCCTTGTTACACGAGAAGTTTATTGCCGAGTTTGACTCTCTAGAAGGCTGGGAGCAAACTCAAGTTCTTGCCTCTTTGCAGCGCATCGCAATGATGATGGACGCAGAAAACTTAGACGCTGCGCCTTTACTGGATATCAACTCTCCCGATACATCAGTTTAAGATATAAAATAAAAAAATGGCCGCAAGTTAGCGGCCATTTTTTATCTAGTGGATAACTAATCACTTCAGGTTAAGCACATCCTGCATATCATACATACCAGCAGATTTACCTTCCAGCCAGCTTGCTGCGCGAACAGCGCCTTTAGCGAAAGTCATACGACTACTAGCTTTATGAACAATCTCAATACGCTCACCTTCTGTCGCAAACCACACACTGTGTTCGCCCACTACATCACCAGCACGAATAGTTTCAAAGCCGATTTCTTTTTGAGTACGCGCGCCGGTTTGTCCTTCACGGCCATACACTGCACATTCTTTTAAGTCACGACCTAGCGCTTCAGCGACCACTTCACCCATTCTCAATGCTGTCCCAGAAGGTGAATCGACTTTATGGCGATGATGCGCTTCTACAATTTCCACATCATAATCATCACCCAAAATCTGTGCAGCAGTAGCAAGCAATTTCAAGGTCAAATTCACACCTACACTCATATTCGGAGCAAAAACAACGGGTGATTTATGAGCCGCCTCATTTAACTTAGCTTTTTCAGCATCGCTCAAGCCGGTTGTCCCAACCACTATAGCTTTTTGATGTTTGGCACAAAAAGCAGCATTTTCTAACGTTAGCGTCGGTGTTGTGAAGTCAATCAGTACATCGAAGTCATCCACACAATCTGCCAATGATGCAACTGCGGCAACCCCCAGTTTTCCAACACCAGCAATTTCACCGGCGTCCGCACCAATTAGGCTACTACCAGGTTTCAAAATCGCGGCACCCAAAGATACATCTTTAGCATCATGGATCGCGGTGATTAAATTTTTTCCCATGCGCCCTGATGCGCCAATAACTGCTACTCGCATTGATCTACCTCATCAATTTTGTCTGCGCAAACCATAGCAAAAATTCACTTAAATCTCAGCATTAAAAATCAATATGGTCGACTACAGAGCATAAAAAAGGAGCCGAAGCTCCTTCATATGATAATACCAGCCGATTAAAATATTTCGTTTGGCTTCAGCTCATCAACCATATCTCTGTCAAACTCAATAACGCCGTCCGACGGTATTTCATCTATTGTGTTACGCATTTTAGGTCGAGATGTGTCATTTTGCTTAATGACAATCTCAACACGTCGGTTGGTTGCACGATGAGCCGCTGTATCATTAGGCACCAAAGGACGCGTATCAGCATAACCCGTAACAGCGAATCGGCCCTGATTAAGCTGCCCAGTTGAAAACAGCTCTTCAGCAACAGAAATAGCCCGAGCTGATGATAACTGCCAATTAGAACGGAATCGACCACTTCCTATTGGCACGTTATCGGTATGACCCTCAACCGAAATAGTGCCTTGAATATCGACAAGAACATCACGAATCAAATCAATAACAGGAATAAAGTCATAATTTAATTCAGCAGAGCCAGACTCAAACGAGCCCTGATCTTTGATCCGAATTGTTATGGTTTCTTCTTGCGTTTCAATCTCCACCGTACCCTTGGAAATTTCTTCACGCATAACCGAGGCAACCATCTGCGCGTCGCCTTCTGTTTCTTGAATTTTCTTCTCTTTTTCAAGATCGGCATTTGATTTATTAACAAAAGTTACAGATGAAGGCAAACCCGAATTGCTCTGCTCTTTTAATTCCGCGTCGCCAGGCTTACAAATAACCTCGAGCGTATTTTCAGGCGTACTGTCTACTTTTTGTTTCACTTCATTAATAGGTGTTGGCTCTGGGCGACCTGGGCTAAATTCTTGTGCGATTACAGATGTGCCCATAGGAATGGAGTCAGCTCGAACCTCACGTTGCACACCAAATGCTTCTTGCATAGAGCCAGCCAACCGCTTGAATTTTATTACATCCATTTCTGAAAATGACAACAGCAACACAAAGAAACACATCAACAAAGACATGAGATCCGCAAAGGTTCCCATGTAAGCAGGTAAACCCTCTACGCATTCAGGGCATTCTGACTCATCTTCATCACTCATTCTTAAATTCCGCTTACATCTAACATTTTATTCACGCTCTAATCGCTTGTTTTCAGCCATATAAGACTTAAGAGCACCATCCAAAATACGAGGGTTCTGACCAGACTGAATGGCAAGCAAAGCATCTAAAATCAATTTTTGACATATCAACTCTTCATCTGCGCGGACGTTCAACTTCACTTGCATAGGCAAGAAAACCATGTTAGCCATCATAGCACCATACAAAGTTGTTAAAAGAGCAACTGCCATCGCAGGTCCGATTGCTTTCGGATCAGACATATTTGCCAACATCTGTACTAGACCAACCAATGTGCCGATCATCCCCATGGCCGGACCGACATCACCGAAGGCTTTAAAAATCTTTGCACCGGCCGTATGTCGAGCGTATGCCTGATTCATATCTTTAGATAATTGGTTCTTCACCACCGTACTATCATGGCCATCCACCAACATCTGAATACCTTTTGATAAAAACGGGTGACTAACCTCTTTACCCTCTAATGAAAGTAAACCACCTTTACGCGCTTCATCTGCTAGGCCATAGATTTCATCGATCAAAGTGTCCAATGGAATGGTCTTAAACATGAAGGCTTTTGCAGCGACCTTACCAGCACTAAGAAACTGACTTAATGGGTATTGCATCAACACAACAAAGACAGAACCGATTAACACAATCAAAATCGATGGAATATTGACAAACATCCCTGCTGATCCACCGACAAATATGGCGGAAATAATTACTATAAAAGACCCTATAAGGCCTATTAACGTTGCGATATCCACACACGTCTCCTAACAAAAAAGCTATAATGCGACCAGTACAATTAAATGATTCTATACGAAACACAGAAGAAGAATGACATCTTCTTACAGGATTTTTGTAATTTTCATTAACACTCCCTCGAACAGTAGCTCATTTTCTGTTACAAAACGTAGGTTTAAACAAGAGTAATCATCATGTCCCGTAAAACGAATGTCCGTCATTTTGAAGAGAACCTCAGTGAATTAGACACGCTCGTCACTCAGCTGGAGTCAAACCAACTTTCTCTTGAAGAGGCGCTAAAAGCCTTTGAAAAAGGTGTTAAACTGAGCCAAGAATGCCAATCAGTTCTCACCCAAGCTGAGCAAAAAGTTCAAATACTCTTGGAAAAACAAGATGGTGAGCACCTAGAAACTTTTGATCCGGAACTAAATTCGTGACTTTAGACGATTTTTCTCAATACGCTCGCCGTAGAGTTGATGATTACCTTACAAAAAACTTAGGTCAATACAAACCAGCCTCTGATTTACAAAGAGCCATGGCATACAGCCTGTTTAATGGTGGCAAACGCGTTCGCCCTATGCTGACCTATGCTACCGCATCTTTGTTTGGGCCGTCTAATGAACTGACTGACGCTAGCGCCGCAGCAATTGAATCTATCCATGCCTATTCTTTGATACATGATGACCTTCCAGCAATGGATAACGACGAACTTCGCCGTGGCAAACCCACTTGTCATATTGAATTCGATGAAGCGACAGCCATACTTGCTGGTGACGCATTGCAGACCTTTGCCTTTGAATTACTGAGTGACTCAAAACACCAGAACACAAAACATCAAATACAATTGATCCAAGAGCTTGTGCATGCTTCTGGACGCCATGGCATGGTCACGGGACAAATGATCGACTTAGCTAATGTAGGAAAAAATATTGATGTTAAAGCGCTAGAACAAATGCACCAGCATAAAACGGGCGCATTGATTCGAGCCAGTATTCGCATGGGCGCAATCAGTACTGGAGCAAAGAGCGAAGCCGATTTCGCTGCTCTAGATGCTTATGCTGCAGCGATTGGCTTAGCATTTCAAGTTCAAGACGATATTATCGATATCACCAGCGATACAACGACGTTGGGTAAAACGCAATTCTCTGATGAAGACGCAAATAAACCAACATACCCAAAACTGCTTGGTTTAGAAGGCGCTCAAGCGCTTGCGCAGAGTTTACATGAGCAAGCCATTACCGCTATTTCACCATTTGGTGACGCAGCCCAGCCTTTAGTTGAGCTTGCGAACTATATTATTGGTCGTAACCACTGATATACTTACCCGCTTTTTTAGATTAATTAAAATGTGACCAAACCTGTGCCGATGTTCGAAGAGATACCTACTGCGCGACCTGACACGCCGCTACTTGATCAAGTCAACTCACCTGCTGACTTGCGTGCCTTTAAAAAAGAGCAATTGCCTTCTCTTGTCCGCGAGTTACGAGAGTTCATGCTGTACAGCGTCGGACAAACTGGCGGTCACTTTGGCGCTGGTCTTGGCGTCGTAGAACTAACCGTTGCCCTTCACTATTTATACAACACACCAGAAGATCGTATTGTTTGGGATGTAGGGCATCAAGCCTACCCACACAAAATTCTGACGGGGCGTCGCGACGCGTTACTTAATATTCGCCAAGAAAACGGTATATCCGGTTTTCCAAAACGCGATGAAAGTGAATACGATACCTTTGGTGTTGGTCACTCAAGCACATCGATTGGTGCCGCATTGGGTATGTCACTTGCTGCACGTCAATTAAAAACAGGCCGCAAAGCGGTGGCAATCATTGGTGATGGTGCCATGTCTGCTGGTATGGCGTTCGAAGCACTTAATCATGCGGGTGATGTGAAAGCCGATATGCTGGTCATTCTAAATGACAACGAGATGTCTATTTCGAAGCCGGTTGGCGCACTGTCTAGCTATTTTGCTCGTATTTGGGCCAGTAAAACTTATGACCACATTCGCGAAGGTGGCAGAAAAGTTTTTTCAGGTTTGCCTTCCGCATTAGAGCTGGCTCGAAAAGCCGAAGAACACATGAAAGGCATGGTATCGCCAGGCATGATGTTTGAAGAACTTGGTTTTAACTATATCGGGCCGATTGATGGTCACGATATGGACCATTTATTAACAACGATCGCTAATCTAAAAGACCGAAAAGGCCCTCAATTCCTCCATGTCATAACAAAAAAAGGCAAAGGTTTTGAGCCTGCTGAAGGCGACCCTATCGGCTATCACGCTATCAATAAGATCGAGCCTGATCCGAAACCAAACGTAGAGAAAAGCAAATTACCAAAATACTGCAATGTGTTTGGGAAATGGGTATGTGATGCCGCCGAACAAGACGACAAATTGGTCGCTATCACCCCAGCTATGAAAGAAGGCTCCGATCTCATTGAGTTTGCTGATCGCTTCCCAGCAAGATACTTTGATGTTGCCATCGCAGAGCAACACGCAGTGACATTAGCCGCTGGCATGGCCTGTGATGGCGTTAAACCTGTTGTTGCGATTTACTCAACTTTTCTACAACGCGCTTACGACCAGCTTATCCACGATGTCGCTTTGCAAAATCTTGATGTTTTATTCGCCATTGACCGAGCAGGATTAGTCGGTGAAGACGGTCCAACTCATGCTGGCGTTTACGATTTAAGTTACCTTCGTTGTATCCCAAATATGGTTGTTATGGCGCCTTCTGATGAAGACGAATGCCGTAAGATGCTACAAACTGGTTACGAACATAAAGGCCCAGCTGCCGTGCGTTATCCTCGCGGAACTGGCCAAGGTATTGATATTGAATCAACATTGAGCACACTTGCCATTGGCCAATCTCGTACACTAAGAGCAGGTCAATCTGGTGTTGTCATTTGCGGTTTTGGTCGCCCTACTTACGATGCTCTACAAGCCGCAGATAAATTAGACGCGACCTTGCTCGATATGCGCTTTGTTAAACCGATCGATGAAGAAGCGTTACTTGCTAATCGCGAGGCAAAACTTATCGTAACCGTTGAAGAGAATGCCATCATGGGCGGGGCAGGTTCAGCAGTAAGTGAATTCCTACTTGCTAACAACATAAACATTCCAACGCTTCACCTTGGTTTACCAGATCAATACGAAGAACATGCTAGCCATGCATCTATGCTAAGACGCGTAGGATTGGACGCAGAAGGGATTTTGCAAAGTATCGAAAAAAAGCTAAATTCGCTATAGAAGGCTTCCAAGGCTGAATCTAAGCCACGGTCTGTCGTTATGCTGACCGTGGTGCAAACATAATAATTGCCATTCCTAATAGCGCCACCGCAGAACCAAGCATATCCCACGTCGTTGGACGAATACCGTCAACTACCCACAACCATAAAACGGCCATGAAGATATAAACACCGCCATAAGCCGCATAGACTCTGCCTGATGCTGTCGGGTGCAGCGTTAACAACCAAGCAAATACCGCCAAGCTTAATGCGGCAGGCACTAACAACCAGATTGTTTTGCCTTCACGCAACCAAAGGTAAGGCAAATAGCATCCAACAATCTCTGCCAGTGCAGTTACCATAAAAAGACCTAGTGTTTTTAACTCAGGCAAAAGAGTATTCCTTCTAATAATCTGATCAACGCTCTAAACACATAGGAACAAAGCGAATACCATTAAAATCGGCCTCGCTCCCTGTTACTTCAAACCCATAAGATTCATAAAAGCCAACCGCATTCACTGACGAACGCAGACTGATTTCTTTAGTGTCTGTCGTATCTAATAAAGCACTAAGTAATCGTTTACCTACCCCTTGCCCTTGCACAGACTTGGACACAAATAAATGAGTAAGATAATTGCCATCGCGTAACGCACCAAAACCAACAATTTCTCCTGCACAAACGGCTTTAAGAGTCTGAAAACGTTCTATATCAAACGTTGTTACGATATCTGGCAAAACACGCGCTTTGTACTCAGCCTTACCTTGATCATTAAAATTAGGCAACACATCCACAGCAGATACTTGGCCAATAAAGTGCTTAACAAGTTCCAAATCAGCTATATCAACTTTCTGAATATCCATTTCTACTCCGTAATTACTGACTTTATAGTCGGCAGTGTTTCGCCAAAAATGCCAGTTTACAAGCTAAATGCAAAATACAGAACGCAGTTCGGAGACTTTTATTGAGACAGCTCAATTGAGAAGGCTTCTCGTGATGAACTAGTAAAGACAAAAATAGCCTAGCCAATCTATTGATTATAGATCGGCTAGGCCACTAAAGGTGACAGGATGAATGATTAAGCGGCTTTTAAACTGCGCTTGTTACTCAAATAGATCATTATGATCGCGCCAATTAACAACAAAATCGCAATGTATCTGCTGCTATCTAATGGAATAATATTATTTTCCAACCAGCCAAAATGGTCGATGACCAGACTCATAATCAATTGACCTGAAATCGTACATACTGTCGCTGCTGCGATACCGATTTTAGGCACCGCAAACACCACAATTAACATGTACATCACACCAAAAAGCGCCCCCATAAGTTGCCACTTTGGCGCGCTAAAAAGGGTAACGTCATGGTTTGGTTCAAAAAAGAAAAACAGCAAGAAGGAGATAGCGAAACCAATCACAAAAGTCAGCCAAGCACTGGCAATTACGCCAACCGTATTGCCAAGACGGCCATTAATGGAAGACTGAACAGACAGGGCCACACCACCCAATATCAACATAAACACGGCGATAATTACGGTCATACTATTTTCTCCTAACTCAAAAGCCAAAGGGCGGCGACAATCATCACCACAGCCAAAATTCGATACGGATCAATCCCGCGTTTTTCACTGCCCAACAAACCATAATGATCAATCACCAGACTCATACCGATTTGTCCTAATAAAACACTGGTCATCGTCATACCCACACCAATAATCGGTGTTGCTATGGTGAGAAAAACAACATAAACAGGCCCTAAGACGCCGCCGGTTAATAACCATTTAGGCTGTTTAAACAACTCAGGTAAATTAGGCTTAGCAAAGAACACCATAATCAATGACAACAATATCGACCCAATCATAAAAATCGCTAAGGTGGCTGAAAAATGCCCAACTAATTCGCCTAATGGCCCTAACAGTCCAGCCTCAATAGACAATCCCATGCCCGCTGCCAACACCAAGAGATAAACAATTATTTGCATAGCTTTTATTCCACTCGTTTTCGTTGCGAGCATTGTTCATTGATGCTTAAATTAAATCAATAACACAGATAACAAGTGATAATTGCATTATGAGCATTAAACCACTCAGAGTTTTTCTTTCCGTTGCTAAGACAGGTAGCTTTGTCGCAGCAGCACGCGAGCTGGATTTACCACCCTCTTCCATTTCTCGATACATCTCAGCCTTGGAAGAGGAGCTTGGCCAGCGTCTTTTTTATAGGCATACCCGTGCGGTGAAACTTACCGAAGTGGGCGATTATTATTTTGCGGAAGTAAGAGAAGCATTAACTAGCCTAGATTTAGCCACAGAGCATGCTAAAGGCTCGCTTCTCACTCCACAGGGCAATCTAAACATTAATGCGCCAGTTTCATTTGGCCGATTACACTTATCTCAATTAATCGGTCAGTTTCAGCAGCGCTATCCAGACATTAATGTTGAATTGATGCTAACCGATGCCTATGTGGATCCTGTCGCGAATGGCTCTGATATTGTTATTAGAATTGGTGGTTTTGAAGACTCTAGTTTGAATTACCAAGCCATTGCCGACGAACAATTCGTACTGTGCGCAGCACCAAGTTACCTTGAAAGCATAAAAGAAAAAATCGACACCCTAACTCATCCAAAGCAACTGCTCGATTTAAACTGCTTGGTTTATAAAGGCAATAACGGACGTCGTAGCTGGTTCTTCCAACAGGAAGGCAAGACCGCATTTGAGTACATTGAAGTCACTGGCAACCTATGCAGCAACAATGCAGACATTCTGGTGCAAGCTGCCTTAGCTGGCCAAGGAATTATTTTATTTCCACGCTGGTTAGTATTTAAGTACTTGGCATCAGGAGAATTGGTTGCCTTGCTAGAGAACTGGGAAGGATCAGAGAAAGACACCCTACAAAGCATTTATGCTCTCTATCCAGGCAACAGACTAAAGTCTTCAAAAGTGGTGTATTTTCTTGATTTTATGGCAGACTTTTTTGGCCGTTCGCATCCCTACTGGGATAAACGCCTTATTGAAAACGCATAAGAAAGGGGGAGATGAAAATACACCTCCCCCTTGTGAATCAATAATCTTCGACATTATTTTGCTGTGATTACGTCCATCACTAGCTTGCCGTTCACCTTGATAGGGCCATCTTCTTTCGCACCTAAGGTGTATTCAAAAATACCGGTTTTCATGCCACCAGCCTCACCATGTAACATCAGCATCAACATTTCACCTGATTTAACAGGCTCAGTTAAAATCGCTGATACATCATGATTCATACCTTTTCTAAGTGGTGCATAGGCCACGACAGGACCGGGTTTCATCGCCTTATCTGTACGATGAACAACTAACCAGCCATTACTATCAGCGGTAACGACATCTGCACTTACTGTACCACCAGATACATCTTGATCACTGCCTTTTACCGAAAGATTGCCGCTCATTCCACCTGCTAAAGCAGCACCAGTCATTGTCAAAATACCTAAGCCAAGTGTTATACGTGAAAATGTATTTTTCATAATAAACTCCTAAATAGTGTCTTATTGAGTAGTATTTTCCTTTTACACTGATAGCTACGAGCACAATTGAAAAAGGTTTCAGCCAATTAGTGTTTTCTTAGATTTTTTTAACACTTGAAAATAAATGCCAGCCCACCACACATGAGAAGTACAAATCCTTCAAATTATGAGAAGAGTTAAACGCTAATAAACTCCGGCAAACAAAACAATTTACACCTCTAATTTAGACACAACCCTCTCAAATACTCAGGGTATCTTTTTCAGCTAAAAAGCAACTAAATCAAGCATATTAGACGCATACAATCACAACTAAAGCGGCTAAATATTTGAAATACAATAATTAGAGATGTAAGTTAATAGTCAACCTCCTATAAAAATATTAAAAATTCTTTGATAAAAATCATCACTAAAGGACACTATTATGAAAAGTAAACTGCTACTTTCTGTCGCCCTGACCCTAGGCGCTTCAGGGGCATTCGCGGCTCATCATGAGTGCGGAAAAGTGACTATTGCAGACATGAATTGGAGTTCAGCTTCACTGATTGCCAACATCGATAAATTCATTCTAGCCAATGGTTTTGGTTGTGACGCAGAATTAGTACCGGGCGACACAATGCCAACTGGTACATCAATGATTGAAAAAGGACAACCAGACATAGCGCCGGAACTCTGGACCAACTCTTTCAATGACTTATTGAATCAAGGTGTTGATGAGGGTCGCTTAAAACTGGCAGGCAAATCTCTATCTGACGGCGGTGAAGAAGGCTTCTGGGTTCCTGCTTACATGGTTAAAGAAAACCCTGAACTTGCCACAATCGAAGGGGTAATTAAACACGCAAAAGAATTTCCACACACTGAAGATGACAGCGCATCAGGCTTCTACGGCTGCCCTGCAGGTTGGGGCTGCCAGATTTCCAGTTCTAATTTATTCCGAGCCCTAAAACTGAAGGAAGCAGGGTTTGAATTGATCGACCCAGGTTCTGGCGCAGGTTTAGCCGGTTCCATCGCCAAAGCTTATGAACGTAAAGCACCATGGTTTGGCTACTACTGGGCACCAACTGCTGTGCTAGGAAAGTACAAAATGGTTAAAGTCGACTTTGGCTCAGGGGTGAAAAAAGAGGAATTCATAAACTGTATTGCGCTAGCAGACTGTTTAGAGCCAACTGTGTCTATGTACCCACCTTCTCCAGTCTATACCGTTACCACAGACGAATTTGCTGATACATCACCAGAAGCTTATGACTATTTAGGCAAACGCTCTTTCACCAACGAGCAAATGAATGGTTTGCTTGCCTGGATTGAAGAAAACCAAGCGGATGGACAATATGCAGCAGAAAACTTTATGTTTGAACATGAGGAGGTCTGGTCTAAGTGGGTCAGCACAGAGGTAAAAAATAAACTTATAGCCGCATTAGATAACCTATAAGTATGCCGTATAACATTCATATCATGAGCATGGTGTCTGCCATGCTCATGACTTTTCCTACCTGATATAACCGAAAGAATACACTATGGCAGATCAATCTTGGCTTACTGAATTTCCCGATATGAGCCGCAGAGAACTTCTGGGAATACGAAAAACACTGGATGGCGCGTATCGTGATTTTTCACGTGCTTATGGAGACCAAATCGAAGCTTTCTTCGATCCTCTACTGAGTTTCCTAGTGTGGTTTGAAAACTTGCTGCTAGATACACCTTGGTTGTTAGTGTTGGGGGTTTTAGCTGGTTTAGTCTATTTCATGAGTCGCTCTTGGAAACTTTGTGTTGGCGTCTCCGTTTCTTTGTTAGCCATTGGTTATTTTGGTATGTGGGATAATACGATGCGAACTCTCAGTATTATTACCGTTTGTACTTTCTTAGCCATCGTCCTAGGCATTCCCGTGGGAATCATGATGGCACGTTCAAATCGAGCGCAATCCATCATCACACCCTTTTTAGACATAATGCAGACCATGCCTGCCTTTGTATATTTGATTCCTGTAGTGATGCTATTGGGCATTGGTAAAATCCCGGGGGTAATCGCCGTAGTAATCTACGCCATTCCCCCCGTCATTCGTTTAACCAATTTGGGCATACGCCTAGTGCCGCATGAAACCTTGGAGGCCGCAACGGCATACGGTGCAACGCCAACACAACGTTTATTTGGCGTTCAACTACCACTCGCTATGCCAACGATTATGGCTGGCATCAACCAAACTATCATGATGGCACTCGCCATGGTCGTTATCGCTTCCATGATTGGTGTAAAAGGACTTGGACAACCCGTTTTGAAATCCATCACCAATCAATATTTCACGCTAGGCCTACTGAATGGATTGGCGATTGTCGCCCTCGCTATCATGTTTGACCGCGTCTCTCAGAGTTATGCAAAGCGCACACAAAAACACCTTGGAGGCGGCCAGAATGGACAATAACGCAACGCCCATTATTGAGATTGAGTCTCTCACTCAAATCTTTGGCAACCACCCTACAAAGGTACTACCAAAGGTGAATGACGGTATGAGCAAAAGCGATGTGCTCGCCAAAACAGGCCACACCGTTGGTTTGCGTGACATTAATTTATCGGTTAATCGCGGTGAAATCTTTGTCATTATGGGACTGTCTGGGTCTGGCAAATCCACTTTAATCCGCCATTTTAACCGCTTAATAGACCCAACAGCTGGTAAGATAAAAGTGGAAGGCGAAGACATACTAACTTTAAGTCCAAAAGAGTTAATAGAATTCCGTCGCCATAAGATGTCTATGGTATTTCAACATTTTGGCTTAATGCCTCACCGCTGTGTCCTCGACAATGTGGGGTACGGCTTATCTGTTCAAGGGGAAAAGCCTAATATTTGGAAAGCCAAAGCCAAAGAATGGCTTGAAGTCGTAGGTTTAGAAGGTTATGAGGATCAATACCCTTCTCAATTATCTGGAGGTCAGCAACAGCGGGTTGGATTAGCTCGTGCCCTGTGCACGGACGCTGAAATACTCTTAATGGACGAAGCTTTTTCTGCGCTTGATCCGCTGATCCGCTATGAAATGCAAACTCAGTTAATCGGGTTACAAGGCAAATTACAGAAAACCATCATTTTCATCACCCATGATCTAGATGAAGCATTACGTTTAGGGGATCGTATTGCCGTACTAAAAGATGGTGAAATGATTCAAGTCGGCACACCTGAAGACATCATTCTAAATCCAGTCGATAATTATGTAAGAGATTTTGCCAAAGACGTAAACCGAGCCAAAGCCTTGAAAGTTAGGCATATTATGGATCGAAGTAAGAACAAAATCATCGATTGCGATTTTGCAGAAGGCTTAAGCGATGCGTTCAAAAAGCATGACACCCTAGTTTGGATCAAAAACAATCAGCTGCAAGGAGTGGTCAGTAAAAATCGTCTAGCAGCTTACCAAGCAGGCCGCATCGATTCACCACTTTTGCATCAAGCCTGTGTGAAAGAAAAAGACTACTTACAAACTGTGTTACCAATCGCCCTATTAACGGACCATCATTTGTTGCCAGTGCTAGACAGTGACAACCAAGTAATCGCCTGTCTTTCAAATGATGCGATTGCAGAAGTATTAAGCCCAAGTTTTGACGCCGCTTGACGACAAAACTTTGCTCAAAAAAGGCAATACTGATTACTAATGAGCCCTAGCTAGCTGCTAGGGCTGTTTTTTAGGTCGACTTTGCGTACCGCGATTCCTAAATCACAAAGACGTTGGATATAGCCTGCCGTGAATGGCTGGTCCTGTTGGTACTCCCGTTGGCGAACCACCAGCAGGTTCAACACTTATGCCAAACGTTGCGTGGCGAATCACCGCTGGATCATAATTGATTTGCTTTTGAATAGGATTAGCAACATTGGCCAACAAACCTAAAGAACGCGGCGCGGGGCCAATTTCATCCGCTTTAATCCACAACTGATAGGTTTTCCCCTCTGCCTGCCCTTGTGCGCTTACAGGGCGAACAGTAAGCTGGCGAGTATCAATATCCAGCGACATGATAAAAGCAGGTTGTTTATCGTCTGCTTGAAACACCGCAACAAAAGGTGCGTTAGCCTGAACGACTGGCGCAACAGGTGGCTTAACCACCATAAAGATGGCAAGACAAGCCGCAATAGCCGACGCGCCAAACGCACCAAATCGCCAACGTTTCAGCTTCGCCCGCATCGCTTCCATTTCAATAACAACAGCAGAGGCGGCTGAGTTTAGTGAACTACTGCTCACAGATTTTTTATCCGTTCGTTGGTCGAGTTTAGCCAAAACCTCATCAAACAAGCCTTTTCTTGGCTCTGCATCCTGCACATAGTCGTTCAACCCAGAAAAGTGCGCTTGCCAGCTTAGAATGGCTTGTTCAAGCAAAGGTTCACTCACACGGCGTGCTTCTACCGCGTCACGCTCGTCTTTGTCCAAAGTACCAAGCACATACTCTGCCGCCAATGTCTGAATGGATGTTTCTTCGTCGTTATTCATAAGTTCATACAACCTTGCAACTGTTTAATGCTGCGATGAAGCCAAGTTTTAATAGTGCCTAAAGGCTGTTCGAAACGCTCAGCAAGCTCCTGACGGGAACAACCATCAAGGTATGCCGCTTTTATCATTTGTGCACGAGGCGATTCGAGGCCATCTAAACACGCTTCAAGCTTTAGTAAATCTCGACTCTTGCTAAAAGAATCATCTGGCGTCATAGAGTCATCTACGATTAAATCAAAATCCACATCAGCATCACTGTCTGGTAATTGATTTTTTCGTACTTCATCAATGGTACGATTACGTGCAATCGTCGCCATCCAAGTAATCGGTGATGCAAGGCTCGCATCAAAGCTTGATGCTTTATCCCATATTTTAAGATAAACCTCTTGCAGCACTTCTTCGGATACCGCCTGATTCTTCAAGATACGATAAACAATGCCAAAAAGTTTCCGATAAGTTGCTTCATACAGTTCAGAGAAGGCAGAACGATCTTCTTTTGCCACTCGAATAAGCAAATTCGCCAAGGATTCCGTCGTGTGCTGTTCCGATAATAAAGATTGATTCATAAGACTCGCATCGATTAGGTACCCACTTCGTAGAGTGTCAGTATTACACTATTTTTGATCAAACCCAATTCAAGAAATCATAACCTCAATAAACCATTTTGGCTGCATAGCCTCGAAGTCAGTTCGAATATTCACAGGTAAGTAACTGGCGGAATCTAGCACAAAAGCTTTACCATCAACTCGCTTAAACACCACCCAATGCCAGAAGTCTTTACCTGCTTCTTGATGATGCTTAATGGCAAGCAAGGCCAAATCCGGCAAATCATTCCATGATGAAAACGAAATCTCTTCTGTCGATGTTTTCACGCCAGCAGCAGATAACATTTGTCTTACATATTGAGTGTCCGACCAAAGAGATTTATCGTCCGCATAAATCCCCATTGCATTGGCTGAGGCTTTCATCTGTCCATAGGTTTTACCCAGAATATTCGCCACAGTAGCAATGCCGCAACCAGTGGCTTCCTCTTGTATTACAGGTTCAAGCATTAATGGCTCCTTAAATATTTAAAGCTGAATAACCTTACTTGTCCTGCCTAAGTGTTCAAATAATATCGCTATGTCGCTAAGTTTCATAACCAAAGTAGAGGTATTCACCAAGGGGTGACACTGTAACGTCTCGGATTGCCATACATCTTGATCAATAATAACTTCCACTAAGCCCTCAGGGTCATTCACCACACCTAAAATAGAAACAGAGCCAGGCGCAGTGTCTAGATACTTTTCTAGTCGTTGAGGAGAGGCGAAACTCAACTGCTTCACATCAAGAATGCTAGATAAGTAATTCAAATCAATTTGCTTCTCATCCAAAACAACGACTAGAAAGTGACGCTTGCCTTTTCGGTCCCGTAAAAATAAATTTTTAGTCTTTGCTCCAGATATATGAGAATTTATACGGTTGGCTTCTTCACACGTATAAACAGGCTCATGATCAAACTTTTCGTATGAAATTTTCAAGCCATCAAGCGTTTCAAATATTCCCATAACCCTCTTCTCTGTCGCTTCCCTGATAATGCAGCTTAACAAAAAATGAGAGCATAAAAAAACCGCTCATTGAGAAGCGGTTTTATAAAACATAACCATTAAAATAAACACAAGTGCGCGATTACAGTGTTTTCAACGCTGCCGTTAGGGCGGCCATTTCTTCATCCGTTCCGATAGTAATTCGTAAATAGTTGCCAATACGTGGTTTGTTGCTACCAAAGAAACGAACAAGAATCCCCTGCTCTTTTAGAGCCAAGTAAATTTGCTCAGCGTCTTTGTCTGGGTGTGTTGCGAAAACAAAGTTAGTTGCTGATGGAATGATGTTGAACCCTAACGCTTGCAGATCTTTAACAGACTGCTCGCGCGTGGCGATGGTTTTATCACAAATCTCTTTTAGATAGGCTTCATCTTCCACTGCTGCTGTCGCACCTGCTAAAGCAATGCGATCGATTGGATAGGAGTTGAAAGAGTTCTTCAAACGCTCCAAACCTTCAATCAAATCTGGGTGACCCAATGCATAACCCACACGAATCCCTGCCAAGGCACGTGATTTCGACAAGGTTTGCACAACCAACAGATTTGGATATTGGTTAATCAAAGACGCGGCACTTTGTGCGCCAAAGTCCACATAAGCCTCGTCTACTAGCACAACCACATCTGGATTCGCTTTTAGAATTTTCTCAATATCAGCCAAAGGTAAGGCTTTACCCGTCGGTGCGTTAGGATTGGTAATAACCACACCTGACACATCTAGGTTTTCATAATCTGCAGGGACGATGTCGAAATCATCGTTAAGCGGGATCAGTTTTGGTTCGATGCTGTATAAACCAGCGTACACTTTATAAAAGCTATAAGTGATGTCAGCGAAAGCCAATGGTTTACCACCAGCAAAATACCCCATGAAAGCCAACGCCAATACTTCGTCCGAGCCGTTGCCAACAAACACTTGATTCGCATTTAGCTGGTAACTTTTTGCTAAGGCGTTTTTCAGGGTTACACAGTTTGGGTCTGGATAAAGACGTAAACGCTCACTGACTTCCAACGCCATTACTTCTAGCGCCTTAGGCGACGGAGAGTATGGACTTTCGTTGGTGTTTAGCTTGATGTACTTTTTATCTTGCGGTTGTTCGCCTGGCACATAAGGGTCAAGAGAAGCAATTTTATCTGTCCAAAAACGACTCATGGAATGCTCCGTTGTACGTCATCAAAAATAGAGTATGGAAACAAAATAAGGCCTCAATTGAGGCCTTATAAATACATTACTAAGTATCAGTGACTATCCGGCCTGGGATCAGTCCTGAGGCTTCATATGTGGGAACAACAATACATCACGGATAGATGGTGCATCAGTAAACAACATCACCAAACGGTCGATACCGATACCTTCACCAGCGGTTGGTGGTAGACCGTATTCCAGTGCATTGATATAGTCTGCATCGTAATGCATGGCTTCATCATCACCCGCGTCTTTTTCTGCAACTTGACGCATGAAACGCTCTGCTTGGTCTTCTGGATCGTTAAGCTCCGAGAAACCGTTAGCGATTTCACGACCACCCACGAAGAATTCAAAACGGTCGGTAATGAAATCATTGTCATCATTACGACGCGCCAGTGGCGATACTTCCGCTGGGTATTCCGTAATGAAAGTCGGTTGATCCAATTTATGCTCTGCGGTTTCTTCGAAGATTTCTGTCCAAAGCTTACCCAGGCCCCAAATTGGTTTCACGTCGATTTTTAGTTTCTTCGCAACAGCTGTCGCGCCTTCTAGCGTTTCTAGATCTGCCGCTGTCAATTCTGGATTGTAGTGTAAAATCGAATCCAACATGCTCATGCGAACAAACGGCGCACCAAAGTCATATTCAGAACCTTGGTAAGTGACTGTCGTTGTGCCCAAAACTTTCTCAGCCACTTCACGCAACATAGCTTCTGTTAGATCCATTAGATCTTTGTAGTCTGCGTACGCTTGGTAGAATTCGATCATGGTGAATTCTGGATTGTGACGAGTCGATGTACCTTCGTTACGGAAGTTACGGTTAATCTCGAATACACGCTCAAAACCACCGACAACCAAACGCTTCAAGTAAAGCTCAGGCGCGATACGCAAGTACATACTCATGTCCATCGCATTATGATGCGTAACAAATGGACGCGCTGACGCACCACCAGGAATGGTTTGTAGCATTGGCGTTTCAACTTCCATGAAACGACGATCTTCTAAGAAGCGACGAATCGTAGAGATGATTTTTGAACGCATTTGGAAAGTCTCGCGAGACTCTTCGTTTACGATCAAATCAACATAACGCTGACGGTAACGCATTTCCATATCAGACAAACCGTGGTGCTTGTCTGGTAATGGACGTAGAGATTTGGTTAGCAATTGCGCTTCTTGCATATCAATGTACAAGTCGCCTTTTCCAGATTTGTGAACTGGACCTGAAATACCAATAATATCGCCCAAATCCCACGTTTTTTGATCAGCCAATAGCTCTGGGCTTAAGGCTTTACGGTTTACATAAGCTTGGATTTGACCTGTCATGTCTTGTAACAACATGAAAGCGCCACGGTTACGCACGATACGACCAGCAATACTAACCTTGTGGTCTTTTTCTTCTAGCTCGGCTTTTTCTAGTTCGCCGAATTCCGCTTGAAGATCCGCTGCGTAAGCATTTGGACGAAACGTATTTGGGTAAGCATTACGCTCAGCGCGAATAGCCGCTAATTTACCGCGACGTTCTGCTACTAAGCGGTTGTCGTCAGATTGTACTGCGGATTCTGTGTTATTTTCGTTAGCCATGATTTTGCTATCTACTCTTTTTAAGTGTTCTAAATAAGAAACGGCGCTTTATAGGCCCTGTTTTAAACTTGCAATGATAAACTGGTCTAAATTGCCATCTAACACAGCACCAGTATTGGAAGTTTCCACTCCTGTACGCAAATCCTTAATACGTGACGCATCCAATACATAAGAGCGAATCTGACTGCCCCAACCGATATCAGATTTGCTGTCTTCAACCGCTTGCGCCGCTTCAGTCCGTTTCATCATTTCAAATTCGTACAATTTGGCACGAAGTTGTTTCATGGCAAAGTCACGGTTAGCATGTTGAGAACGCTGGTTTTGACATTGCACCACGATACCCGTAGGAACGTGGGTAATACGTACCGCAGAGTCAGTGGTGTTTACGTGCTGACCACCGGCACCAGATGAACGGTAAGTATCTGTACGGATGTCTGCCGGATTGATTTCAATATCAACGTTGTCGTCGATCTCAGGAGAAACGAAGACAGACGCAAACGATGTATGACGACGGTTACCTGAATCAAAAGGCGACTTACGAACCAAACGGTGTACACCGGTTTCTGTACGCAGCCAACCAAACGCATACTCGCCTTCAAAACGAATAGTCGCGGATTTAATCCCAGCAACATCGCCCGCGGATACTTCCATCAACTCAACTTTAAAGCCTTTGTCTTCACCCCAACGCAAATACATGCGCAATAGAATGTTGGCCCAATCTTGAGCTTCTGTACCGCCAGAGCCTGACTGAATATCCAAGAAAGCACTGTTTTCGTCCATTTCTTTGGAAAACATGCGGCGGAATTCTAACTTGCCTAACAGAGCTTCTAACTCTTCTAGTTCAAGTTCAACCGCTTCTACAGAATCTTCGTCGTTTTCTTCTACGGCGATATCTAACAGTTCTTTGGAATCATTAAGACCAGATTCCATGCTGTCTAGGGTTTCAACAACGGCTTCAAGCGCTGCACGCTCTTTACCGAGTTTTTGGGCGTATTCTGGATCGTTCCAAATAGCTGGATCTTCCAGTTCACGGTTAACTTCCTCTAAGCGTTCTTTCTTTGACTCGTAGTCAAAGATACCCCCGAAGGGTTAAAGCACGAGCTGAAAGGTCTTTTATCTTTGAAAGTATCGGGTTTATTTCCATATTGGCGTCAATTTGCTATAAACAGTGTGGATAAATGTGATTCGGAATTGTAACGAATTTAGTCGCAGCATAAAATGCCATTCGCTACCCAATGATGGAAAAACAGACCATTTTTTGTGGGCCTTGCTATCAAATGGAGTCAATATGGATAAGCCAACCGTTTCAGTCGCCATACTGGGACAAAATTATAAGATAAATTGCCCTAAAGGGCATGAAGCAGATTTGAAAGAAGCTGCCGAGTATTTAAACAATCAAATGCGCGAAATCAAAGCCAGCGGCAAAATAGTCGGCCTTGAAAAAATAGCCGTACTTGCGGCATTGAATATTACTCACGATATGCTTAATAACCGAAAATACGCCCGTTCTAACGAGCAGCAGTTGCGAGAACTGACATCACAGCTTGATGCTGCTTTAACGCATGAAACAAAGTTGGTTAACGAATAAACATCCATGGTTTATTTCTTGATCTACTTTTTTGATTGCAAGCGTAGAACACGAATTTTCTTCATACAATGCAGAAAACGTTTTGTGCTATTGAGTGATTTCTATGGTGAGTTACTCTATACTGGACTTCGTTTCCTGGGTTGTTCGAAGCGGCTTAACGCCCTTGAGCCTATGAGTAATACCCCGGAAAGAGCCTGCTGGTTTGGTGTGCATGTCCGTGCGTCGGAAAGCCTAAAGAATCACAGCTCTCTCCACCTTGAACCACTGGGTTCAAGGCCAATAGCCGAAACGGCAACTTGGGAAACTCTTTTATGACTTCACATCTCGATCCTCGACAAACCCTTCGTCGCCAGCTACGTCAAAGTAGAAGAAACCTTTCTACTGATGAGCAATTAAACGCGGCTAACTCGCTAGTAAGTCGTTACGCTAAAATGCTTGAACAACTAACTATTCAGCCACCTAAACGCGTTGCTTTGTATTTAAGCAATGATGGTGAGATATCTCCTCATCTACTTTGTGAACATTTCTGGCAACAGCAAATCGAAACTTATCTTCCTGTCGTACAAGGCAAACAACTAACATTTGCACGCTATAGCGAAGAAACGGTCTGGCAAGAAAACGTTTTTGGTATCAAAGAACCTATGACTAAAGAGTACCTATCTGGTAATGAGCTGGATATCGTCTTATTACCTTTAGTTGGATTCGATTCAAAAGGCGGACGGCTTGGAATGGGGGGCGGCTTTTACGACAGAACCTTTGCCAACAAAAGAGCCGATGAAAAACCATTATTAATAGGTTTAGCGCATGACTGCCAAGAAGTAAAAAGCCTACCTATTGAAGGTTGGGATGTGCCATTGCAAGGCATTATAAGCCCTACACAAATCATCATTGTTTAACCAAAGCAGGATTAATAAACAAAACTATAGCCTATCGAGAAAAACGCACCAGAATCTCCCTTTTCATTTTCTGGTGCGTAGGCAACATCGATATCCAAACGTCGAGATAAAGTAACACCTGCTGTGTAATACGTCATTCCATCCTCAACCATGTTTTTGCGAACTCCTGCTCGTAATCCCATTGAGAAAAAATTATCACTGAAATAAGAAACGGATACTGCACCCCATTGATATTTATCTCCTAAAGGGTCTTTGATTGAGTTAGCATCAAATGAACCTGCAATAGAAAAATTTTGATCCTTACTCTTCAAGGCAGCGCTCAAATTTAGCTGAGCCTTCATTTTGTAGGTTTCATTCAATGATAGCTTTCCATCAGCCGCGAAATCATGAGCCGCATTACACGCAGAAAAGTCTGCACCCGTTAGCCCGACGCAACTACTTATTACTTTATAATCAAACTCAGGCTCATTCACATTAGATAATGTTGCACCCAGCTGCAAATATCGAGCAGCAATAATTGCCCCCAAGTCCAAAGAAATACCATCAGACACAGACTCTCGACTTAAAAAGAAATCACCGTAAGACACACTAGACTCACCATCGTCATTTAACACTTCCAGCTTCTGATCCATTGCGAGCTTATGAAGGTTTACTCGACCACCTAGAATCAAAGCACTTCCCTCAGTACGTGAGTACATTTCACTATATCCAATACTAAATTTGTAATTGGAAACGCGTTTTAAATACAAAGACGTGTCTGTTTCTAATTCAATCCCATCCAAGTCGGCATTTTGTAACTCATTAGCATCACTAATATCTCGTAGCGCACTCAAACCAGGCAAAGATAAATCATCCGATAGAATTTGCGCGCTTCCCACTAAAGACGCACTGGCATCCACCATAAAAACCCCTCTTCTACGAGTTTTGTAAATGATGGGCATAAAAGGTCCTTGCACCGTAGTCGCAAATTTAACATAAGTTGTATCTGCAATCTCGGTAATATCATTGCTCACATTTGCCAAGCTACTGTCAATTGTATCGAGAGCTGCATTTACTTCCTGAACAATATAGGCATTCGCAGCAGCCTCTTTGTCAGCATCGCTGCCAGCCGTGTTGTTATAGACATTGGTTGCCCCGGCTTCAATCGCACTTAAATCAAGAGATGATAAAAAGTCGGTATCAATACTACTTTCTAGGTCATCCACCTTGTCATTGATAGTCCCTACACCGCCACCTTCCACTCCGATTCCGATTGGCCCAAGAAAGCCAACCCGAAAGCCTTGTAAATTGGCCATAAGATAAGAAGCAGCGGGATTTCCCATAGCCGTAGATAAGGCATGGCGGTTAGCGTAACTGCCCAATACAGTACTGGATCCCATAGGTTGATAAGTATACATCGCCGCCATCACTGAAGAACTAAGCAGTGATAAGCAAACGAAGAAACAATACTTGATCATGATAAAGAAGCACCTCTATTAACCAAAACTTACTGCTCGAAAATAGCCCGTAAAATAAAAAAGCCGATAAAATTCATGTTATCGGCTTTTTTTGTCATATCTTTACATTTTTTAGAAGGCAGTATCGTAACTAAGTGATAAGAATCCACCGCGTGGCATTTCATCACCGTCTTCATCTTCAACAGTATCCAGCGCTACAGCAAGATCTAGATTCAAACGCTTCAAGAAAGTCAAACCAAGTGACGCGTAACTTAGCTCAGTACCAGCCATATTTTGACGATAACCGATACGAATACCAGGTAAGAAATGCGAATCACCGTAGTAAGACAAAGAAGCGGAAGCCCATTGATATTCATCACCTACAGCATCTTTTACGGCATTAGTGTCATAAGACATACCCAAAGTGACTTGTTTACCAGACGTAGAAACCGCCGCATCGATTGTAGTTTGCATTTCCATAACATACTTACCGCCTGAGGCCACTTTCCCTGCTGTAATCAGAGAAGATGCGGCACCACAGCTATCGGTACCACAGGTAGTATCTAATGCAACTCCATCAAACTCCGGCTCATTCACGTTCGCAAAAGTCACACCGACTTGGTAATAATTCGACACCCAAACGGCTCCCAAATCAACACCAACACCTGTAGACTCTACCGCGTCATCATCTATTGCATCAGAAATAGCATCATCCACTTCAACCGAATCATCTTCCAATGCCACCAAAGCATGACCCATTGAAATATTATGCATAGTCGCCTTGATACCACCGACCAACATACCATGAGAGTTTTGCCACATGGACTGGCTATAACCCAAACCAATAGCAAGATCTACAGCTGTTTTGGCATTAAAAGAAGCATCCGTATCAACAGTATCATTAGCGGTATCGGCAACAACTTGACTTGATACCACATTAGCTTTTGCTATTGCTGAAATACTAGCATCAAGGGTAAAAGCCCCCTTATTGTCCGTTTTGTAAATAACAGGCATGAGAGGCACTTGCAGAGATGCGGATGTCTTCACATAAGCCGAGTCACCAATATCAGACAAAATATTTTGAATTTGAGTAGCACTTGTAGCCTCATTTCCATCCGTCGTATTGTCAATAATATCTTCAATTTTTTCAGCGCGATCCGATAAATCACTCACATCGCCCATTTCAATGCCAATACTTACAGGCCCTAAAATACCAAAACGGAAGTTATCTTCATCTTCTTGGTTAACCATTAAAAAGGGTGCGGCTGGGTTAGCAAGAGCGGTAGCCAATGCGCGTTGGTTAGGCGCATTACTCAATGTAAAACTTGAGCCTACAGGCTGATTGACTGGCATTGCTGCCAAGACTGCAGTACTTAGCAAACTGCTTGAAACGAGTATGAGTTTTTTCATGATATAGCCCTTCGCAAAACAAAAACGTAAGTAATTAGCAAAAAATAACCACCTTTGAACTAATTGTATACGCATTACTTACATTTCTCCTACCCTAAATAAGGGAAAAATATACCGGAAAAATACATAAAGCATAAAAAAACGGCAAACCTTAATAAGATTTACCGCTCTAATTGTTTTTAATAAATAGACTAAATGCTATCTAAAGAAAGCTGATACCTAAGCTTCTCCAAATCTTCTGGGGTATCCACACCATGAGTAGGCAGACCATCCGCCAAAGCTACTTGAACCTTGATGCCTTGATGCAAGAAGCGTAACTGCTCAAGTTTTTCCCAACGCTCAAGTGGTGACATTGGCAAATCGGCGTATCGCGCTAATAAGCTAGCCCGATATACGTACAAGCCAATATGACGAAGGGCAGGAAAACCAACTGGCAATAAACCTGTTCTATCAAGGTTACTAGCAAAGCCATCTCTATCCCAAGGCATAGGAGAGCGACTAAAATACAGCGCACGCTGCTTTTCATCACACACCACTTTCACTACATTGGGATTAAAGAAGTCTTCGGCCTGATCAATCGCGCAGGCAACCGTTGCCATCTCAGCTTCTTTATCTTGGTTTAACGCGATTACACTTGAATGAATCAAGTTAACCGGTAAAAAAGGTTCGTCACCTTGCACGTTAACGACAATCTCATCGCCCAGCCAACCCATTTTGGCCGCCACTTCAGCAAGACGCTCTGTGCCGTTTTCATGATCATCGCGAGTCATCACAACTGATGCCCCAAAACCAAGCGCGGCTTTCTCTATAAGCTGATGATCTGTGGCAATCGTTACTGATTGCGCACCCGCTTTTAAGGCTAACTCGTAAACCCACTGCAATACTGGCTTGCCACCTAAATCGGCCATCAACTTCTGTGGAAAACGCTGAGAAGCGTAGCGAGCAGGAATTACGATGTGAAAATCAGGTAAAGATTGAATCGTCATTATTTTTCAAACTCCGGCTTTTGAGCCAATTCATAGGCGTATTCCAAAGACATTCTAGACGCTAACACCATGTCAGCAACTTCCCTTGCGACGCCTTCACCAGCGGCTTTACTAAGTATAATAGGACAATGACGTTGCAATAAAATATGTGCGTCTGCTGGGCATAGGGCAACACCAACTTTAGGCATGACTTGAAGGTCAATCACGTCATCGCCAACATAAGCGGCTTCTTCTGGTTTAATCCCCAAACGCTCTACCAACTCATCAAAGGCTTCAGCTTTGTTATGGCAACCAGGATAAAAATGTTCTACTTTTAATTCCTTCATTCGTTGCCTTAATGGTGCAGAATCTTTCGCGGTGATAACCGCAACCTGAATACCCCACTTTGGCAACAGCTTCATTGCCACACCATCTTTTACGTTGAAGCGCTTTATGGTTTCGCCTTGCTCAGTGTAAAGCAGACGTCCGTCAGTTAGTACGCCATCAACGTCAAACACCACCAGTTTCAAAGCTTGCAGCTTAGCTAACAACCCCTTATTAGTTTCGAGCGCAGGATAAAAAGAAAGAAAAGCCGCATCCATTTCTTAAACGCTCGTATCCAATGTTTCGAAGGTTTTTACCAATTCATCAAGCTGCTTCATCTGCTTTAGGAATGGCGCTAATTTACCCAAAGGCAAAGCACATGGACCATCGCATTTAGCATTATCTGGATCTGGGTGAGTTTCTAAGAACAAACTAGACAAGCCAAGTGACATACCTGCACGAGCCAATTCAGTGACTTGCGCACGACGGCCATCAGCAGAATCTTCACGTCCACCTGGACGCTGCAAAGAATGGGTTACGTCAAACATGACAGGGAAACCAAACTTTTTCATTTCTCCGAAGCCAAGCATATCAACAACCAAGTTGTTGTAGCCCATCATGGTGCCACGCTCACAAAGCATAAGTTGATCGTTTCCGGCTTCTTGGCATTTTGTCAGGATATGTTTCATTTCATGTGGCGCTAGGAATTGTGCTTTTTTGATATTAATCACAGCACCGGTTTTCGCCATCGCCACAACTAAGTCCGTTTGGCGAGACAAGAAAGCAGGCAACTGAATCACATCTGCCACTTCAGCAACTGGCGCACACTGATACTCTTCGTGCACATCGGTAATCACAGGCACACCAAAGGTGTCTTTGATCTCTTGTAGAATTTTCAACCCTTCTTCCATACCAGGGCCACGGAAAGAATTGATAGACGAACGGTTCGCTTTATCAAAAGAGCCTTTAAAGACATAAGGAATGCCCAGCGCTTCCGTCACTTTTACATGTTCTTCTGCTACACGCATTGCCAAGTCGCGAGACTCTAATACATTCACACCACTGAACAACACAAAAGGAAGGTGGTTAGCCACTTCAATCTTGCTACCAATTTTAATAATCTTTGATTCTTGAGCTAACTGCGTCATGAGAACTCCATTTTAATCTAGGTTTGCTCACTTTAAACAAATCTAAAGCGGCGTAAAATTTGTTGGGCCGTTTTTTATCGATCGTAAATTTCTAAAATACCGGATAAATTGTTCGCATCGTCCACCACAACCAACAAGGTAATTTTATCACGCAGCATTTGTTCTTCTGCTTGCACTATCATCACATTTTCATTGATGGTTTTGGGGTTAGGAGTCATCAAGTTAGCCATGGTTTTATGTATCATGCCTTCACTTTCTTTAAGCATAGCTCGACGTAAGTCACCATCGGTAAAGATCCCCAGTAACCTCCCTGCTTCTTGAATCAATACCACGCCCATTCTGCCACGTGTCATAACAGAAATGGCGTCTTTCAAGGTAGTTTCTGGTGCACAAACAGGCAGACTATCCTTATGCATTAGATCTTTAACACGAGTTAACAGTTTACGACCTAAGCTGCCACCAGGATGAAAACGGGCAAAGTCTTGTGGCTGGAAGTTACGACACTCCATCAAAGCCACGGCCAAAGCATCACCCATAGCGGTTGTCATTGTTGTCGATGTAGTTGGCGCTAAATTATTTGGGCAGGTTTCTTTATCAATAGAAAGGTCCAGTACGCAATCGCAATGTTTCGCCAAAGTAGAATCTGTGTTTCCCACCATGGCAATACTTGGATTTCCGAAACTTTTCAGCGAAGGAAGTAAGCGCATCAACTCTTCAGTTTCACCAGAAAAGCTGATCAATACCAAAACATCTTCCGGCTGGATCATGCCTAAATCGCCATGAAAAGCCTCTCCTGGGTGGAGAAAGAAGCTCGGCGTGCCAGTTGAAGCTAATGTGGCAGCAATTTTTTTACCAATCAAACCAGACTTACCCATGCCACAAATAATAGTACGACCCTTGCTAGCAAGAATCAGTCGAACGGCTTTGGGAAATTCTTCGGTTACTTGGTTGGCTAAATTAGCTAAAGATTGAGCTTGTGTAGATAAAGTACGTCGAGCACTTTCAATAAGGATATCGGAGTGGGAACTCGAATCGGCACTCAAATTAAATATATCGCTCATAAAGCCTCGCTGCCCAATGTAATAATCGTAAAGTAAGACCATTATACAGAGGAGAAAGCGGGAGGACTATCAAAGAGCAAGCATTCCTTGCCTACTCTTTGATAAACACAGAGGTATTATCCTAAACAGCTAAGAAATTGACCACTCAAACTGTCTAAAAATGAGAAGTAAGCATTGCTTCCCATTTTCACCTTGCCACCCAATGGGTCTAAAGGTGCAGTTTTAACATCAGAACCTTCCAATAGCGTTTTCACTATCGCAGGGCTAAATTGTGGTTCACTGAAGACACACTGCACGTTATGCTCTTCAATCTCGCGACGGATCTCAGCGACTTTTTTCGCACCCGGTTTACGCTCTGGGCTGACGGTAATTTCGCCAGCGTGATTTAGTCCGTAATGCTGCTCAAAGTAACTATAGCCATCATGGAATACAATATAAGGAACTTTATTGACCTTGTTGAGTGCTTTGCGAATTTCTGCGTCTTTCGCACTCAAACCTTTTTCAAAGGACGCCAAGTTCCCTTTGTAATACTCAGCATTCGCCGAATCTAATGACACCAAACGAGCTGTAACTGCTTTTGCCAATACTCGAGCGTTATCAGGTGATAGCCAAACATGTGGATCTACACCATCATGATGATGTCCTTCGTGTCCTTCGTGTCCTTCGTGTCCTTCGTGTCCTTCGTGTCCTTCGTGCTCATCATGTTCTTCGTGCTCATCATGTTCTTCGTGCTCATCATGATCTCCATGCCCTTCGTGTTCATGATCATCATGCGCTTCGTCTTCATCATGGTGATGCTCTTTAGCAAAGTTATGCAATGCCATACCATCTAATGCTAACCACTCGATTGACGAGTCTTCTTTACCGGCATTCTCAAGTGGTTTTTCTAAAAATCGTTCTAAAGACTCGCCTACCCAGACGACTGTATCAGCATTGACAATTTTCCGCAGATCCGAGGGGCGCAAAGCAAAATCATGCGGCGATGCCGTACTGGATACAATTTGCTGAATCTCCGCTTTATCGCCAGCAATCGCGGCAACGACCATAGAAACAGGCTTAATACTGGTAACAATTACGGGTTTAGCGAATGCTAAAGGAGATAAGGCTGACACACCTAAGGCCAAAAGAAGTTTATTCATTATTCAATACCGTCAAATTAATGTTATAACGTAACAGTACGATATTAAAAAAAGAGATTCAAGGGGTTAGCTTAAATCTCTTTTTTCATAAGGCAAAAATTACCCCGCTTAATTTAACGTTAAATCAGCCATTAAGGCGCAACGCACTATCAAGCCAGCACGCTGACCAACAGGGAGATTGGTATTTGGAAACACAATCGCATCACCCGTTTGCTTAATGTAATAATCGCTTTTGTTAGAGAGCGCTATTCGATAGCCAGCTTCAAATGAAGTAAAGTTTTTCACATCAGCAGCAATACTTAACTCATAACTGTCATCGTCTTTCACCAAGCTATCTAACACGCTAAATGCACACAAACTAGACAAGGAAGATTGTGCTAGAACGCCCTTTTCCAATAACAAAGTCAAACTGTCTTTAAGATCAGCAAAGCGCGACAAATCATTTTCACCAAACGGATACACTTTCCCCAATTCAACCGTAAAAGCATGAGCATCATGCACGGCAAAACTATAATAAGAAAAAGTCGTTGTTGGCTGGTGCGACAATAAAACCGCGTCGATTCCACTGGCTGCTAAGAACGCCAATTGCTCTTGGTTATAAACACCATTTTCAACATAAGGATAAACGGCAAATTTTTCATACACAGAGCCTCGAATGGCCGTGTGCAGATCGTAATGTAGCTTTACTTGATCCGCTTTATTCTCAACGTTTGAGTAAAAATCACTAACAGCTTGCTCTAGACGTTGCGCTCTCTTTGCTTCAAAACCCTCAAACTTTTGCCACGCGCCACTGAACAATCGATTCAGATTCACATCACAAAAACGTTTTGCCGAATTAGCCGCTACCGGGTTACCTATTAGCACTAATAACCGAACACTCAATGTAACGGCGCCTTCTAATATATTGGTAACCAATTGATTTACTAACTCGATCGGACCGGTTTCATTACCGTGGACGCCAACGGACAAAACAAGGCTAGTCGCACTCGACTGTGTAGGCTCAAGACGTAAAACTCCCGTATCCTCAACAAAGCCTATACCACCTGGAAAAGAAAACTGAAAAGGCGTAATGCCATCTTGGTTAGCAAGTGTTAACGCTAAAAAATCATTGTTCAAAATGGACATGTTTTCCACTAACCTTCCCTATTAATTTGATTACAAAATACAGCTTAGAAGCAACAGATTATGATACCGCTTTAGGCTAAATAATAAGGTAAATAATGCCAAGACGTAGCTATTACGCAAAAACAGGTCGCTTTCTCGACACCCTACACGCTCTAGTAGGCTTATTATCTTGAGTCACTCTGCACTCTTTAATGAGTAAGAAGGCTTTTCTTTCAAGACAAATGCCGATACCCTTTTGCTTTCTACCAGATTCACTTTCTAATTGAGTATTTTATGCCCGAAAATGACGAAGTCATTATCTTAGTCGATAAAAATAACAGGATAATTGGCGATGTGCCACGACGCTTAATGAACTTTGGCAGAGACTTTCATCGTGTCACTTATATTTTGGTTTTTAACACGGCAGGAAATTTACTCATTCAAAAAAGAACCGACGACAAGGCTTTTTGTCCAAGTTTTTACGGAGTGACGACTGGTGGCGTGGTTGAAAAGGGCGAATCCTACATTGATTCTGCCCATAGAGAATTGCAAGAAGAACTAGGATTTGATGCCCCGCTCGAAAGCCAAGGTGTGTTTTTTACCGAAGGGGAAGGCTTTAAAATATGGGGGAAGATTTTCACTTGTCACTACGATGAAACGGTACATGGCGAACTAACCTTACAACCTAAAGAAGTCGCTTCTGTTCATGAAATGAGTATCGATGACGTACTAAACAATACTGACAATTTACCATTCACGCCAGATTCGTTAAGTGCGTTACAACATTATGCTAACAAACTTACTCAGCCTCAGCCTGATGATCCGCTATAGTCCTTTTTGGCTCATAGTTTTTTTCCTCTCCTCATTCGCTTTAGGTGAGGAACGCTGGCAAAACGATGCTTACATACAAGACAGCTTTATTAAAATTGCTTTAGAGCGTGAGTACAAAGAAACCAAATACCCTAAATTAATCCGCTGGAATAAACCTATTAAGCTGTTTTTTGAAAGCGACAGTGGTGACGCCAGCCTACAAAAAGAATTACTCAGCGTCCACGCACAGCACCTTGCCTACATTACAGGGCTGCCAATCGACTTTACCAACGACCCTAAACAAGCCAATATTTTTATTATTTTCACCACCTATGACAATATCGAAAACAAAGTCAGACAATACATAGGTGACCCAGAAAAAATTCGTGCAGCGCTAAATGAAGCCATTTGCCTAGGTAACTTTAGCCGTAATGGAAAATACGAAATCACCAAAGGTAGCATCATTATTCCTGTCGATTATGCACGCAGAAAGGCGCGCTTTTTGGATTGTATTGTAGAAGAGATCACGCAATTACTCGGACTTCCCAATGACTCTAATGATGTTTTTCCCTCTGTGTTTAACGACGTTAGTGTAGATACTTACCTAAGTCCTCTGGATTATTTACTGCTTAAATCCCTTTACTCTACTCATCTCAAGCCAGGAATGAATGTCGCACAAACAAAAGCCGCCTTTCCTAAAGTTTTAGCTGAACTACATGCCAATCAAGACATAGAAAAGGCCGCCCAACGAGTACAAAAATACAGTCTTAAAACCTATCTTGGCGACTGATTTTTATATACGCAGCCAATCATTTAAAGGCCTTTCACGAAAAAAGGCACGATCCTAATAGGCGAAAGAAGTCTTAAATAGGCACAGACAAACCCTGCCATAGATCAATAATATTAGCCTTTTCAATAACCAAGCCATAAATTGTGCTTATTCACTCTGCTTTTCCTGTCCAACTTAGGTAAAATGCGCCAACTGAAAATTTATATCGGAGAGTCCTAATGTTTCCAGAGCTCAAAAATGACCGCTTTTTGCGCGCATTACTCAAACAACCTGTCGATACAACACCTGTATGGATGATGAGACAAGCAGGACGCTACTTACCAGAGTACCGTGCCAGCCGCGCAACAGCCGGAGACTTTTTGAGCCTTTGCAAAAACGATGCGTTTGCTTGCGAAGTAACCCTTCAACCACTTAAGCGTTACGACCTAGACGCGGCCATTTTGTTCTCTGACATACTCACTATTCCAGATGCTATGGGTCTAGGCTTGTATTTTGAAACGGGCGAAGGTCCTAAATTCAGACACACTATTCGTAGCAAAGCCGATGTGGATGCTATTCCTGTTACAACAGCGAACGACTTAGACTACGTAATGAAAGCAGTCACCACGATCCGCCACGCTTTGAATGGTGACGTGCCACTAATTGGTTTCTCTGGCAGCCCATGGACACTGGCAACCTACATGGTAGAAGGCGGCTCAAGCAAAGATTTCCGTCACATAAAAGCCATGATGTACCGTTCACCTGAAACCCTACACGCCCTACTCAGCAAAATCGCGAAATCTGTTATCGCCTACCTTAACGGTCAAATTTTAGCAGGTGCTCAAGCCTTACAGATTTTCGACACGTGGGGTGGCGTGTTAAGCGGACCAATGTATCAGCAGTTCTCATTGCTATACATGAAAGAGATTCTAGATGGCTTAATTCGTGAGCATGAAGGTAGAAAAATCCCTGTCATTCTATTCACTAAAAATGGCGGTCAATGGCTAGAAAACATAGCTGCAACTGGTGCCGATGCTCTAGGCTTGGATTGGACCACAGACATTGCAGAAGCTCGTGCTCGTGTCGGAGATAAAGTGGCACTGCAAGGCAATATTGATCCTTGCGTTCTTTATGCTGATAAAGATGTCATTGAACGCGAAGTAGAGAACGTATTGTCTGGCTTCGGTACAGGAAGCGGCCATGTATTTAACTTAGGCCATGGCATTCACCAATTTGTAAATCCAGATCATCCAAAATACTTGATCGATGCCGTTCATGAACTAGGAAGAAAATATCACGAACCTAAATATGATGACCTAGATGAGTTGAATGGCCTTTAAGGCCGTATAAACAAAAAGGTAGAGCTTTATCATAAAGACCTTCGCCCAGGTACTAAGCGAAGGTCTTTATGATTTTACGCGACTAACGTTTCAAACCCCTGTAAACACAATGCTTCGGCACTCTTATTCTGTTTTTTCCAAATGCCATCTGACGTCATAACCAAGCAATCGAAAGTCTGGTTCACATAGCAACAGACGTGATCGACTCCACGCCAGTCCAACCAAGACAAGCGCCCAAGTAAAAAATCATTAGCAAGCGGAATCAACACCAGCCTTAACTGCAAATTATTAACCGTGCCTTGAGTGCGATAACAAGCAAGGCTTTGAGGCGAAGAGACACTGGACAATTGCACGCCATCGCGGTCAGACAATAAAGCAGCAACGTCAGCAAAAAAAGTCTCTGAACCTGATACAAAATGCTCACTTGGTGTTATTTTTTTCATTTTAAGCACTCCATTACAATGAAGATATGTTTACTAAATGTAGATCATAATCATCAAGCCTGTAGCGACTTTTTTAATAGAGTGGTATTTTTAGACTAATTAATGCTTTATTCGTATGGAGAAAAAAAATGAAACTAATTACGGCCATTGTTAAGCCTTTTAAACTTGATGAAGTGCGTGAAGCGCTTTCTGAAATTGGTATTAACGGCATTACCGTCACTGAAGTGAAGGGTTTTGGGCGCCAACGAGGCCATACAGAACTTTACCGTGGAGCAGAATACGTTGTCGACTTCCTGCCAAAAGTAAAATTAGAGCTTGCAGTAGAAACAGACCAAGTTGAACGCGCTATTGAAGCAATCCAACAAAGCGCAAACACTGGCAAAATTGGCGACGGAAAAATATTCGTTACGGCTCTAGAGCAAATCATCCGCATTCGTACAGGTGAAACGGGCGCGGAAGCAATCTAAGTTATTACCGCCCATTTTAGGCATTTAGTTGCTATAAAACAAAAAAGAGGCCGAGACCTCTTTTTTGTTTTAGTGACGTTTATCAGATCAACCTTTATCAGGAACCTTGATGGATAATGTGCCCAAATAACGATTTTGGCGTAACTCAATCTGACGAAAAATTGCAATGATCACAATGCTAATTACCAAGTAAATAGCACCTGCCGCCAAGAAAATTTCCATCGGCGTATAGGTTCTTGCGATGATAGTTCGCGCCATTCCTGTTAAATCCAGAATCGTAATCGTACTCGCCAAAGCACTGCCTTTTAGCATCAAGATAATCTCATTGCCATAAGCGGGTAGAACAATACCAAAAGCACGAGGTAATAAGACACGTCGGTACATCTGAAACTTCGTCATACCAATGACTTTACATGCTTCAACTTCGCCTTCAGGAATTGCTTGAATCGCGCCGCGGAAAATCTCAGCGGTATAAGCAGAGGTATTTAGCGTAAAGGCAATAATGGCACACCAAAATGGCTCTCTCAGTATTGGCCACAAGAAACCTTCTCTCACGACATCAAATTGCGATGCGCCGTAATATACCAAAAAGATCTGTACTAACAGCGGCGTTCCACGGAAGAAAAAGATATAAGCAAAAGGCACTGCTCGGATCCATGCAATAGGTGAAATCCTTGCTAAAGCAATCGGCAAAGCAAAAACACCACCCAATACAATAGAGACAATCACTAACTGAAGACTAACCCAAGCCCCTTCGAGCAAACGGGGAAAATATTCAACAACAACCGAAAAATCCATACATTATCCCCTATTCAAACCACGGCTCGCTCGTTTTTCCATATAGGAAACGAACACCATAGAGATAATGGTTAAAGCCAAATACATAAATGCTGCGACCAAATAAAACAGGAACGCTTGCTTGGTACTACTTACAGCAATATTTGCCTTACGCATAATATCGTCTAACCCAACAACAGATACCAAAGCAGTATCTTTTAGCAAAACCAGAAATAAATTCCCTAGCCCAGGCAATGCAATTCGCCATACCTGCGGCAAAATAATACGGTAAAACTTTCGAATGGGCCCCATTCCTAAAGCGGTTGCTGCTTCATGCTGCCCTTTCGGAATAGATTGTAGAGCACCACGGAATACTTCTGTTGCATACGCGCCAAACGTCAAACCAAGTGCAGTAACACCTGCTGCAAAAGCGCCAACTTCAATATATTCGTCGTAACCAAACAAACCGGCTATCGCCATCAAAACACTGGTTGCACCAAAATAAATAATAAGTACGGTTAGCAGCTCAGGAATACCACGAATAATTGTGGTGTAACCGTTAGCGATCCATCGAATAACTGCGATAGAGGACAATTTAGCAGAGGCGCCTAATAGTCCTAAAATCAAACCAACAAACAGCGAAGCCAGCGCTAGCTCTAAGGTAACAACAGCACCTTGCAGCAGCTGATCACCGAATCCATGAAGATCAATCATAGTTTTTTCTCAGAGTAAGCTTAAAGTAGGTTTCTCGGCACTATTGTGCCGAGAAACTCTAAGAAATATCTACGCTTAGTAGATAGAGAACGGGAAGTAACGAGCATTAATTTTCTGATAAGTACCATCCGCTAAAATAGCATCAAGTGCTTTATTCAATTTCGCTTTCAACTTGTCATCACCCTTACGAATAGCAATAGCAATGTTGTCTGTTTTCATGAAAGCATCGCCTTTAAACTCAAATTTAGAACCACTTTCTGATGTTTTCAACCAGTTATACGTTGGCAACTCATCAGATAGAACAATGTCCAAACGACCAGAAACAAGGTCTAGATACACATTATCTTGGTTGTCGTAGAATTTTAAGTTGGCTTTACCTGAAAAATTATCTTCAAGATATTGCGCACCAAGAGTCGCACGCTGTGCACCAATGGTTTTTCCATCAAGATTTGAAAGATCAAATGTCTCACCAACGCGCCCCATGAAACGCAAGCCGCCTGAATAATATTTATTGGTGAAATCAACTACTTTCAAGCGGTCTTCTGTAATAGACATAGACGCAATAATCGCATCAAATTTGCGCACTTTAAGTCCAGGGATCAAACCATCCCAATCCTGAGTCAAGATCTCGCAATCTGCTTCCATTTTTGCACACAAAGCACGAGCGATATCCACATCAAAACCTTGTGGCTTACCATTTGAGTCAATAAAGTTAAATGGTGCCCAAGCACCTTCTGTGACAAAACGTACTTTATCGGCAGCCTGTACAGAAACAGCGGAAAATGCAGCTGTTAGCAATAGCGCTGACCCCAAAACCATTTTTTTCAATTTCATTGTAATCCCCTTAGTATATTTGTTTATTTATTTAGTCATTTTACTTTGATCTTGTCGTTGCTTTATACAGCAATCAACTAAAACACACTGGATATAAACGCTTTACAGCGCTCTGATTTTGGTGCGCCAAACACTTGATCTGGCGTACCTTTTTCTTCAACCACACCCTGATGTAAAAATACAACTTCACTAGACACTTCACGAGCAAAATTCATTTCATGGGTCACTATAAGCATAGTACGCCCTTCTTCCGCTAAATTGCGCATAACGCTAAGCACTTCGCCCACAAGTTCAGGATCCAACGCTGATGTCGGTTCATCAAACAATATTACCTGAGGATCCATTGCCAATGTCCTAGCAATAGCAACACGTTGCTGTTGACCACCAGACAATTGATTAGGGTACATGTCCTTTTTTTCTGCGATACCGACTTTACGCAATAAATGCTCAGCGTATTCTGCGACTTCATGCTTAGGACGTTTTAGAACGTGAAGAGGCCCTTCCATCACATTCTGTAAAATGGTCATATGCGGCCATAAATTAAAGCTTTGAAAAACAAAACCAATCTGCTGACGCATTTGCGTAAGTTGCTTCATATTGTTGGCGACTAAGTCAGACTCACCTTGAATCAAATCAAGCTTATTGCCATTAAAAAGGATATCGCCTCGGGTGGGATTCTCAAGCAAGTTAACACAGCGTAAAAAAGTACTTTTACCTGAGCCACTAGAACCAAGAATAGAAATGACGTCACCATCGTAAGCTTTTAGGGAAATCCCCTTCAACACCTCAATATCACCAAACGTTTTATGGATATCAATGAGCTCTAACGCCGGGACTTTCGACATGTTTTATACCTTCTTTTATTGTATGAACTTATTATTTTTGCCGTAATAACAACGAAACACTTAATTGACGACTAGCTAATAAACAATCAACTTGCACAACCAAGTAGAATACAAGAATCACGCCAAGAACAATGTAACCCGTATTTTAAGTTACTTTTTCCAAAGTCGCCTCTTTTTCTTGTCCATTTGGACAGGGGCAGCGCTTTTATTGTGTATTTTATTACGTTCTTCTCTTGGTGTAATTCCAAAAAAACCTTTGTAGGTTGTACTAAAATGGGGCGCAGACCCAAATCCACACTCCAGACCAACCTCGGTAATCGCTTTATCCGTTTGGATGATCAGCTGCTTAGCATGCTGTAGGCGTAATTCAAGATAGTAGCGCGACGGCACAATATCTAAATTACTTTTAAAAAGACGCTCTAGATGTCGCCTAGAAACGCCAACATGATAAGCAATATCATCCGATGATAAGGGCTCTTGAATATTGGCTTCCATTAACTGAACAGCCTCAACAAGCTTAGGCTGACCTGTGCCTATACGAGCTTGAAGAGGTATTCTTTGCGGATCTTCATGCGTGCGAATTCTCTCACATACAAATTGCTCAGAAATACTACTAGCGAGCGTCATACCATGCTGCTTACCTATTAGAAAAAGCATCATATCCATCGCGGCTGTACCACCACTACAAGTATAACGGTCTCGATCGACTTCAAAAAGATGATTAGAAACGATCGTCTGTAAAAATTCATCTCGCAAGTTAGCCAAACTGCGCCAATGGATCGTTGCACGATAACCATCTAACAGACCAGCTTTTGCCAATAAATAGCTTCCTGTACACACACCACCAAGCCCAACCTGTTTTTTTGCTTGTTTTTTTATCCAATTTTCTAAAGTCTGACTTTCGTTTTTTATCACTGGCGATGCACCACAAACAAAAATCGCGTCTAAATCGTTTGGCGCGTCACTTGTCAGGTAGTCTGAAAGAGTTACAACCCCCGTACTTGAAGGGATCTCCCTTACTTCATGGCTAATGGTACAAAAAGAATAAAGCTCTTTTCCCGCCACCCAGTTTGCCATATGCAATGTTTCAATGGCGGAAGAAAAACCCAGCATAGAATAATGAGGCAAGAGTAAAAAGCCGTACTTTTGTGGCTTTTTACTTGCCTGCATGATTTCTCTTGATGCGAATTCGGTCTTGTACAAAATATTATCCTGCGAACTATAGGCAAAAAAGGAGTTTATTTCGTTTAAAATGGATAACAAAGGTTTTTTTCGTATTGAGCAAGACTTTTTTAGTCCAATTAACCAGACATCGCAACAATATGTCGCAATTTGATAAGTTAGTAACTATGAAAGGAGTGAAATTTTCATAATAATCATATCCAGAGTCCAAACTGAATACTTTCGCAAAATTGCATTAACTACTAGTTTTATTAAGAACACCACTCATGAGGGATGAGTTCTAATGACTGATTACAAAAAAAATGAATTGATCGAACGTGTTGAAGTAGAAATAAACGAAAACTTTAGCACAGCAGAAGCGAACAACTTGATTCAACTTACCCACCTCTACTTCCAGGACTCTTTAACGGAAGATTTGGCCAATGAATCTATCGAAAACCTATATGGCACCATTCTTTGTCTATGGGATTTCATCCAACAACGCCCAGTAAACCAACCTAAAGTTCGTGTCTACAATCCGAACTACGAAGAACATAGCTGGCAATCGACTCATACCGTTATCGAAATCCTAACGGATGACATGCCCTTCCTTGTTTCATCTTTCAATATGGCTCTGGTTCGTCTTGGCCACACTATTCATTTGACTGCGCACCCTGTGGTTCCAGTCGACCGTAACAAAAAAGGCGAGTTACAAGGCATCAACCCGTCTTCAACATCACACGAAGCCATGATGCGCTTTGAAATCGACCGTTTGTCTGATATCAACTTGCTTGATGAGATTAAAGAAGAGCTACTTAAGAGCTTAGTCGATGTGAAGAAAACCGTCGCTGATTGGCCAACAATGAAGGCTAAGTTAAGCGATATTATTAGTGAATCTGAACAACTTGCACACCTGAAAAAGAACGAAGAACATCAAGAAATTCTGGATTTCTTGCGCTGGGTTGCCAATGACCATTTCACCTTTATCGGTTTCCGCGCTTACGATCTTTCAGTGGAAGGAGACGAAACACACCTTAAATTGGTTGAAGGCTCAGGTCTGGGTACGTTCCGAGACATCAACGACAAGAAAGTAAAACGCGACATTGTTTTACGAGACAACCTTGCCAAATTGGCCGTTGATAGCAACAACATTCTTGTGTTGACCAAATCAACCGCGGTTTCTACCGTTCACCGCCCTGTCCACCTTGACTACCTTGGCGTAAAACGTTTCGATAAAAAAGGCAATGTGATTGGCGAATGGCGTTTCTTTGGCCTGTACTCTTCAGCTGCTTATATTGCTCGCTTGCAAGACATTCCACTATTGCGCAAGAAATTGAATGTCATTGTAGAAAAAGCCAATGTGGACCCAAATAGCCATAAAGGCAAAAACCTTAAGCACATCTTAAACAGCTACCCACGCGATGAGATGTTACAAGCGCCTGTTGATGAACTTTTTAGCACCATCGAAAGTATTCTAGCGATTCAAGAGCGTCGTCAGTTGCGCGTATTCCTACGCAAAGACATTTATGGTCGATTCCTAAACGCCTTAGTTTACGTGCCTCGCGATCGCTACAACACAGAATTGCGCATGAAGATGCAAGACATCTTAATGAGCGCATGTAACGGCACTAGCTCTGAATTTAATGTGCAATTCTCACAGCTTGTTTTAGCTCGTGTTAACTTCACCATTCAAATTGCCGACCCGAAACAAAGCCCAACTATCGACGCAGAAGACATCCAACGCAAAATGCAGGATGCAATGAGCTCATGGGAAGACAAACTCTTAAGTGCACTTCACAAGAGCCATGGCGAAGAAAGTGGCAATCAAATGTTCAATGATTACGTCCCTTATCTACCAGCGGCTTACCGTGAGGACTTCTCACCTAATGCGGCCGTTTTAGACATTGAACGTTTAAATCAACTGGCTGGTGAAGGCGATATCTCAACTCACATCTACCGCCAGGTTGGACAAACCAAAAACAATTACTTCTTCAAAGTATATGGCGCTGGTACAACGCTAATTTTGTCAGACGTACTACCAATTTTGGAATACATGGGGCTACGTGTACTAGAGGCTCGTCCATACGAGTTAGATCAAAATGGTGATGGCACGGCGAACACTTGGGTGGTTGAATTTGCCATCAGTGTAGACGCGGATATCAACCTTGAGAAAAACTCTCAGCGTGAAGCCTTTCAAGATGCCTTCAGCCAAGTATTCAGCCGCCGCGTTGAAAATGACCGTTTCAACGCCTTGGTGCTAAGCGCTTCCTTGACATGGCGTCAAGTGACCATGTTACGAGCGCTGACCAAGTACTTGATGCAACTACAAATCCCTTTCTCTTTGCAATACATGCAACAAACCTTAGAGAAAAATGCTGGCATCGCTCGCCTATTGGTTCAACTATTCGAACAGCGCTTCGACCCGAGCCAAGAAGCAAAACGAGATGAAAAAGTACAAAAGCTACTTGAGAAAATCGATCTAGAATTGGACCAAGTTGCCAACTTGGATGAAGACCGCATTCTGAAACACTACCTTTCTGTGATTCAAGCCATGCTGCGCACAAACTTCTACCAAGCAGGGGCTGAAGGCGAAGTAAAAGACTACGTTTCTTTCAAACTGGACCCTTCTCAAATTCCAGCCGTACCACTACCAAGACCGAAGTTCGAAATATTCGTTTATGCACCTTGGGTAGAAGGTATTCACATGCGTGGCGGTAAAGTCGCTCGTGGTGGCTTGCGCTGGTCTGACCGAATGGAAGATTTCCGTACTGAAGTACTTGGCCTAGTAAAAGCACAAATGGTGAAAAACGCCGTTATCGTACCATCTGGTGCAAAAGGTGGTTTCGTTGCCAAACAGCTTAAAAAGAACGCCTCTCGCGAAGAAGTACAAGCAGAAGTTATCCACTGCTACACCACTTTCATTAGCGGTTTGCTAGACATTACTGACAACCTAGTGCAAAACCAAGTGGTTCCTCCACTATCCGTACTTCGTTACGACGAAGACGACCCGTACTTAGTCGTCGCAGCCGATAAAGGAACCGCCACCTTCTCTGACTTAGCAAACAGTATTTCTGCGAAATATGGTTTCTGGTTAGGCGATGCCTTTGCTTCTGGCGGGTCTAACGGTTACGACCATAAGAAAATGGGCATCACGGCTCGCGGCGCTTGGGAATCGGTTAAACGCCAATTTAAAGAAATCGGCATTGATTGCCAAACCACAGACTTTACCGCAGTTGGCGTCGGTGACATGGCAGGTGACGTCTTTGGTAACGGTATGCTGTTATCGAAGCATACGTGCCTTATCGCGGCATTTAACCACATGCATATCTTTATCGACCCAACGCCAGATGCAGCAACATCTTTTGTCGAACGTGAGCGTATGTTCAAACTGCCTCGCTCCTCCTGGGAAGATTACAACAAAGAGCTTATTTCTAAAGGCGGCGGCATTTTCAATCGCTCTGCGAAATCCATACCGATCAATGCGGATATTCGCAAAGCCTTGGGCATCGAGGGTAATATCAAATCCATGGCGCCAACTGATTTGATCAACGCCATTCTGAAAGCACCAGTAGACCTACTTTGGAACGGCGGTATCGGCACCTACGTTAAATCCGAAGGCGAGTCCCATGCCGATGCAGGCGACAGCGCTAACAACGGATTACGCGTAAATGGTAAAGAGCTACGTTGCAAAATCGTTGGTGAAGGAGGCAACCTAGGTTTAACACAGCTCGGTCGTATTGAATTCGCTCAAAAAGGCGGTTTAATCAGCACTGATGCGATAGATAACTCTGCGGGTGTAGACAGCTCCGATCACGAAGTAAACATTAAGATCTTACTTAACCGCGTGGTCGAGAACGGTGACCTGACCGAGAAGCAACGTAATAGCTTACTTGCAGAAATGACCGACGAAGTGGGTAAATTGGTTTTACGCCACAACCGTGGCCAAAGTCATGTGTTGTCTTTGGCAAATGCACAAGCACCAGAACGTTTAACAGATCATTGGCGTTTGATTCAATCTCTTGTCCGTGAAGGTCGTTTGAATCGTGAAATCGAGTACTTGCCAAGCGATACACAAATCAAAAAACGCTTAAACAAAGGTTTAGGCTTAGCGCGTCCAGAAATTTCTGTCCTTCTAGCTTATTCAAAAATCAAACTGTCTGAGCAATTAGTAGAAGACGGTATTGGCGAAGACGTCGATTTGACCACTCAAATCAATGAATACTTCCCAACCCAGCTAACCAAGCACTTCGGCGGCCAAATGGCGTCACATCCGTTGATTCAAGAAATCATCGCAGGACATGTGACAAACAATCTAGGCAACCGCATGGGGCCAACGTTCAGCACTTACATGCAAGAAGAAACTGGTGCGACTTCTTTGAATGTCGTGCGTGCTTACATGGCAGCGGAAGACATTTTTGGTATTCCAGCACTTTGGGATGCAATCAACGAACTAGACTTTACCGTCTCTAACACGGTTTTAAATAGTTTGCTGATTCGTATTCAAGGACTTCTGGAGCGAGCAACCCTTTGGCTATTGCGCAACACTCGCGAAAGTTTGTCTATTCAGCGCTTGAAGGACACTTATAAACCAGGTGTCGAAGTGATTAGAGCCAATATGCAGGCAATTTTGACTGAGTCCAGTCAAGCGCATCTGGCCGATATTGCTGCCAACCTGGTTGAGCAAAACATCCCTGCAGAGGTAGCGGAAAGACTATCGTCTCTACATTACCTATTCTACGGATTAGACATTATTCGCGTAGCGGCAAATACCGATACCGAAGTACTGGATGTTGCTCAAACCTATTTCGCCCTTGAAATGGATCTAGAGTTGCATTGGTTGCGTCATAAAGTCAGTGAACTATCCGCTGACGATATGTGGCAGCGTCGTGCAAAAGCGGGTCTAGGCGACGAAGTGGATAATAGCTTAAGAACCCTCACCCAAGAAGTCATTCAATCCAGTGTCGACATCAAGAAACTGGAACAACGTTTGAGTCACTGGCGCGAATCAAATAACGACAGCATCAAGCATTACCGTGCGACTTTTAGTGAAATAAAAGCCGAAAGCGAATTAACACTTGCTATGGTAACTGTCGCTATTCGTGAGTTGAGAAATCTGATATAAACCAACTGGTGGCCGCCATTGCGGCCACCTATTTTTAAGAGGTCTTTTTTTAGGATGGATAGAAAAGTGACGCAACAAGTAACGAGAGCAACTTTTGACGAAGTAATGACGCCTAACTATGCACCTTCTGCGATTATTCCAGTGCGTGGCGAAGGCTCTCGCATATGGGACAAAGAAGGCAAAGAATACATCGATTTTGCAGGCGGCATTGCCGTTACTGCATTGGGTCATTCACATCCGACTCTAGTCGATGTTATGCGCGAGCAAGCTGGACAACTTTGGCATTTATCCAATGTTATGACTAACGAACCAGCGCTACGATTGGCTAAAAAATTGACTGAAAAAACCTTTGCTGACCGAGTCTTCTTTGCAAACAGTGGCGCAGAAGCCAACGAAGCGGCTTTTAAACTCGCTCGTCGTTACGCGTTTGATAATTTTGGCCCAGAAAAGCACGAAATTATCGCCTTTTATAAATCTTTCCATGGTCGTACCTTGTTTACCGTTTCTGTAGGCGGACAAGCAAAATACAAAGAAGGTTTTGAGCCGACGCCAGGTGGTATCAAACATTGTGACTACAATGATATTGAGCAACTTAAAGCGATTATTAGCGATAAAACTTGTGCCGTTGTTATGGAGCCAATTCAAGGTGAAGGCGGAATCATCCCTGCTGACGTTGAATTTGCTAAGCAAGTACGTGAATTGTGTGATCAATACAATGCATTGCTGGTTTATGACGAAGTCCAATCTGGTGTAGGCCGTACAGGCACCCTATACGCTTACGAACAACTTGGCGTAAAACCAGATGTGTTAACAACCGCAAAAGCATTGGGTAACGGCTTCCCTGTTGGCGCCATGTTAGCCACAGAAAAAGCAGCAAAAAGCTTAGCTTTTGGCACTCATGGCAGCACCTATGGTGGCAACCCAATGGCTTGTGCCATCGCTGAAGCGGTCATTGATATTATAGATACCCCTGAAGTACTCGGCGGTGTTGAAAAGCGTCATGACCTTTTTGTTGAAGGACTAAAAGCCATTAACGAAAAATACCATGTCTTTAAAGACATTCGTGGCATGGGACTACTAATCGGTGCCGAAATGGTGGATAGCCTGACAGGTAAAGCCGGTGAGATTATTAAAGCCGCAGCAGAAGAAGGCTTATTTGCCCTAGTCGCTGGTCCAAACGTATTACGTTTAGCTCCGTCTTTGATCATTCCAGAGCAAGACATTGCCGAAGGACTTTCTCGACTTGATAAAGCCATCGCAACAGTAGTGGCAAACAACAAAGCAGCTTAAGTCATTCAGTACTAAATGAAATATTTAAAAATCGGACTTAGGTCCGATTTTTTTATGCCTCAAAAATTAATAGAAAACACTTTATCAAGCACCCCTTCTCCTCCAACTTGAACCTGAGTTATCAACTCATTTTCTGTTGTTAATTGAGTCACTAGTCGCGATGGCATTCCCATTGCCCGTCCTTGTTCAAAAATAGCCTGCTGATAACCAAAATGACGATGCAAATAACAGACAAGCGCGCCACTCGAACTGCCGGTAGCCGATTCTTCAGGAATGCCCACTGCAGGGGCAAAATTTCGACAACTTGCCGTATAAAGTGCTTCTGATGGGTTCATTTCAAATACGTGAAATCCGACATATTGATGCTGCTGACAAAAATGCGTTATCGCATCATTATCAATTTCAAGGCAATCCAGCACGCCATAAGGAACAGGAACCATCAGATCAGTCAAGCCAGTAGAAATAGCTTGAATAGGCAAACCTGTTTGAGTAATCAGTAATGGTTGAATACCTAACATAGGTGCGACCTCTTGAGCACCATGTTCGGCAAACCAAGTTGGTAAACTTTGACTCATTAAGACATCACCGTTTAATGCCACGTCGACGGCTAACACACCCGATTTCGTTTCTTGCCTATAACTACCAGCCGAAATACACTGTAAATGATGCAACAACCAAAACACACTCAGAGTCGCATGGCCGCAGAAATCGACTTCTACAGTTGGAGTAAAGAAAGACACCTGAAAATCAGCTTTATCGCTTTGGCCAACAAAAGCGGTTTCTGACACACCGACTTGCTTAGCAATAGACTGCTTTTGCAAATCCGTTAGCATATCCGCGTTTAAAACCACGCCGGCTAAGTTTCCACCTTTTCCAGCAATAGAAAAGGCTCGGACTAAATACACCTCAACTTGTGTCATATAACCTCCCTATTATCTTAAGCTTGTAATATAGTGTCTTATTATAATTAAAATGACTCATTAATTAATTAATGAATTATCGCCTTTTTTGCTGATTCCAGTATCGGCATTTGATTGTCATTATCACCTCACTGGTTTAAGCTCCGATCATTCGCCATTAACTAATCCTGCGTATATCAATGGCTTACTCACCTAAACCGATTAACCAACATAGAGAAACAACAACGTGTTTCAATCTTTCTTTCCTAAACCCAAGCTCTTTTTTCTCAGTTTTGTCATCTGGGCACTTGTATGTGTCATTGGCTGGTATTTAGAACTCCAAGATTTAGGCAGCGTATTAAGCCTTGGCTCTTTATTCGGCGTACATTTTCCAGAAGCATTAGCCGAAGGTGCTGATGCCGCCGTCCAAGCCGCCTTTCAAAGCACCCAAGAAACAGCGTTAAACGTATGGCTCTATCAATACATAGCAGTGTGTTATGGGTTATTTATTGGGATCTGGATGGTCTACGGTGGACATAAATGGGCAAAATGGTCAGTGATGGGGTCTGGCTTAATTATTTTTGCTACTTGGTTCAGCGTACAACTTAGCGTCATGCTGAATGGTTGGTATGGCGATTTTTATAACCTAATTCAAAAGGCCTTAACAACGCCAAACTCAATCACTATGGAGGAATATTTCTCCCAAGTTTATGCTTTCTCCGGGATTGCTGCCGTCAGCATCACCCTTGCAGTTTTCAAAAACTTCTTTGTGAGCCATTATATCTTCCGCTGGAGAACCTCTATGACGGAATATTACTCTTCGAAATGGCAACAAGTTAGGCACATTGAAGGGGCATCACAGCGTATTCAAGAAGACACCATGCGCTTTGCCAGCATAATGGAAGGCCTTGGAGTACGTTTAATAAGCTCAGTTATGACTTTGCTTGCTTTTTTACCTGTATTGTGGGGACTTTCTTCCTATGTCAAAGAGCTTCCCTTTATCGGTGAAGTACCACAGGCACTCGTTTTTACCGCATTATTTTGGTCTATTATCGGGACGGTGCTTCTTGCGGTAGCAGGTATCAAGCTCCCTGGCTTGGAATTTAAAAATCAACGAGTTGAGGCGGCATACCGAAAAGAACTGGTATACGGTGAAGATAGAGAAGACAGAGCAGAGCCAGCGACATTAAAAGAACTGTTTAGCTATGTACGTAAAAACTACTTCACTCTCTACTTTAACTACTTATATTTTAACGTGGTTCGTTACGGTTACCTTCAGGCAGGTGTTTTAGTACCATTAATAGCACTCGGTCCATCTATCGTTGCTGGCGCCATCACTTTTGGGATATTTCAACAAATCAATAATGCGTTCAACCAAGTAGAAAATTCCTTCCAATACTTGGTCAACTCTTGGACAACTATTGTAGAGCTACTCTCTATCTACAAGCGTCTAAAAGCCTTTGAAGCGGTTATCGACAATCAACCACTACCAGAAGAAGATCAAAACTTTATCGGAACGTAGAATTTAAGCGTCTTGCAGTTCTATTTACATAATAAAAAGCCCCGCTTACCTGACGGGGCTTTCGTTTTTTTTTGCAACCTTAAACAATAAGGTCAAACGTTAATGTTGATATTCTGGCCTAGGTTATCGGTTGTCGTATGTGATCCACTGCTTGCCGCAGGCGTCACGTTTTTTGCAGCTTCCGCCAATAGCTCAAGATTTTGCTGACCTTGCTGCTCTTGGGCAGTCTTGGCTAAGTTAGCGCTGTAGACTTCGCTCGCATAATCCATCGCAGGACTACTCACACCATTAATGCTTGGCATTTTTCCTCCTATCAATTATCAATCATAAGCCTGTAATAATGAGCTACACTGTTTATCTATTAAACAAAATTTTCGCTCAAAATGGCATCAATGAATTAAGTATAGCGATACTTTGATCAATTTACGAACACCTTTTTGTAAAGCTTAGCTAACGAATTAAAACAAAAACAACGCCTAGATTTTGCCATCATTAACAAAGCTATCCCAATACTGGCTCACTAGGTTTTGGTTATCCACCAAGGTATCTTTTTGCACGACTCTGCCTTGTTGCTGCAAGCTCAATCGGTGAGTCAGAGACCGATAAAGCGTGTAAGTATCGGTCATTTTTTCAGCTTGTTCAGCACCAATTAAACCAACTTCGGCTGCCGTCTCCAGCTGACGCACATTATCGGAAAATCGCATCAATTCCGGGTATTTGCATGACCAAGCCAATACTAAATATTGCACCATGAATTCAATATCAATAATGCCACCAGCGCCTTGTTTAAGGTCAAAACCTTTCTCTTTACCGCCAGTATCAAGATGAGCGCGCATTTTCTCACGCATTTTAATCACTTCTGCTTTAAGTTCACTTCGATCTCGAACCGAAGCTATTATCTCTTTACGACAATCTTCGAATTTGATTAGTAAATTAGCCTCTCCAGCCAATCCACGGGAACGCGTCAACGCTTGGTGCTCCCAAACCCAGGCTTCTTTTTGTTGATAATCTTTAAAAGCTTCTAAACTAGAAACCAACAAACCAGAGTTACCTGAAGGTCGTAAACGCATGTCGACTTCATACAAGCGACCAGCAGCGGTAAAGCTGGTTATCATGTGAATTAAACGTTGGCCGAGACGCGTATAAAAAGTGAGATTGTCGATACTGCGATCGCCGTCTGTACTACCATTTGCCTGTGCATCATGGATAAACACCAGATCTAGGTCTGAGTCGTAGCCAAGCTCCCAACCACCGGATTTCCCATAACCAATAATCGCCAACTGCGGCGTGGAAGCCACTTCCCCTTGGCTTACTGGAAAGCCGTGTTTCTTGGTTAAATACTGCCACGATTGCATCAAAACCTGATCCAATAGCACTTCCGCCAACCAGGTTAAGTGATCACTTACTTTCATTACAGGTAGTATTTCTGTTATGTCACAGGCCGCAATACGCAAAATGATAGAACGCCTAAAACGACGCATTGCGTCCATCTGTGCTTCTTCATCATCTTCGGGCAAACGCAATAAGATCAGTCGCAACTCTTCCGCCAGCATGGTTTTATCCGGTGGCGAAAAGAGTGTATTAGCGTCTAGTAGTTCATCCAACAACGCAGGTGTCGTTGAAATTGCCTCGGTAAACCACACACTTTCACGACATAGACGAATAAGATGCGTCAGCGCGGTTTGGTTTTCACACAACAAAACCAAATACGCAGTACGGCGCAACACCGCTTCGAGAATTGGGAAAACGCGCTCTAACACGAGATCTGGATTAGCTTCGTCTGTTAATTTAGTGATCAAAGCTGCTAAAAACACAGCCAGTCGTTCATGCCCTATCGGCTGCATAAATACTACGGTACGGGAACTGAGCAATTGAGAAATTCGTGAAATGCTCGCTTCTTGATCTTGCCAGGCAATCAACTCTATCGCGTCTTGTATGGCCTCTCGGTCTTCTGGATGCTTAATCAGCAAGCGCCATGTTTCCTGACTTTTAACTTCCTCACTGCTCTCATGACCATCGTCGATCAATGCCACAAAAGAGCGATGTACATTTTTCCGGACCTCCCAAAGCCGCTTATCCAAAGCTTCCCAGGAAGGAAAGCCGACCATCAAGGCAATGCGTGTACGTGCTCTATCACCTTCAGGCAATAGCTGGGTTTGTTCGTCATTCACAGATTGCAACGCATGCTCGGTACGACGTAAAAGCAAATACGCCTCACGTAATTGATCCATTTCTTCAACAGGTAAATAATCCTGCTGGGCAAGGTAAGGCAATACTTTCAGTAAGGCTGGCGTTTGCAAGCCTTGATCTCGGCCTCCGTGTAAAATCTGTAAAGCTTGAGCAATAAACTCTACTTCACGAATACCACCTTCGCCTAATTTTATATTGTGTTCTATTCCTTTGCGGCGTACTTCTTTGGCAATCATTTGTTTTAGATCGCGCAGCGCACCTATCGCACCAAAATCAAGGTATTTACGATAGACGAAGGGTTTTCGCAAGGCTTCAAATTCACGAACATCCAAAGCATCACCCGCCATAACGCGGGCTTTGATCATGGCATAGCGCTCCCAATCTCTGCCTTGGTCTTGGTAATAGTTCTCTAAAGAATCCATATTTAAAACCAAAGCACCGGACTGGCCAAACGGCCGTAAGCGCATGTCTACTCGAAAAACAAAACCATCAGCGTTAACCTGATCCAAATGCTGAATCAGTTTTTGCCCTAACTTTGTAAAGTATTCTTGGTGTGTCAGACTTTTCTTTCCACCTTGGGTATCACCGTGCTCACGAAAAGCGAAAATCAAATCGATATCGGAAGACAGGTTTAACTCGTTGCCCCCCAACTTCCCCATGCCAATCACAATCATTGACTGAGGTTGGTTGTTGCTATCCAATGCCTGACCGTACAAAGCAAGGTAGTGCTGCGTTGTCCATTGCAGGCTGGCATTCACACAAGCATCAGCCAAAGCACTTAAACGCGACGTCAGCTCGGTCAATGAAAGCCGCTGCTGAATATCAAAGGCAATCAAGCGCACCATCCACCATTGTCGATATAAACGTAAACGCTTAATAAAACTCACTTCATCCAATGGCTCTAATGATTTTGTTGGGCAAGCGCTCGCTTCACATGAAAAAAAAGCCTCGCCAGCCATCAAAGCTTCTTTAGATGGTTTTTCTGGTAGCGCTTTAAGCACCAGCAAATCATCTAGCCAATGGGGAAATCGTATAAACTGCTGATGCAAATACTCGCTCAACATCCACAAGGGCTCTAACGTGTCAATTTGCTCTTGGCTTAATACTTCAAGGCTGTGTCTTTCTCGGGCGTCATGGACGTGCTCTAGTAGCAAAGCACGAGATGAGGATTGCTCACAAAATATCGCGTAGTTCGGGTTCAAATGCGGAGGTGTCACAAGGCTTCCTTACAAAATCTTCTTTTTATTTTTCATACAGTAATGTCATACAGCAACCGCCGTCAAAAAATCCATCACACTTGTTTATTTAACCATTGCCCAACCAATAACATAGTCATGCCAATTTGAGTCATACCCGCTAAGTTTTTCAACAATAAATCGTCTTCCACAATTAATTGCTGCTCTAACTTTGCGTCTAAGCTATTGAGCTCTTGCGCTAACGCTGATGGCACACACGCTTGTAATTGAGCCATGGAATGACGCACTGGTTGCATTAGGGCTTCGTCTTTCATGAAATACATTGCTTCCCAATAGACTAGCCATACCTCGTACCAATAAGCGGCTAACTCTAATGAATTTGACGTATTATCAGGCTTCTCAGGAAACTCTATCTGTCCGTATTTTAAACGCACGCCTTTTTGCGCCTTGGAAACAATACTAACCTGAACAGGAACTCGCTCTGCAAGTTGCAAAGCAAACTGGTACAAACCAGCCTCATCACCGTCTTTTAGTTCCAGCTCTAACTCACAAATGGCATCCTCGCCATAGGGAGAGGTAACCAGACCTTGATCACAAACCACTTCCATTTTGGTTTCTTGGGATTGGATATTCCAAACTTGTCGCTCAAAGTCAGTACGATAAACTTCGATTAATTTGCTACTCCAAGTCATACCTTGCAATGATTCCGGTAAAGGCACATCACCTAATAACGACAAATCCAATTGGTCGCTGGGGACAAACCACTCCCATTCACCACGAGCATGCATACCAATGCGGTTGCTGCCTCGCGTTTTTACAGTTTGAATAAACTTATTATTGACAGCGCGAATGCGTAACGCCATACCGCCTTGCATCAGCTCAGCGTCTTCCGTATCAAAATAGGCATTCATCAAAGCCAATGTAGGTTGACGAGATTGATCATCAGAATCAGAAGATGCACAAATTCCATCAAGAAAATCACTTGCGGACTTGAGATACTCCGACTGAAGCATTAACTTTAGCTCTAGCTCGGTAGCCATAATATACGAACCTCTAAAACCTTTGCTGTTGAGCAAACAGCAAAGAAAAAATAATGTGCGAGCAAGTGTACCAGATGCCTAGCGTACAGTAGTAATATTCGCTAATAACTCGGATTCAAGGAACTCCTTTATATGCCCGCACTTCCTTCGCTCATTAGTATGATGACCCAATTAATTGCATCGCCTTCTATCAGTTGTAGTCAAGCTCATTGGGATCAGTCAAATAAAGGCGTCATTCAATTGCTTGAAAGTTGGCTTAGCTCCCAAGGCTTTCAATGTGAAGTTATGCCTTTGCCGGACCAGCCCAACAAATTCAATCTGATTGCGACTCTAGGAAGTGGCGACGGTGGTTTGGTGCTATCAGGCCACACGGATACCGTTCCTTACGATAAAGGCCGTTGGAAATCAGATCCGTTCAAGTTGGAAGAAAGAGAGCAAAAACTTTACGGCCTTGGCAGCTGTGATATGAAAGGCTTCTTCGCCATTGTGATCGATACTGTTCGACAAATGCAGCTATCCAATTTAAAGCAGCCACTGATTATTCTGGCCACTGCGGACGAAGAAAGCTCAATGTCTGGCGCAAGAGCCTTGGTTGAACAAGGATCATTAAAAGCTCAATATGCCTTGATTGGTGAGCCTACCTCCTTAACTCCTATTTATGCTCACAAAGGCATCATGATGGAGCGTATTCAAGTAACAGGCCAATCTGGCCACTCTTCAAACCCATCATTGGGTAATAATGCCCTAGATGCCATGCATGATGTCATGTCAGAATTGATGTTATTTCGCCAGCAACTTAAAGCAAACTATCGAGATGCGAGCTTTGTGATTGATTACCCAACCATGAACTTTGGCTGTATCCATGGCGGTGACAACCCAAACCGTATTTGTGGGCGCTGTGAACTGGAATTTGATTTGCGGGCTCTACCAGGTATGAGCAATCAAGCATTAATGGCCGAGATTGCTGAGATATTGCCTCGCATCGAAGAAAAAACGGGAACAAAAATTCAGTTAAATAGTTTATTTCCTGATGTTCCGTCTTTTTATACATCGACCGAATCGGATATCATAAAAGCCTGCGAGACCTTAACCAATCGTCAGGCAAGTACTGTAGCGTTTGCAACGGAAGGTTCCTTCCTAAATCAAATGGGAATGGAAACCTTAATTTTAGGGCCGGGCTCTATCGATCAAGCCCATCAGCCAAATGAATTTATGGCACTGAATCAAATTCAACCTATGCAAGAGGTAATTCGCGGTCTAATCGAGCGTTTTTGCCTTCAATTAAACGAGCCAAAAAATGAGGAATAGCGTGACAGAAGAATTCAATTATGTGGACTGGTTCCGCCATTCTTCCCCCTATATCAATGCCCATAGGGGAAAAACCTTTGTCATATTGATTCCAGGTGAAGCCGTCGAATGCGCTCACTTTTCAAGTATTATTCACGATCTTGCCTTGCTGGACTCATTGGGAATTCGACTTGTTTTAGTTCAAGGTGCACGTCCACAAATAAGCCGCGTATTAGCTAACAAACAAATAGTCAGTCGTGTTGAAGATGATTACCGCGTCACACCACAAGATCAGCTTTTGGATATTATTCAAGCCTCTGCAGCAGTGCGTGTTCAACTGGAAGCCCAACTGTCTATGGGGCTATCAAATACGCCAATGGATGGCGCAAGACTTAAAGTATGTAGTGGTAACTACGTTATCGCCAGACCACTAGGCGTCGTTGATGGCATTGATTACGGTCATACAGGTGAAGTACGCCGCATTGACACAGAAGCCATTTTTCGCCTGCTTGAAGATGACAACATGGTGCTTTTGCCCCATCTTGGCTTTTCACCAACCGGTGAAGTCTTTAACTTAAAAAGTGAAGACGTAGCGATCCAAGCAGCCATCCAGCTAAAAGCTGACAAGCTTATTGTTTACGCTGAAGAAGAAGGCGTCTTTAAAAGCGATGGTGAGCTTTATTCTGAGCTATTAACCAAAGACGCAGAAGCCATTCTGAAAGAAAAGTCTCTCTCCAGCATTACCCACGCAGCGTTAGATGCCTGCGTGCAAGCTGTTCGCAAAGGCGTACCGAGAGCACATTTGATTTCATACAATGAAAATGGCGGCTTACTACAAGAACTCTTCACCCGTGAAGGTTCAGGCACCATGATTGATGAAGATAGCTATGAACAACTGCGCCCAGCTCACATTGATGATGTTGGCGGTATGATGGCATTGCTAGCTCCACTGGAAGAGAAAGGTGTCTTGGTAAGACGATCTCGCGAACTATTAGAGAACGAAATAGATCGCTTTATTGTCATTGAACGAGATGGCGCCATTGTCGCCTGCGCAGCGCTTTACCCATTTGAACAAGAATATTCGGGGGAGTTAGCCTGTTTAGCAGTATCGCCAGATTATAGAGGCTCTAATCGTGGTGAACGCTTACTAAAAGGCATAGAACAAGTCGCTAAACGTCAAAATCTAACCATGCTTTTCTTATTAACCACACGAACAGCTCATTGGTTTATTGAGCGAGGATTTAGCGAAACAACATTGGCAAGTTTACCAACGCAAAAACAGGCTTTGTACAACTACCAACGCAACTCAAAAATCTTCTCGAAACAGCTTTAATATCGACGTATTGCGTAGCTCTCACTAGAACCAGCAAGCCAATGGTTAATCATAGGCTTGCTGGTTCTAACGTTAGGCTAATCAAGGGCAGCGCAGAACTCATTGAACTCGACTAAGATGTAAAGATCGCTATCCTGCTGGATAGTCCCATGAATACAGTCATGATCTCGATATTCAAGGCCATGGGTATCATTGTTTTCAGGAATATCCATAATACGCTCCACAGCCTCTACTCGAATTCCAAAATAGCCCGTGGGTAAATCCAGTACAATAATATGACCTTCTTCTTCACACTCAGCTGGGTCTAAATTCAGTAAATGACTGCCATACAGTACTGTCACCATATTACCGCGTACATCAATCATCCCCTCAACGCCTTCATCAGCACCAGGTATAGGAGCAGGAGACTGATAGCTCAGTACTTCTTTAACAGTTGAAATGGGGTGTACATAACGCTCACTACCCAAACGAAAGCAAATCCCCTTCTCTACCAATTGCTCCACAATCCGCCCCTCTAAATAGTTTCTGTCTAAAATAAAAACACTGTAAAACACGATAAAAAAATAGTTACACGTCTAACCTTTAACTTCAAGTTTAAAGCAAAAAAAAACGACCTTTTGGTTAATGCTGTTCACTTAAGCGGAACCGCATTACGAGATACCGGATATCTCGTCTTTGACTGCTTCACCATGCGAGGCCGACTAGACCTCGCTTTCTTTCTCTCCAAAAATTTCGCTCTAAGAGTATAATACTGCGATCTGGAATCTTATCTAACATGCCTTCCGCTAATGGTGTTTCAGCTTTGCAGTAAACGCCTACCTGAGCATCTAAAATAACGTCTGAATGCGTATTAATCAGAGCAATGCAGCGCAATAATGAATAGGCGCTTTGCTTGACCCTTGTATTGCTGGCACTACCGAAGTACTCTCGTAATTCTGGCGTATCGAGGTGCGAAAAACGTAAGCGTCCGGCAAACCACACATTTTAATCTTTCCCAAACGCCTTAAAGTCTGTTGTCTTTTAAACCGGAGCAACAGACTTATGTTTACTGCGACATCTCAACTCAACGTCATACTTATTTGTGGACCTACCGACATGCGTAAAGCCATTGATGGACTTTGTAATATTGTCGCCTACGATCTTGAAAAAGAACCCTGTAGCGAAAAATTGTTTGTTTTCTGTGGGCGAGCGCGTGACAAGATCAAAATATTACAGTGGTCTAATAATGGCTTTTGGTTACATTATAAGCGACTGGGAAAAGGACAATTCCAATGGCCGGTCATTGATGATGAGCAGTTGTCACTGCACATATCCCATCGACAACTGAATTGGTTGTTGGACGGCTTGCCTTTTCATTCCCAAGAAGCTCATCCGCATTTAACGTATCGATATCATGACGAATAGATGGTTTAGTTGGTATAATCCTATCCTATGAAAACACTTCCAGAAGACTTGCCCAATGACGTTGAAGCGCTTAAATCACTGCTGCTTGAGCAAGCGCAACTACTGGGTAAAAAAGACAGTCTTCTGAATGAAAAAGATTCACAGCTTGCCGAATGGCAATCCAAGTATCAGCTTACTTCTGGAACAGTGGCGTTTAGCGCAGCAAAAGCAGTTTGGCAAAAGCTCAGACGTCTCGCCAAGTCAAGGTGAGTTGCTTGATGAAATGGCGGCCGAATCTGATGTCATCGATACAGAGACTGAAACGCAGACAGTCTCCTATACGCGTCAGAAACCTAAGCGTCAGCCCCTGCCAAAGAATCTACCGCGCGAAACGGTTGTATTGGATATCGCTGAGTCAGACAAAGTTTGCTCATGTTGCCAAGGATTGGATGAAAAAATGTGCCGATGCCTTACAGCCGCTTTATGAACGACTACATCAAGAACTACTGAAACAGCCCGTAATCCAAGCCGATGCCTCCCACCCCTTAACGTGATCAAAGAAGCCCGCTCAAAATGCTACATGTAGGTCTATTTCACAAGTAAAGATGCCCCAGACAAACACAACCTGATCCCGAATATTGTCTTATACGATTACCAACCGACACGAAGTGGGCAATGTGCCGTCGATTTTTTACAAGGCTTCGACGAGTATCTGAATGTTGATTGCTACCAAGCCTACGAATCGACGAAGGCAACGCTTGCTGGTTGCTGGGCCCACGCGCGCCGAAAGTTTATTGAAGCGGAAAAAAGCATGCCGAAAGGCAAGTCAGGAAAAGCGACTATGGCGGTCAATCACATCAAAAAGCTGTACGCTATCGAAATGGCCGACACCTTTAACATCCGTCAGGAGCAAGCTCCCGAAGTACTAGCGAACTACAAAGCTTGGTTCGAAAAATCGATTCAACAAGTGCCACCTAAACCCTTATTGGGCAAAGCCATCCACTACAATCTCAATCAATGGGACAAACTTACCGTTTACTTGACCGACTATCGCGTCAACATCGATAACAATAGAGCGTAACGCGCCATCAAGCCCTTCGTTATTGGGCGCAAAAATTGGCTGTTTCGAGTACAGGTAATGGAGCAAAATCGAGTGCCATGCTTTATAGCATCATAGAAACCGCCAAAGCCAACGGACTGATCCCACACGATTACTTAGTAAGGTTGTTTGAAGAGCTGCCAAAGCGTAAAGAAGGAGACGACCTAGACAATTTATTGCCTTGGAACATCAAAGGTTTTTAAGAAGGGGAATACAAAACTTTTTCCGCTGCGTCCTTGCAGCATTGAGCCTTCCTGAAAGAGACAGAGCCTCCATCCTAGAGGCGCAGGTAAATCCATTTACCCTCTGTCTGATTCTAATTTATTACAATCATGTGTCAGATACAAGCGTTGGCTAAGATAAAATGCAAATTAACGCTGCCCATGTGTGATTCACCACACGCTTACCGAAAAACGACACCATCAATAGCAAATACTTGCAGCCCTTTCCAATCATCTTGAGCAAATCGATCATTTGCCCAATGCTCACCTGTACGCTGGAAAAACCATTACATAGGATCTGAGCCAATTCGCTGTCTCGCTTGAGATACGCCGCTCTTAGCAAGAAGTTGCTCCGATGCTAATCCTTCTGAACAGATATTTAAGCGCCTAGCCACTTCTTCAATCGCTTCATCCCGAAAAAGAGCCATCCCTAGTACCAACCAAAGCACTTGGTCTTCGGGTAAGCGTCGTCGCCTGATGCTTGCGCTTGAGGAAAGGGTTAATACGGACTCAATCCTCTCAATGGGAATATTCTGAGTGAAAGTTGAATGATCTGAGAAGGAGTGGAGCTCATCGATACTAAGAAGTAACTGTTGAATAGACACAAAAAAATCCGATTAAGAAAACTTAATCGGATTTTCTGAGGCTATTCAATTAAAATCAACCCTTAAGTGAACAGCATTAGCCATCAAGCTGCTTTTGAAAACGTAACAATTATCTAGCTAGGACAAAGGCCCTATTAGAAATTAGATAGCGCTGTTTACAAATTCTACCAATTGAGATTTAGACACTGCACCCACTTTAGTTGCTACCACTTCGCCACCTTTAACGATAAGCAAAGTAGGAATACCGCGAACATTGTACTTAGGCGCTGTTTCTGTGTTTTCGTCCACGTTAAGTTTAACGACTTTCACTTTACCAGCATATTCAGCTGCAACGTCTTCCAAAACAGGCGCAATCATTTTACAAGGTCCACACCATGGAGCCCAAAAATCAACAATCACAGGGATTTCTGAATTAAGCACTTCTTCTGCAAATTGAGCATCAGTGATTTGAATTGTATTGTCACTCATAATAATTCCTCAAAATTCTATATTTAACTAATGAATGCGGCTAGTGTACCACTAAATGATTAGGGTAAAAACGAGTTCTATCTAATTAAAGCAATAGAAAAATGCTATAGCATTAAAGATCGAATAACGGTTGGCAATTCAAGCAATGAATGTATTTCAGCATGAGAGCGAGCCCCCCAATCATCCCCCCAACGCTGCGCGCCATGGCGATTAAACCAAACACTTTTAGCGCCAGCATTAGAAGCACCAAACACATCATCTACAGGGTGATCCCCAATATGGATAAGTTCTGAAACGTCTACTCCTGCGTTCTTTGCAGCCATTGAAAATACATCAATAGCTGGTTTTGCGATACCAACCTGATCCGCTCGAACGGCAAAATCAAAATATTGACCTAGACCGACATAAGGATGAAATACATCAGCATTACCATTGGTAATAACAGCCAAAGTATAGTCTTGACTCAGCGTCTCCAAAACATCGACAACATGCGGATAAAGATCCACTTTTTGTCTCCACTCACAAAAATGTGCCAATGCAGCACTCGCAACAGATTCCGCCTCTTCTGAAGGCAATCCAAATTGCTTTAACGCAAGTTTGTACACAGCCAAACGAACCGCAGTCAAATTAAAAGCCATTTCTGGATTTTTCGCTAAGACGCTGTTTTTTAACTCTTCTCGGACAAGAAATGAGTATTGAATAGAAAAGCTAGGGAAGCGTTCCTCAAACCAAGACTCCATAGCGTGTTCTGCTCGCGTAATTACGGGAGCAACATCCCAAAGAGTATTATCAAGATCAAAAGTAATCAGCACACTCACGGTAATAACCTCAACAAGATAGCACTCAATAAATCAGCAATGTATTGAAGAAACAAGGCCCCTTTTTCTTTATCAAAAGCCGATTTATTTTCAGATCCTAATACAAGAATACCGCATTTTCTAACCTCTCCACCCTCTCTAGAAAGCAGTGGTAATACAGCAACAGAATGAATTGAAGAAGCATCCTCTGGAAAAAGAAAACTCATTTCATTGGCAGGTAACATGCCACAAAAACAATCGGTAAAACCAGCAGCATGAGACAAAAACACATCATCTTCCACCAAGACATGCGATCGAACTGCACTATCGGGAAATTCACCATATAGAACTAAAGCATGGTAAGAAACATCAAAATCATCTCTCACCATATCATCGATAATAACGGAAAGATCATCCAGAGAACTGCAAGTAAGACCTGCTAAGACTAGACGACGACTTTTCTGCATAGTTGACTCATTATCACGCGCTACTTCTATCAAACGATCAAACTCTGCACGATAATCCGCAGTTGTTTTCCGCAACGAGTGCACTTGGTACTCAAGCAGTGAAACCACCTTCCCATTAACTGGATGAGGAAGCGTCAGACTCTCCAACAAATCAGTATTCCGAACAAAAAAATCCGGTGTTTTTGACAAATATTGAATAACTTCTTCTTCGCTCATAATTCCTCTATAGGTAAATTTGACCTTCGAACACCTTTTCAGCAGGGCCCGTCATAAGAATAGGCTGACCTTCACCTTGCCATTCAATATGTAGATCACCTCCACGTAAATGAGCTGTCACCTTAGGAGACAACCATCCCTGCTTAATACCGGCAACGACGGCCGCACAAGCTCCAGTTCCACAGGCCTGAGTTTCCCCAACGCCACGCTCATAAACACGCAACTTGATTTCATCAGAACTAATAACCTGCATAAAACCAACATTCACATTTCGAGGGAAACGTTCATGACATTCAAGCAAGGCTCCTGCTTTAGCAACCTCTTCGTCCATCAACTGATCGACTTTGATCACGGCATGAGGATTTCCCACAGACACTGGTGTCATTAAATACTCAGTCTCACCAGCCATGATGCTGTAAAGACCATCCTGAGGTTCTGCAGTAAAAGGTAGGTCTACTGGATCAAAGCTTGGCGCGCCCATATCGACGGTGACCAAACCACCATCTAATACACGCAGTTGAATGGCACCGCGCTTTGTTTCAACATTAATAATACGCTTATTCGTTAATTCTCGATCTAAAACAAACTTAGCAAAGCAACGAGCACCATTTCCACAGTGCTCAACTTCGCTACCATCTGAATTATAAATGCGGTAACGAAAATCCATATCAGGATTCGTTGGCGGCTCGACCACTAAAAGCTGATCAAAACCAATCCCCCAGTTTCGATTACTTAATCGCTCGATTTGCTGTTTATTAAAAAACACTTTACGAGACACCGCATCAACGACGACAAAATCATTTCCTAGCCCATGCATTTTGGTAAATTTCAACAACACGACGAACTCCTCAGACTGGCAAAATTTGCTCACCAGCTAACTGATGCTCAATCGTTTCACGAGCACGAATCAAATACGTTTTATCACCGTCAACCATCACTTCAGCTGCACGATTACGGCTATTGTAATTTGATGCCATAGTGAACCCATAAGCCCCAGCTGAGCGAACGGCTAAAAAATCTCCAGCCTGAATATCAAGCTCACGATCTTTGCCTAAGAAGTCACCTGTCTCACAAATAGGACCAACAAGATCGTAGCTCCGTTTACCTTCAGAGGTCGGCAATAAAGACACAGGGACAATATTCATCCAAGCACCGTATAAAGATGGACGAATAAGGTCATTCATCGCCCCATCAATGACGGCGAAGTTTTTGTGCGGCGTGCATTTCAAAAACTCAACTTGGGTCAACAAGACACCCGCATTCGCAGCGATAGAGCGACCAGGTTCAAAAGCAAGTTCAAAATTCTTACCTTTTACTTTTTCGAGCAATAATTTAGCGTAATCGGCTGGCGATGGCGGTACTTCATCGCGATAGCGCACGCCTAAGCCTCCACCTAAATCAAGGTGCTTAATCGTAATACCCTCTTCTGCTAACTCATCAACCAAACCAATCAAGCGGTCAAATGTATCCAAGAAAGGCTTAAGCTCGGTCAGTTGTGAGCCGATATGACAATCCACTCCCATGACATTTAGGTTAGGTAATTCATGAGCAATTTTATAGATGCGAACCGCGTCTTGAATATCGATACCAAACTTATTTTCTTTCAACCCTGTTGAAATATAAGGGTGTGTTTTGGCATCAACATCAGGGTTAACACGCAAAGAAACGGGCGCTAATTTACCCATTTCGCCAGCCACTTGATCTAATCGGTACAATTCCGCTTCAGATTCCACATTGAAACAGTGAATACCCACTTCAAGTGCTCGGCGCATCTCTACCGCTTGCTTGCCTAAACCTGAGAACATGATTTTAGATGGCTCGCCACCCGCCTTTAAAACGCGCTCAAGCTCACCAATAGAAACGATATCAAAACCTGACCCCAAGCGAGCCAATACATTTAAAATTGCAATATTTGAACACGCTTTAACGGCGTAACAGATTAACGTGGGGTGTGATGCAAACGCTTCCGCATAGGCTTTGTAGTGCCGCTCAAGAGTCGCACGAGAATAAACATAACACGGCGTACCATATTGATTAGCAACATCGGATAGAGCAACATCCTCTGCATGCAGAGTCTGATTTGAGTAATTAAAAAAATCCAAAGGGGAATCCTCAGCTATAAAGACGACTCTTGTTGCGAGTCAGTTGTGTCACTCGGCAAATAAAGGGCACCTTTATTTCCGCAAGCCGTAAGTAAAACAGCCAAAACACATACTGAAAGCAATTTAAACATCGTCTTATCTCTTCTATTTTTGATTGAGACAGTATACCTTGCAGCCAGTTCGTTTCCCAACCCCAGTGAGCCAATTACATAGATATTCTTTACCTTGAATAAGAAGGCGCTGTAGCTTGAATTTGCTATATTTATCTCAAGCTATGTACACATAGACTTAAATTGGGTTACACATTACCAACCGAAGCAAGACATCACGTATTAGAAGGTTTATGAAAAACAGGATTGCCCCATGGATGGCAGCACTTTTCTGTGCCATCGCAATACACATAGTTATAATCGGAATCTCAGATAACCAACATTGGTTTGATATAGACACACGCCCATCGACTTTTGAGTTACTTTTATTGCCAGCTGCATCAAATGATGAAGTAACAGAAACAAAGGCGTTTACGCAGAACGAAGAAAATACAGCGGCTGATACTAAGCAAAATGACGCAACTCTCGATACAACTGGAGAGCAAACAGATAACCCTGAACAAGCAGATAACACTGAGCAAGCAGATAACACTGAGCAAGCAGATAACACTGAGCAAACCAATAACTCTGAACAAACAGCTGAGCAGCCATCTGATTCTTTAGGAGCCGAAAGCCTTACTGGCAAAGAACTCAGTGAAAGAAACAATGAGTTTGATCCTCAAGAAATCATCAACAACCAAGACAATGAGCAAACACTATCAGAAACGTTTCTACAAAATGACACATTAAATCCAAGCCCTAATTCCAATCAATTAAGCTCAGACAAACCTGAGTTACTTGATTTATCAAAAGTGTCTTTATCTCCAGACGTAAAGGATGAAGCATTAACAAATATTTTTTCTCCGGAACTCAGAGACAAAATTACCGAGTCTAAAAAAGCACAAAAAGACTATCTGAAAGGCCTAACAAAAGAAGTGGACTACCCAATAACAAAAGACGCGGATGGAACACGCTATGTCAATATCAAAGGGGTTTGCTGGAAACTACCCAAAGAAGGCAGCAATGAAGGTTGGGCCATTGTGTTTGACGGCTGCGGTGTCAAATCCAAACTTTTTCACTTTGAACTAAATATTTCACCTAGCATCATCACAAATGAAGTATTAGGTCCAGATTCGCCATTCAATTTGACACAACCAACAAAATAAGAAATCAGCACTCTGTCAAACAAAAACGGCTACTCAAAAGTAGCCGTTTCAAATCATCTAGTTCTGTCTATATTACACAGTTTATCGTGCAGCAAGATCCGCTTTAGCACGCTCTACTGCTAACAAGACTTGAGCAGGAGCCGTTCCACCAATGTGATTACGCGCAGCCACAGAACCTTCTAACGTCAAGACATCAAAAACATCCGCTTCAATCATGCTACCGAAAGACTGTAGCTCTTCCAGTGTCATTTCGGATAAATCTTTACCTTCTTTCACGCCATAGCCAACCGCTTTACCAACGATTTCATGAGCGTCTCGGAAAGCCACACCGTGACGAACCAAGTAATCCGCCAAATCGGTTGCAGTAGAGAAACCACGGCGAGCCGCTTCGTACATATGCTCTTTACGAGACTCTATTGCAGGAATCATATCGGCAAAGGCACGCAATGAACCTTTTAGCGTGTCAACCGTATCAAACAAAGGCTCTTTGTCTTCTTGGTTATCTTTGTTGTACGCCAGACACTGAGACTTCATCAAGGTTAATAAGCCCATCAAATGCCCGTAAACACGACCGGTTTTACCTCGAACCAATTCTGGCACATCAGGATTTTTCTTCTGCGGCATAATAGATGAGCCTGTACAGAAGCGATCAGGTAGGTAAATAAAGTTAAACTGAGCCGACACCCACATCACCATTTCTTCTGCCCAACGAGACATATGCATCATGATGATAGACGCTGTTGCCGTGAACTCGATAGCAAAATCTCGGTCACTAACAGAATCCAATGAGTTATAAGTCGGACGCTCAAACCCTAGTAACTCAGCAGTCATATGACGATCAATCGGATAAGTTGTACCCGCTAGCGCCGCCGCACCAAGCGGTAAAATATTAATACGCTTACGGCAATCCACCAGACGCTCGTAATCACGTTGCATCATTTCATACCAAGCCATCAAATGATGGCCAAAAGTAACTGGCTGAGCCGTTTGCAAGTGAGTAAAGCCAGGCATAATTGTATTGGCTTCTTTTTCCGCCAAACTCAAAATCCCCTGCTGAAGTCGAGTCACTTCTTCCATCAAGAAATCCACTTCATCACGCATATATAGGCGAATATCTGTGGCTACTTGGTCGTTACGAGAACGGCCAGTATGCAGTTTTTTGCCAGTAATACCGATCTTCTGCGTCAAGCGAGCTTCGATGTTCATGTGGACATCTTCTAATTCAACAGACCACTCAAACTCGCCGCGTGCAATTTCATCTTCAATTTCGGTCAGACCCTGAATAATCTGATCTCGTTCTTCTTCCGTCAAAACACCAACGCTAGCGAGCATTTTGCCGTGAGCAATTGACCCTTGAATATCCTGTTTTGCCATACGTTGATCAAACTCAACAGACGCAGTAAAACGCGCGACAAACGCATCAACAGGCTCAGAAAAACGACCACCCCATTGCTGGTTCGTGGTTTTATTAGTATCAGTCATTCGGTTGGTTCCCACACAAATTCAAACAGCTGCCAAGAGTACATTAAGCGCCTCGACTTATAAAGCATTGAAAGATGACGGAGTCCCTCTTAACGAGTATCATTAATCTATGAAATAAGAAGATATTAGTCCATCTACAACCCAATAGGAGATGAAGTGAAAGACAAGATTGTGATCGCAACCAGAGAAAGCCAGTTAGCCCTTTGGCAAGCCAACAATGTCAAAGCGCAACTAGAAAGCCTCTACCCAGACATGACTGTAGAGTTGCTAGGCATGACAACAAAAGGCGATCAAATTCTCGATTCACCATTATCTAAAATAGGTGGCAAAGGCCTTTTTGTTAAAGAATTAGAAAGTGCGCTTATGGATGGCCGAGCAGACATTGCTGTTCACTCTATGAAAGATGTACCTATGGCATTTCCTGAAGGGCTTGGACTTGCCGTCATTTGTGAACGCGAAGACCCTAGCGATGCCTTTGTTTCCAATAAAGTCGAATCACTAGATCAACTTCCCAAAGGCGCCGTTGTTGGTACATCGAGTCTGCGCCGCTCTTGTCAGCTACGCATGAATCGCCCAGACTTAATAATCAAAGACCTACGCGGCAACGTCAATACTCGCCTAAGAAAAATGGACGACGGCGAATACGACGCTATTATTCTCGCCACGGCAGGATTAGTTCGCTTAGAAATGTTTGATCGAATTAAACAAAGAATCCCTGCCGAAACTAGCTTGCCAGCAGGCGGACAAGGCGCAATGGGAATAGAGTGCCGCTCCGATGACGTACAAACCATTAATTTATTAGCGCCACTGCAACATGAAGAAACCGCCGTTCGCGTCGCAGCAGAACGCGCAGTGAATGAACGCCTTAACGGTGGTTGCCAAGCTCCTATAGCCTGTTTTGCGATATTAACAGGCGACTCTATTTGGCTAAGAGGCTTAGTGGGCAGCCCTGATGGTAAAACCATGATTGAAGGCGAAATTCGTGGGCACAAAGACGATGCAAAATCTCTTGGTGTGCAATTAGCCGATGATTTATTAGCCCGTGGCGCAGACGTCATTCTTGACGCCTTATATAAATAATAGAAGGCGAAATATTGGTGCAAGATTGTCGTATCCTAATCACCCGACCAGAGCCAGAAAATACACTCAGCCGTGAACGCCTAAGCGTTCGTGGCTGGGTAGCGGTTCCTCTTCCAATGCTGGAAATTTCACCGATAGAAGACGCTCTTAAAAAAGCGGTCATTCGAGCGCAGGTATTTGATATCGACACATTTGATTACGTCATATTTGTCAGTAAGAATGCTGCTCGTCTCGCTTGTGATTGGTTGGATGAGTGCTGGCCTATGCTGCCCGCCAATGTTCACTGGATAGGCATAGGCCAAGGAACAACACAGACATTACTTGATGAGGGCGTTCCAGCGCTATCAAATCCAGGACACACCACAGAAGCCTTACTTGATTGGTTGAAACCTGCCAGAATGAAAGATCAGAAGATACTGATTGTTCGTGGTGAAGGTGGTCGCCCAGAGTTAGGCAATAAATTAGAAGAGCGAGGAGCAAAAGTTAGCTACCTTTCACTCTATGAAAGAAAAAAACCTCAGTATTCAGCTCAAACTTTCTTCATGCTGCCCGATATCAATTTAATATGGGTTACCAGTGGCGAAAGCTTACTCAACCTATCAGAATACGTGTCACAGCATAAACCAGAGTGGAAAGCTCTGCCGATACTGACACCGAGTATTAGGGTCAATCAACAAGCAAAAGAAATGGGCTGGATAAATGCCTCGTGCGCAAATGGCGCTGACGATAACAGCTTGATCAAAGCGACGGAATTTCACACAGGAAAACAGAATGACTGATAACAATAAACAAGCGCAAGAATCAAACGAGGCGATTGAAAAATCATCAGATGCAACGGAGACTCAACCTACCGCATCAAAGACGCCCCACCAAAAAGAGCCAACACAAAAAACGAGCCTGACACCTAATTCATCCGTCAATACTTTTGCGGCGTTATCCCTCGGGCTTTCCGCCATCGCCATCGCGACAAGTGGCTGGCTGTATTTCCAAAGCACACAAAGTACGCTAAATAGAGACATTCAACAATTAACAGCGCAACAAAACACTTTAGATAGTAGACTCAACGCCAACACTCTCAACAAATCTCAGCTAACACAGTTGGTTGATCAGGTAAAAACGTCTGAAAAAAATCTTCTATTGGAAAAGGCCGAGCTCGCAACTCAACAAGCCCAACAAAATGAAAAACTATTGTCGCTTGAATCCAAACTTAACCGTCTCAATAACACGACAAAAGAAGACTGGAAATTAGCGGAAGCTGAATATTTGATTCGTCTCGCCAATCAACGTTTGTTGCTTGAAGCGGATAACAATGGCGCAGCGACATTACTCATTAACGCTGACGACATTCTTAATGAACTTGAGGACCCTATCGTATTTGCTACACGCAAAGCCTTGGCAAAAGACATCCAAGCGTTAAAATCCATTAGCCAATTTGATCTAGAAGGCGCTTACCTCAAACTGAACGCTTTGTATGATAATGTTCAAACCTTACCTCAACGAGAACCGTCAAAAGAGTGGCAAGCCAGTACGACTGAGAAAAAAAATCAGATAGACGACTCTACAACGGGCAAAATTACCTCCGTTCTAGACAGTTTTTGGAATTCAATACGCTCACTGGTTGTGATTAATTACAATCACAAACCCATCAAAGCATTATTACCACCAGCGGCATACCAAGAACTCATTACTGGTATACAACTGCAACTGGAAATTGCTCAGGTTGCCTTGATCAAAGGTGAGCCCTTGATTTATCAGCAAGCATTATCTCGTGTTGCAAACGCCACAACAGAACATTTTGAAACCCAATCAAACAGTGTCACGACATTCTTAGCCAGTCTAACCACCTTGCAACAGCTAAACCCGTCACCAGATTTACCACTCCCTAGAGAGTCATTAATGTCTATGAAATCATTAATGAAAGAATGGAATAACCGTAGCTCAAATAACACAGATGCATCCAACAATACTGAGCCATCTCAAATAGAGAGCGAGAACAAAATTGAAAGCAAGACTGCGCCTCAAACCGACCTAGGAGATAAGGCATGAGAAAACTCCTATTCTTACTTGTCATTATGATGGCAGTCGGTGGTGTCTTGGGGTTGCTTATGCGCCAAGACAGCGGCTACGTTTTAGTCGCCTACTATGGCGTTACCATTGAAACCAGCTTATGGGTTTTAGTGGTAGCCATGGTTATCGCGTTGTTTGTACTTAGCTGGGTAAAACGCATTCTGTTTATCGCTCTAAGACCCAGTAACTCTTTGGCAAAAGTTACGGGCAATTTAGCGCAAAAAAGAGCGTCTAGAAATACTATCCGCGGAATGTTAGAGCTCGTTGGCGGTAATTGGAATAAGGCTGAAAAACTGCTAACCAATAGCGCTGAAAAAGTCCCTTATCCATTAATAAACTACATTGGTGCCGCCTACGCAGCGAGCGAACAAGACGAAGCTGAACGTTCAAAAGCTTTATTGCGTGCCGCCCATAAATCCGCACCTGAAGCGGAATTCGCTATCGGCTTCGCACAAAGCCAAATTCAAATAAAACAAGAACACTACGAAGGCGCCTTAGCCTCTCTTTTACGCCTTCAAAAGCTAAAACCGAAGCACAAACAGGTCCTAAAAATGTTAGTGACGGTTTATAAACAGTTAAAAGATTGGGATGCCTTACTCACTCTCACACCAACACTAAAAAAAGACGGCATTTTCGACGACGATAATATGCTAGAACTTGAGCGTAACGCGTTCTTGGCACTGCTTGATAAAATCAAATTTCGCAATAAACTCGGACAGAACAGCAAAGAATTAGTCGCTGAAGTTGAGAGCTTATGGAATAAGTTGGACACCCTGTCTCAGGATGACAGAATGAGACAGCTCTATGCTCATACTCTTATCCATTTTGGTGATAGTACAAAAGCAGAAAGCTTTATTCGTAATAGCTTGAATAACAAGTGGTCTGAGGCGTTAGTTTATGAGTATGGCAACGTACAAATAGATAACACTAAGAAACTGCTTTCCAACTGTGAAAACTGGCTAAAGAAAGAACCAGCAAGCGCAAACTTATACTTGGTCTGCGGCCGCTTGAGTCAGTCAATGATGCTATGGGGGAAAGCACGGGACTATTATGAGCAATCTCTCTCACTTGACTCTCACAATGAGGCATTGGCAGAACTAAGCCGCCTACTTAAAGCCATGGGCGATACCAAAGCAAGCCAAGAACTAATGATGATCAACCTAAGCCATGCTAGCAATCAATTAAAACCATTGCCGCTGCCTTAGTAAGGTTATTTTCAAAAAAATAAGGTAGGCATAAAAAAATGCTGTTATTTTCATAACAGCATTTTTTTATTTTAACTAAGACAAATTGAGAGCTATTTGAAACGCACAACCAATTCATGCATGTTGTTCGCAACATCTTGCAACGCTCGAATACTATCACTTGATTGGTTAGATTTTTCAGAACTCTCAACGGATAAATCAGAAATACGCACCACTTGGCGATTAATATCTTCAGAGACATGAGCCTGCTCTTCAACCGCCGCTGACATTTGCATGGCCATATCAGATATTTTTGAAACACCCTCAACAATACTCCCAAAAGCACTCTCCATCTCAATGATTTTTTCTAAACCCTGAGTAGCATCATGTCGACCTTGATTAGCAATAGAGACAGAATTTTTAGCTCCGCTGCGAAGTGTTTCTATAATATGATGAATATCCTTAGTTGAATCTTGAGTTCTTTGGGCCAGCTGACGAACTTCATCGGCTACCACTGCAAAGCCTCGACCATGCTCACCTGCTCGCGCCGCTTCGATCGCAGCATTCAATGCTAAAAGGTTCGTTTGTTCGGCTATCTGATCAATCATCTGCGCAACTTGTGCTATTTGTTCAGAGCGATCCGCCAACTCTTGCACTGTCGCGCCAATATCATTCACGGTTTCACTCAATTGGCGAATAGACTGACGTGTCTCTTCAACAATTTTTTGTCCGCTCCCTGCTGTCTGCGAAGACGATTTAGCGCTATCCGCTGTCATCTGAACATGTTGAGCAACATCATTGATCGTCGTGGTCATTTGCTGCATGGCCGCAGCAACATCTTGAGTTTCATGTTGCTGACTCACCATACCTTTTGTCGTTTCAATGGTAAGAGCAAGGCCAATTTTAGATTGTTCAGAGACTTTCAGAGACTCATCTTCAAAACGGGTCAATACGGCATCCATTCTTGATAATAAACTTTTGACTCCAACATCAAGCGTTGCAATATCTAAAGAAGTATCGGAATACGTTATTCCTGCCAAAGGATGAAGAAAAGCACTTGATAACCGTTTTTTTAGCGTCGTTTGTAACTTAGCCTGATTCAGTAAGAATAAACCATTTGCCAATAAACTTGTTGCCGCTAATACACCAGCTCCATAGAGTACATTAACACTACCTGCTGCAAGGGTTAGCACAATACCAACCAGTGGCAATATAAGCTTCCATGACATAAAGGATCGTGGCATGACATTTTTACCACTGTTGATGCGTTGATAAACTTTCTCCGCTCGCGCCACATCCTCTCGGCTAGGAACGGTACGAACAGATTCATACCCAACAACTTTTCCGCTTTCAGTCACGGGGGTCACATAAGCGTCCACCCAGTAAAAATCGCCATTCTTACAGCGATTTTTCACCAATCCCATCCATGCTTTACCTTGTTTTAAGGTATCCCACATAATTTGAAACGCTTCTTTCGGCATATCTGGATGACGCACAATATTATGAGGGCTGCCAATTAACTCGCTTTTATCAAAGCCACTGATTTTTACAAACGCATCATTACAATGAAGAATTTGGCCTTTTAAATCCGTGGTCGTTATTAATTTTTCATTCTGAGCAAAGGTTTTTTCTTGCTTAGTAATTGGCATGTTTTGACGCATATAGAACCTATCCTTGAAGCTTTATGTAGAGGGGTTTTCCATCTTAGCTGTAATTAATTACTCACTAATCATAATTAATTTTTATAGAAAACTTAAGCGCTTAAATATTAATCTAGTTAAGTTTTACTTAACCAGCGAGTAAATATTGGTAATAAATATGTTGGTATTTGTAATGCGCCAGCCAAAGGTAAGAACGCAGGCCCTAATAAAACACCAGCAATACTATATGTTAAAAGAACATTCCGATTACCTGACGTAATCGCTGCAGTCAATGCTAACTCCTTGCCTTGTTTAAGATAAAACACATACGACAGAGTAAAGAAGAGGCCACACAAGCCTGTTGCGATGACAAAGTACACCAAAGCCATTAGAGGGTCTTGATCAAACAACACTCGAAAACTACCAACCAACCCAAAAGGAAAAGCAAACACTAATAAAATGGTATAAGGCGATATTTTCAACAAAAAACGACCTAATACTTCTTCAGGAAAAAAACGATGAATCAAAAATGAAAACAACATGGGCCCAAAGATAAAAACGACTAAGCGGACAAAATAACTAGACCAATCAAGCTCTACTCTTTCTGTTTGAAAGAATATCAAGGTGATAAAAATTGAAATAGGCAAAACTAATGTCGTTGCAATCGTCATCGCCATTGCTTGCAAACTATCAAACCCTAATGCTCTAACGATCGCAGGTGTTGCAAATAACGACCCTGTTGCAGCCACAGCAACAACCGCGAGCAGAAGGTCTGAGTCGAACGACAAAATCCAGCCAATAAAGCTGACGACTCCCATAAACACAGCCGAATGCAAAGCAGCATAAAACCATATTTCTTTACTACCTAATCGCTTCATTAACTCATTTTGCTTCATCCCCAACAAAGTTAATGACATTAGAGTAAAGAGTACTATAGGTAGAAAAGGAAAAAAGGCTAACGAGATAGAAGGAAACAGGAAGCCAAGCACGGCAAACACAAACATAAAAGGAAGAGAGTTTCGAACAAAGAACTGCAACATGGGTTAAACACCTTAGACAGGTGGCCCACTTTAAACATCAGACATTATCTAATTATTTTTTGGAACCACAACAGATTTTATTATTTTCAGGTAACTCAGCAAGTTCAACCACCCAATCAGCACGAGCCTTATCAAAAGCCGCCCTAAGCGCTGCTAGCTCATCGTTGGATGCCGGAGAAACTTCTTTTTTGCCACGACCCTGACAAGAAGAAGGGAATGGTATCAGATTATTCTTCATAAATTGTCTCTATTAAAGCATTGTCTGGATATCTATCGACACTCTATGGATAATCTTTAACAAACGCAATGATCAAGCAGATGGAATCCTTATGAAGTTCTTAATATCACCCGCAAAAACACTGGACTTAACCTCCACACCTAACATTGATACCGTTAGCCAACCAGAGTTGCTAGATGAGTCTCAACAGCTCATCAATACTATCAAGCCATACACACCCGCAGACATCGCGTCTCTCATGAAACTCAGCGATAAGCTGGCCACACTCAATGTATCTCGCTATCAAGAGTGGCAAAAAGAGCACACGCAAAGTAACAGCCGTCCCGCCATTTATACTTTTATGGGTGATGTGTATACAGGGTTAGACGCTTACTCATTAAATGAAAGCGATCTTAAATATGCCCAAGAGTCTCTGCGCATTTTAAGCGGTCTATATGGATTATTAAAACCGTTGGATCTAATGCAAGCCTATCGACTAGAAATGGGCACCAGCTTAAAAAACGATAGAGGCACTAACCTTTATCAATTTTGGGGAGATATTATCGTTAACAAGATTAACGAGACCCTTGATGAAGGCGAACTGCTGGTCAACTTGGCGTCCAATGAATATTTCAAAGCGGTTAACAAGAAAAAGCTTACTGCAACATTAATCACACCGAATTTTCTCGATGAAAAAAATGGTAAATTTAAAGTCATCAGCTTTTATGCGAAAAAAGCACGTGGTTTGATGGCTCGATACTTGATTGAAAACCGCTGTGAAACACTAGATGAACTTAAAGCATTTGACCTTGCGGGTTACCGCTACGACCCTCAACAATCAACCAAAGACAGTCCAGTGTTTATTCGGCCAGAAAGCGCCCAGCCGCAAAAATAAAGAGCGACACAGAAGTAAGCGCTAGCGCTTACTTCATTTACTTGAGGCGCCCTATTGTCACCCGGTCATTGCCGCCTAAATCCTGAAAACTCTCGACCGCAATAAAACCCGCTTCAACAAAACACTTTTGCACAGCGATGGCTTGGTCATAACCATGTTCAAACATCAAATAAGCTCCTTGTTTCATAAAACGAGGGGCAACTTGAATAATGTACTCAATGTCCGCCATACCATGATTATCCGCCACCAAAGCACTTTTAGGCTCAAACCGCACATCCCCCTGAGACAAATGCTCGTCGTCAGGATCAATATAAGGTGGGTTAGATACGATTAGATCAAACAAATTGCCTTCCAGCGCTTCGAACCAACTACTTTGTATAAAAGTCGCATTACTCAATTTATTTCGTATAGCATTGCGCTTAGCAAGAGCGACGGCCTCTTCAACTAAGTCCACACCGACGACTGTCGATCTAGGCCGTTCTGACGCCAGAGATAACGCAATCGCTCCAGTCCCCGTACCAAGATCTAAAATACGATTAACGTCACCTATATCAAGCACAGAAAGCGCCACCTCCACCAGCCTCTCGGTGTCGGCTCGGGGAATTAAAGTACAAGGCGCCACTTCTAGGTTCAAACTCCAGAATGACTGCTGCCCCAATAAATAAGCAACAGGCTCTCCCGACTCTCGACGCTCTAATAAGCCATTAAACCGACTAATGTCTGCTACGCTCACTTCTTTCTCGGGCCAAGTGAAAAAATAGGAAGTTGACACAGCCAAGACGTGGGCAAGCAATAGCTGCGCATCTAGCTGAGCCGTCTCTGAAATAGAATAAAGGCGCTGAATAGCGCCTTTTAGTAGTTCATCAATTCGCATGAGCGATGATTTCCTCAGATTAATTATCGCCACTTAGTGCTGCAAGTTGCTCCGCCTGGAACTCATTCACCAGTGGATTAATCAACACATCCAAATCACCCGTTACGATTTCATCTAACTTATACAGTGTTAGGTTAATACGGTGGTCTGTAACGCGCCCTTGTGGGTAATTGTATGTACGAATACGCTCAGAGCGGTCACCACTACCAACCAAAGACTTACGCGCTTCGGATTGATCACTGGCCGCTTTTTCTTGCTCTGCTGCCTGCAAACGAGACGCAAGTAGTGACATGGCTTTAGCACGGTTCTTATGCTGAGAACGCTCTTCCTGACATTCGACAACAACACCCGTTGGAATATGCGTCAGACGAATCGCTGAGTCTGTTTTGTTAACGTGCTGACCACCAGCGCCAGACGCACGGAAAGTATCAATACGCAAATCAGATTTATTGATGATAATATCATCAATCTCATCCATTTCAGGCATTACCGCTACAGTGCAAGCCGAAGTGTGAATACGACCTTGTGACTCTGTCGCAGGTACTCGCTGAACTCGATGTGCGCCAGATTCAAATTTCAATTTAGAATAAGCACCATCACCAACGATACGCGCGATCACTTCTTTATAACCACCATGCTCGCCATCGCTGGCACTGACGATTTCGACTTTCCAACGTTGCGTCTCAGCATAACGTGAATACATACGGAATAAATCGCCAGAGAATATGGACGCTTCATCACCACCGGTTCCGGCACGCACTTCCAAAAACACGTTACGGGAATCATTCGGGTCTTTAGGCAGCAGCAATTTCTGCAATACCAACTGAAGCTCTTCTTTTTGCGCTTGGCCTGCTTTGTACTCCTCGACCCCCATTTCTTTTATATCTGGGTCAGCATCTGTCATCATTAACTCCGCTTCAGCAATGTTTTCATCAATTTGCTGAAACTCACTAAAACACTTAACAACAGGCTCAAGCTCTGCATATTCTTTGGAATAAGAACGGAATAAATCCTGATCCATGATAACTTCCGCCACACCTAATAATGCCGCTAACTCATCATAACGATCAGATAAACTTTCTAATTTTAACTTAATGGATTCTTTCATTTTTTAATTATCTTTTTCTTCGTAAATGCCCAATACATTTGAGGCAATGATTAATGCGTCTTGATCAGCGTCGGCGCCCGCATCACGCAAATAACGTGTTGGAGCATGAATGAGCTTATTCATTAAGCCATGAGCCAGTTTATTAATAACCTGCTCTGGTGGCTGGCCCATTTCAAGACCTTTAAGCGCTTTTTCTAATTCTGTATTTTTAATGGTTTCAGAGGACTGTCTAAAGGTCACAATCAGGTCAGATACTTTTCTCGACTCAACCACTCGCCGATAAGAATCTACCCCCTCTTCTATCATTTGCTCAGCCGCTTTCGCCGCATCTTGCCTTGCTCTGACATTTTCTTCAATCACTGAATGAAGATCATCGACAGTATAAAGATAAGCGTCGTCTACTTCTTCAACTTCTGGCTCGATATCTCGAGGCACTGCAATATCAATTAACAGCATTGGCTTATGGCGACGCTGTGATGTGGCGCGCTCTACCATGCCCTTACCAATAATGGGTAATTGGCTAGCCGTAGAAGAAATGACAATATCAGCTTGCGATAAATACTCGCCAATATCACCAAGCATAATAGCTTCCGCATCCAGTTCATCTGCTAAAACTTGAGCTCTTGCCAACGTTCGGTTGGCTACAATAATATTTTTAATACCATTTTCTTTTAGGTGTCTTGCCACCAACTCAATGGTTTGTCCGGCGCCAATTAACAGCGCGGTGCTGTTTCTAATATCGGCAAAAATTCGCTGCGCAAGACTCACTGCTGCAAACGCAATAGAAACTGGGTTTTCACCTATTGCCGTATCGGTACGTACGCGCTTAGCAACAGAAAATGTACGCTGAAACAAAGACTCCAACTCTGGTCCAATACATGAACCTTCTTGCGAAACGGCATAAGCCGACTTTACCTGCCCAAGAATTTGAGGCTCTCCAAGAATCAAAGAATCTAAGCCTGATGCTACTCGCATGACATGACGCACGCTATCATCCGCAAAATGCGTATAACAATATTGCTGCAACTCAGGCAACGCAATACCGTGGTATTCACCCAACCAAGCAATGACATCGCCCGCCTTAGTAAGATCTTCTATAGAACAATAAAGCTCGGTGCGATTACAGGTCGATACTATTACTGCTTCATTGGCTTTTTTCTCAGAAATCAGAGAAGACAAGGCATCGATCATCTTTTCAGGCGCAAAGGCCACGCGCTCACGTATCGAGACCGGCGCAGTTTTGTGATTTACACCTACAGTAATTAGCGGCATTCAGGACTCTTCTCAAAGATCGAGATCTTAAGGTAATGACAGAAGCAAGCATTGCTCCAACATGACTCTTTACATAAAGAAGACACATTATACGAGAAATTCGCTTTTTTTCGCACCCCATATGACCAATAAAAGTAATAGGATTAGTTTATAGTTATGACTGACATAACGAGCCGCTAACGATACCATAAGGGTTGTATGAATTTAGCATCGAGAAAAAAAATGCCTGCTGTTTTAGGCCCTATACACAAAAAAGATTCTCCAACGCCCGTTCAGAAAGGGTTGCTGTTGTTGTTAGCGCTACTAAGCCTGCCTCTAGTAAGCGCGTGTAGCCAAGATACACGCCAACAAAACACCTTGCCTCCGATCAAAGAATCGTTTCAAACAGGGGACTTTACTAATGAAAATAAAATTGAAGAATTGCTTAATGCTGAATTCACATTGCAAAGAGAAGGCCCTAATAAAGCGTTCGAACCATTTTATAAGCTAGCCAGTCAATCCGGTGATATCCAGTTAATCGAAAGACTAATGCACATTGCGGTGGTTTCTCAGAATCACTTGTACATAGAAAGAAGTGCAAACTTATGGCTCTCTGCTGAACCGACGGCCGAAGCGGCCTATGCGTTAAAGTTACAAGTTCTCATCAAAGACAACCGTACGGAAGAGGTCACGACACTACTCACGAACGCCATTCGACATAAGGTTTCTCTGCGATTCCTGCCTCTTTATCTTGAAGACAATGTTCGTAATAATGACCAGATCAACACCATAGAAGAGGCAATTTCAGCCCTTTCACCAGAATATAAAGCGAATCAGTACGTACAATTGAGCCACGCACATTTACAACTGCTTACGGGAAAATACCAACTCGCGGTTAATACATCAGAAAAACTGTTAGCCAAACCCAATACAGATAAAAATGAAACACTTCATCTTATTCTCGCTTTTAGCCAAAAAAACCTAGGCCTAACAGAGGATGCAATCAAAACGCTTCAAACAGCATCAAAGCTTTTCCCAAATAACACTAGAGTCATCACACCTTTAATTGATTTTTTGGTTGAAAATGGACAATCAAAGCGTGCTAGCGAGATTTATCAAAAAGCAGATTTAAACTCACCGGAAAAACTACAAGTTGGTATTAATTTAATGCGAGCTTTACTGGAACACAACCAACCAAAATTAGCATTAGCAACGGCCAACAGTCTTCCCAAAGAGCAACTAGGTTTATCAGATCAAATACAATATTTAACGGCTATCGCCACAGCTCAACTAGACAAAAAAGCACAAGCCATTGCATTGATGGAAAAAGTAGAAGGTGCTCTACAGACCAACGCCACCAACCAAATCGCGCTGTGGCTATATGACGAGAACCAAGAAAATGACATTAATAGTATGGTGCTCAATCGAACGCAGCGAGAAAACATGCCAGAGCAAGTTGCTGCGATCAGTCGCCTTCACGAGGAAAAAGGCCGAACTGACCTATCATTTCAGCTAGTCAGCGATGCCTTGGTCGCACTTCCAGAATCGGATGCGCTGCGCTATCACAAAGCCTTACTTGCTGACACCCTAGGTAACTGGAAAACGACTGAAAACGAGCTTACCACCTTACTACAAAAAGACCCGCACAATCCTCAGTACTTGAATGCACTCGGCTATACCTTACTCACCCGGACCAAACGACTTGATGAAGCCATGGAGTACATTGAATCAGCTTACGAAAAAACAGACAATGATCCAGCCATAATAGATAGCCTAGGATGGGGCTTTTTCCTGAAGGGAGAGCTTGAACAGTCTTCTTACTACTTAAAAAAAGCCTGGTCTATTTTACCTGACGCAGAAATAGCAGCGCATTATGGCGAATCCTTATGGAAACAACATCATTATGAAGAAGCAATATCGATCTGGGAAAGCGCATTAGAGACATCACCCGATACACCACTTTTAATCGATACCATAAAACGACTGTCACCGTCGTTACTGGAAGAACAAAAACAGGACTCATCACCATGACTTATCGCACGCTCTACATTCTTGCTTTTACCGCACTCATTAGTGCCTGTAGTTCTAGGCCGACAGGGCCACAAATACCGCCACCAGAAAGTGTAGACGCCATTTCAAAATGGGAAACCTCCGGCAGAGTAGGCATACGAACCAAAAATGATGCGGTTTCCGGCAATTTTAGTTGGCAAAAAGATCCAAAAACGTTTGCCTTAAATATCGTTGGTCCATTTGGTCAAGGTGCAACTAACCTAAGCCAAACAACAGATGGGAAGGTGACTTTATCCTATGAGGATAAAGTCATCACAGGTAATGACCCAGCGACACTTCTACAGCAAGAATTAGGCTGGGAGTTCCCTGTTGCTCAAGTTACCTATTGGATCAGAGGGCTGGTTGCTCCAACTTCTACGGCTAACGTGACTAGAGACCCAGAAACGCAGTTACCAGAGAAAATAGAACAAGATGGTTGGATTATTACCTACAGCAATTACGAAAAAATAGACGGCTTACCTTTACCGCAAAAAATGCAGGTATCCAACCCGCCGTTTAGAGTCAACCTAATCATCAACCAATGGACTATCCAGTAACCAAGATGCAATTACCTTCTCCTGCAAAATTAAATTTATTTTTACATATCACAGGTCGACGAGAAGACGGCTACCATGAACTGCAAACTCTGTTTCAGTTCATTGATTTGTGCGATACGCTGGATTTTACACTGACACATAATAATAAAATCACTATTTCACCCATAATTGAACGACTGCCTATCGAAGACAATCTCATTTATAAAGCAGCAAAACTGCTTACACCGTTCAGAAAAGACTTCACTTTCGGCATTGATATTATTCTGACAAAACAATTACCTATGGGTGGTGGCATTGGCGGTGGCAGCTCAAACGCAGCAACGACTTTACTGGCCCTAAACGTACTGTGGGGATGCCATCTTTCTTTGGAAGAGCTAGCCGAATTAGGCGTACAGTTAGGCGCTGACATTCCTGTTTTTATCATGGGATTTTCAGCCTTTGCAGAAGGCGTTGGAGAGAAGCTGCAAAAAGTCGAGTTAGACACTCCATATTTTTTACTCCTCAAGCCCAATTGCCATGTCTCAACTGGTCAAATATTTACCGATAAATATTTGACAAGAGACACCCCTCCCATCAGAATATCGCACGCCTTGAAGCTGGGTGGGCATAATGATTGCTTAGACGTGGTAAAAAAGCACAATCCTGAGGTCAATGAAGCGTATTTATGGTTGAAAAATCATGGCGACGCGAAGCTAACAGGAACAGGCGCTTGTTTATTTTTAGCATTCGATAATTTGCGCGACGCAGAACGAGTAAGATCGTCTACACCGACAAAATGGCAAAGCTGGGTTTGCCGTGGTTGTAACACTTCTCCAACACATGACGCGCTAAACCAGTGGATTGAGCAAAATAGGAACTAATGTGCCTATATAAACACATAGTCCTCGGCCTGTCTTTCCTTGGCCAGTCAATAGTCATCGCTACAAAATACAAAAGGTATACACAGTGTCCAAGTTAATGGTTTTTACCGGTAATGCAAACCCTGAACTAGCTCGCAGGGTGGTTCGTCGCCTAGGGCTACCTATCGGAAACGCAACCGTAGGTAAATTTAGCGACGGAGAAATTACGGTCGAGATCAATGAAAATGTTCGCGGTAAAGACGTTTTCATTATCCAATCTACCTGTGCACCTAGTAATGATAATTTAATGGAACTTATCGTCATGGCCGACGCATTACGTCGTGCTTCGGCCACTCGCGTAACAGCTGTTATCCCTTACTTTGGATACGCTCGTCAGGATCGTCGCGTACGTTCTGCACGTGTACCAATTACAGCAAAAGTAGTCGCAGATATGATTTCAGCAGTAGGCATCAACCGCGTACTAACGGTTGATCTTCATGCAGACCAAATTCAAGGATTCTTTGATATCCCTGTTGATAACGTCTATGCAACCCCTTTGTTGCTAGATGATTTGCAACGCCAAGGCCATGAAAATATCACGGTTGTTTCTCCTGATGTTGGCGGTGTTGTTCGCGCTAGAGCGTTTGCAAAACTGCTTGATGATGCTGATTTAGCTATTATTGATAAGCGCCGACCTCGCGCTAACGAAGCTCAAATCATGCATTTGATTGGTGACGTTGAAGGCAAAACATGTGTTTTAGTCGACGACATGTGTGATACAGGCGGTACTCTGTGCGCAGCGGCAAAAGCCCTAAAAGAACATGGCGCTGCAAAAGTACTTGCTTACTGTACTCACCCTGTACTGTCTGGCAAAGCTATTGAAAACATTAAGAATTCCGTGCTTGATGAGTTGGTCGTGACTGATACCATCCCATTGACACAAGAGGCGCTTAACTGCCCTCAAATACGCCAATTGTCGATGTCTGACATTATGGCGGAGGCTGTTCGTCGCGTATGCAACGAAGAGTCTATCAGTGCCATGTTTGGGGCCTAAGCCAAACACTAACGCTCGGAACGGGTCGCATTTCTGGGCACAAACTTTATTAATTATTAGGAAAATACCATGTCATTATCTATTAATGCCGTAGCACGTACTCAAGAAGGTAAAGGTGCGAGCCGCCGCCTTCGTAACGAAGGCCTAGTGCCTGCTGTTATTTATGGCGGTGAGACTGCTCCAGTATCTATCTCTTTCAAAGACAACGAGCTACTTAAAGCTGTTGGCACTCCAGGCTTCTTGACAGGCCTAGTTGAAGTAACAGTAGAAGGCAAAACTGAGCAAGTTCTTGTTAAAGCTCTACAACGTCACCCATCAACTGGCGCTGTAATGCACATGGACCTTCAGCGCGCTCAAGCTGATAAAGTAATCACTACTCGTGTTCCTTTAAGCTTCATCAACGCTGCACAAAGTGAAGGTGTTAAGAGCCAAGGCGGTCGTTTGACTGTTGAATCTAAATTGGCTGAAGTTCGTTGTTTACCAGCGAACCTTCCATCCGTATTGACAGTAGACGTGATCAAAGGCCAACTTGATCAAATCTTCCACTTGTCTGATGTTATCCTTCCTGAAGGCGTAGAGCTTGTGTCATTGCTTAAAGGCGAAGATCACGACCAACCTATCGCTCGTATCGGTAAGTCTAAACGTTAAGATCTCATTGAAGGCAGTATTGTGGCAGGTTTCAGATTATTAGTAGGCTTGGGTAATCCAGGCAGCGAATACGAGAACACTCGCCACAATGCAGGCGCTCAGTGGATTGAGGCATTGGCTCGTCAGAGCCAATGCTCTCTTCGTTCTGAGAAGAAATTTTTTGGCCAATTTGGCAAAGTTTATATAGCTGGTGAAGAGTGCTATCTTCTTATTCCCACCACCTATATGAATTTAAGCGGTAAAGCGGTTCAGGCCGTCTGCCAGTTTTATAAAATCCCTCCTGAAGAAATCCTTGTTATTCACGATGAGTTAGATATCCCCCCAGGTACCGTCAAATTAAAACAAGGCGGTGGGCATGGTGGTCACAACGGATTAAAAGACATTATTTCAAAGCTGGCGAACAATAGAGAATTTGGTCGACTCAGAATCGGTATTGGCCATCCAGGCCATGCCAGCCAAGTCGCCAATTACGTCCTTAAAAAAGCCGCTCCAGACGATTACACGAAAATAGAACAAACAATCGACGAATCATTGCGCTACGTAGATGACATCGTTCGCGGCAATCTTAATGCCGTTATGAATCAACTACACAGCTTCAAAGCATAATCACTTAATTATTAGGAATCTCACTATGGGTTTTAATTGCGGCATCGTTGGGCTACCTAACGTTGGTAAGTCAACTCTATTTAATGCATTAACCAAAGCCGGCATTGGCGCAGAAAACTTCCCATTCTGTACGATCGAGCCAAATGCGGGTGTTGTTGCCATGCCTGATCCGCGCTTGGACGCCTTGGCTGAAATAGTTAAACCCGAGCGAGTTTTAGCAACAACAATGGAGTTTGTCGATATTGCAGGCTTGGTCGAAGGCGCTTCGAAAGGTGAAGGCCTTGGAAACAAGTTTTTAGCAAACATACGCGAAACGGATGCTATTGCTCACGTGGTTCGCTGCTTTGAAGACGAGAACGTCATTCACGTCTCCAACCATGTTAACCCAAAGCTAGACATCGAGGTCATTAACCTTGAATTAATTTTTGCCGATATCGAATCCATCGATAAACAGCTATTCCGTACTGCGAAAAACGCCAAAAGCGGCAATAAAGAAGCAATCGCTCATAAAGCTTTCCTAGAAAGCATTAAAGCGCATTTAGAAGATGGCTTACCCGTTCGCGCTATGGAAATGTCCGATGAGCAAAAGAAAGAAGTTCGCTCACTGCACCTTTTAACAACCAAACCTACTATGTACATAGCCAACGTTGCGGAAGACGGTTTTGAAAATAACCCATACCTGGACCAAGTGCGTGAAATAGCTGAAGCCGAAGGCGCTATGGTGGTTCCTATCTGCAATCAGCTTGAAGCAGAAATTTCTGAGCTAGATGCAGAAGAGATGCAAGAGTTCCTTGATGAAATGGGCATGGAAGAGCCTGGCTTGGATCGAGTCATCCGCGCTGGCTATGAATTACTAGGCCTTCAGACGTACTTTACAGCGGGCGTTAAAGAAGTACGTGCATGGACAGTAAAACAAGGCGCAACAGGTCCACAGGCCGCTGGTGTGATCCACACAGACTTTGAGAAAGGCTTTATCCGAGCGGAAGTTATCAGTTACAACGATTTCATCCAATATAAAGGGGAAAGTGGTGCAAAAGAAGCCGGAAAATGGCGTCTTGAAGGTAAAGAGTACATAGTAAAAGACGGTGATGTTATGCATTTCCGTTTCAATGTTTAAGAGATTATAAAACATTTTTCGAAAAACACTTGACCCATTAACAGGTTATATGAATAATATCGCGCCACAGAGGCAGTAGATCGATTTGTATAAACTGTTTTTGTGTTAGTCTGTTGGGGTATAGCCAAGCGGTAAGGCAACGGGTTTTGATCCCGTCATGCGTAGGTTCGAATCCTTCTACCCCAGCCAACAGACAAAAGGCTATGTAGCTCAGTTGGTTAGAGCACATCACTCATAATGATGGGGTCACTAGTTCGAATCTAGTCATAGCCACCAATTCGATAATTGGGGTATAGCCAAGCGGTAAGGCAACGGGTTTTGATCCCGTCATGCGTAGGTTCGAATCCTTCTACCCCAGCCATCGATATATTTAGTAAAACAGTTAAGGCTATGTAGCTCAGTTGGTTAGAGCACATCACTCATAATGATGGGGTCACTAGTTCGAATCTAGTCATAGCCACCAACTTAAAAGAAATCCTTTATTGGGGTATAGCCAAGCGGTAAGGCAACGGGTTTTGATCCCGTCATGCGTAGGTTCGAATCCTTCTACCCCAGCCATCTATGTAAATATTCTTCACAATTCGTCATATCTCCTCCTTATTTCATTGGATTTTAGTTCTCTTCATCCTATAATTAGTCTAAATTTATCCTATCGATATATGGACAATAATCATGAAGAAATCAGCTATTTTACTCTCAACTGCCCTGTTAGCAAGCGCTGCTCATGCGGATGTGCTTGGCCTAACCGCTGAAGCTGGGTCTTTTATGACTAACGATGCCGAGGATCTTAATTCCTATTTCGGCATTGCGGTAGAGCACCCAATCCCTTTAATTCCAAATTTTCGTCTACAAAATCAGAGTCTAGAAGAAAAAGTTGGAACTTCGACTATCGACTTGTCACATAACGACTACACACTTTATTATGAATTTCTAGATGGCCTACTATGGCTAGATCTAGATGCTGGTGTCACTTTCCGTAAAATTGCTGATGCTGGTAACTCTGATATCGATGGCACTTATCCATTAGCTTACGTATCTGCTTACGTAAGCTTCCCTGGAACTGCACTGTCTGTTGGCGGTGAAGTTAAAACTGGGGGTGGCAGCGATGCAGACATCAACGACACTACATTTAAAATCAAATACCAGCCTCTAGTATTTGCAGGCCTTGAAGCCGGCTACCGCACTGTGACAGAAGACTTTGACTCAGCAGGTAAGTTTGAACCTAAAGGTGCGTTTATTGGCGTCTTTGTAGACTTCTAAGCTTTTAAATACCCAATAAAAAAATCCCGCTGATTCAGTTCATCAAGCGGGATTTTTTATATTAGCAGTAATAGAAAAACGCAATGTTAACCAGCTTTTTTGAAGCGGATAACGCCATCCGACACATCTGCAACAATATGATCACCTGTGACAAAATTTCCAGATAGCAGTTCATTTGCTAATGGGTTTTCGATCCATTTCTGTATTGCACGCTTCAATGGTCTTGCACCATAAACAGGATCGTAGCCAACCTCTGCCAACTGGTCTGCAGCGGCTTCCGTCAATGCCAAGGTCATTCCCATCTCTTTCAATCTATCATTCAAATGCGCCAGCTGAATGGTCGCAATACCTTTGATCTGAGACCTCATTAGAGGGTGAAACACAACGGTCTCATCAATACGGTTAATGAATTCCGGACGGAAATGCGTTCCCACCACTTCCATGACTTTAGATTTAATCTCTTCATATTGATCCGCAGATTGATATTCTTGAATCAGATCAGAACCCAAGTTCGAGGTCATGACAATAACCGTATTTCTAAAATCTACAGTTCGACCTTGCCCATCGGTCAAACGACCATCATCCAAGACCTGCAAGAGAATATTGAAAACATCAGGATGCGCTTTTTCAACTTCATCTAGCAGCAATACAGAATAAGGACGACGTCTTACCGCTTCCGTCAAATACCCTCCTTCTTCATAACCCACATAACCTGGAGGCGCACCAATTAATCTAGCAACAGAATGCTTTTCCATAAACTCAGACATATCAATCCGAACCATAGCTTGCTCTGTATCAAAAAGAAACTTCGCAAGCGATTTACATAACTCTGTCTTACCCACGCCCGTAGGTCCCAAGAACAGGAAAGAGCCATTAGGTCGATTAGGATCAGCCAAGCCTGAACGAGAACGGCGAACCGCATTAGAGACAGCCAAAACGGCTTCATCTTGCCCCATGACAGATTCATGCAATGCCTCTTCCATACGTAACAACTTATCGCGTTCGCCTTCGAGCATTTTATCAACGGGAATGCCTGTCCATCGCGACACCACGGTCGCAATTTCTTCCTCTGTCACTCGCCTTTTTAACAATCGAGTTTCTGTTGTTTCTTCTGTTTTACTGGCTTTTTCAATCTCGGCCTCTAACATTGGAATCACGCCATACTGTAGCTCTGACATTTTCGCTAAATTACCACTTCGACGGGCTTCTTCCATTTCATGGCGAACTGACTCCAACTCTTCTTTGAGCTTTTGCGCACCTTGAACGGCGGCTTTTTCAGCATTCCAGATTTCTTCCAAGTCAGAAAACTGCTTCTGTAAGCCATCAATTTCAACATCCAGTTCAGCTAGTCGCAGCTTAGATGCTTTATCCTTTTCTTTCTTTAAGGCTTCTTTTTCAATCTTTAACTGAATTAAACGGCGCTCTAAACGGTCCATATCTTCCGGTTTAGAGTCCATTTCCATACGAATACGACTGCCCGCCTCATCAATCAGGTCAATCGCCTTATCTGGCAACTGCCTATCGGTTATGTAACGCTGAGAGAGCTTGGCTGCAGCAATGATGGCGGAGTCGGTAATGTCTACGCCATGGTGAACTTCGTAACGCTCTTTTAGCCCCCTCAAAATAGCGATGGAATCAAGTACACTTGGCTCCTCCACCAACACTTTCTGAAAACGTCTTTCTAATGCCGCGTCTTTTTCAATAAACTGTCGATATTCATTCAATGTGGTGGCACCAACACAATGCAACTCACCACGAGCAAGCGCGGGCTTAAGCATATTGCCTGCGTCCATTGAGCCTTCCGACTTGCCCGCGCCAACCATGGTGTGAATTTCATCAATAAACAAAATCACTTGCCCTTCTTGCTTTGCTAACTCATTAAGCAAGGCTTTTAGGCGCTCTTCAAATTCACCACGGTATTTGGCACCCGCGATCAGGGCCGCCATATCAAGGGACAAAACGCGTTTATTTTTTAAGCCTTCAGGTACTTCTCCGTTAATAATTCGCTGGGCCAAGCCTTCTACAATGGCAGTTTTACCCACGCCAGGCTCACCAATCAAAACGGGGTTATTCTTACGACGACGCTGCAGGACTTGAATCGTACGACGAATTTCATCATCTCGACCAATAACTGGGTCCAGTTTGCCTTCTGCCGCTCTCGCTGTTAGATCAACCGTGTACTTATCCAACGCTTGACGACTTTCTTCTGCATCAGGGTCATTCACCGAATCACCGCCACGAATACTATCAATCACAACAGCGATATCCGCTTTTGTCACACCACTCGCTTTGAGGCTTTTGGCAAGATCATCTTTGCCATCAAACATAGCCATCAACACAAGTTCGGATGAGATATACTGATCTTTTCGCTTCTGCGCTTCTTTATCCGCTAAATTAAGCAACCGCCCCAATTCTGGAGACATCTGCACATTGCCATCATGGTCATTCACTTTGGGAAGACGAGTTAATAACTCATTTAAACTTTCGCGAAATTTAGCGACAGGAATACCAGCTTGCTGAAGGATTGGACGAGTACTACCACCCTGCTGATCTAGCAAGGCCTTCATCAAGTGAAGCGGCTCGATATAAGAATGATCCTGCCCAAGTGCAACGGACTGGGCATCGGAAAGCGCTAGCTGCAATTTACTGGTTAAACGATCTATACGCATGATCTAACATCCTCTGTAACATAAGATGGAATATTTATATTAAAAGCTTAATAGCCCCTAAAAATTACTTTTCAAGAGCTCGGGTGTCATTTTTTTGACACCTATCAATAAAACACAATATTTCTAACCATCTATCCAAATAACAGAGGCCATTCGCCCTGTTTTACCATCGCGCCGATAGGAATAAAAACGCTCATCATCAGTAAATGTACAATAATCACCTCCATAAATCTGTGTCACGCCTGCAGCCACTAAACGCTGCTTGGCCAATAAATACAAATCACCTAGCCATTTACCTTTTTGCTGGGCTGGTTTGAAAGCCGCTTCCGCATCGGGAATAATCGACATAAATGCTTCTCGCACCTCTTCTCCGACTTCAAATGCATCAGGACCAATTGCCGGCCCTAGCCAAGCCATGATAGGCTCTTTTTCATCGAATTTCGCTAAGGTAGACTCTAAAACGCCGGCACAAAGCCCACGCCAACCAGCATGAGCCACCGCGACCTGCGTCCCAGCTTGATTGCAAAAAAAGACAGGCAAACAATCGGCCGTCAGCACAGCACAAACTTGATTTACAGTATAAGATACCGCGGCATCAGCACTTTCAGGCAATACACTGCAAGGTAAAGGTGCCACATCAATTCCATGCACCTGATTTAGCCAAACAATAGAGTCTGGCATCCCTACATGTGATGCAAAGAGTTGACGATTTTGCATCACATGTAGGGGATCATCCTGAACATGGAGACCTAAATTAAGCCCATCAAACGGGGCGCCGCTTACACCTCCAATACGAGTAGAAACATAAGCACGAACGGATGATGGCGCAGGCCAACTAGGACAAATATAAGAAGAGGCGTTAGAAGACATAACTATCTCCAAAAATAAAAAAAGGCAGCCAAAGCTGCCTCTAAACATACAATTTAATTAAAAATACTCAGAGTCATTACTACCAGACTCTACCGTATCCTTTTTAAGTGCATCCAATAATTTCTTCATATCAGCTGGCAAATCAATTTCCCATTCCATCCATTCACCCGAAATAGGATGAGAAAGCTCTAACTTCTTGGCATGCAACGCCTGACGACGGAAGTGACGCAATTCCTCTTGTAACTCTGGAGAACACGCTTTTGGCATTTTCAAGCGTCCACCATATTGAGGATCGCCTACCAATGGATATTGAATAAACGCCATATGAACGCGAATTTGGTGCGTTCGTCCAGTTTCTAGTTTTAAACGGATATGTGTATGGTTTTTGAAACGCTCAACCAAACGATAATGTGTGACTGCATCTTTACCGTTTACAGGCTCTACCGCTTGCTTTTGGCGGTTATGTGGGTGGCGGCCAATTGGCTCATCCACTACACCACCGCCAGTCATTACACCAATAGAGATTGCTTCATACTCACGCCCCATGCTGCGCTCTTGCAGCTGAGTCACAAGATCGGTTTGTGCGGCCAACGTCTTGGCAACCACCATTAGACCTGTTGTTTCTTTATCCAGGCGATGCACAATACCCGCGCGCGGAATATGAGCCGTCTCTGGTGCATGATGAAGAATTGCGTTCATCAGGGTGCCATCTCGGTTACCCACAGCAGGGTGAACAACCAAGCCCGCCGGCTTATTAATAATCATAATGTCGTTATCTTCATAAACAACATCAAGGTCCATTTCTTGTGCTTCATGCTCTTCTTGAGCCTCGATCACGACGTCTAATGTCACCACTTCACCACCAAATAATTTCTCTTTTGGCTTAGTGATTTTTCCATCAACTTTCAAGGCTCCTTCTTTAATCCAGCCTTGAATTCGTGAACGGGAATAGTCGCTAAACAATTCTGTTGCGATCTGATCGAAACGGTTACCACCCAAATCGAACGGAACTTGGGCTTCTTTTACTATGCGCTCTGCCATACAATGTACTTTAATCTGTTGTTTTCAGCTCAATAATTTTATCATTGGGCTTGAATGTGAAAAAACGTGTAGCGCCTTGCACTTCATCATCTTTCGCAATATAACGCTACAAAATGCCGATTAAGGCTTATCTACTACCATATCAAGGTTTTGATTATACATGGGATTTCATCACTCGTTGCTCCGATTCTCTGGAATAGTAAGTTTTTCTTTATTCATTGTTGCTTGTTCAAGCAAACAAGTACAGGAACCAGACCTTCCAGAACGCGTCTATTACGACAAAGCTCAACAAGCTCTGGAAGAAAACCTTCCCACGACAGCCATTAAGCACCTTAAAGATTTAGATTCTCGATATCCGTTTGGCGAATTTAGTATTCGCGCAGAATTAGATCTAATTTACGCGCAAATGGAGGCAAGTGATTTCATTGCCGCTCATGCGTCTGCTGAACGCTTTATCAAAAATCACCCAGAGCATGACTCAATTGATTACGCTTATTATATGCGTGCTTTATCAACCTACAAAGGCGCAGAGAGCTTAATGTCTCGCTACCTGGGTCTAGACCCAAGCGAAAGAGACTCAAAAGAGCTAACTAAAGCCTTTAATGAGCTCGCTGATTTCACGTCTCGCTTTCCGAAAAGTACATACGCTCCGGATGCAAAAGCACGAATGTATTATTTACGCGAAATGGTGGCTCGTCATGAACTACAAGTGGCGCATTATTATTTAAAAAGGAAAGCGCCACTTTCTGCCCTACGTCGTAGCCAAGAGGTTATTCAACACTATCCAAGTACACGATCTGTTGAGGAAGCCCTAGCTATTAGCATTCAATCTTACAAGGATTTGAATGAACCAGATTTAGCGCAGACTAATCTTGCAGTGTTAAAACAAAACTTCCCAAACACACTACATATCGATGATCAGGGAAAATTCATCAAACTTAAATTGCCAAGTGATGCCGATCCAGGATTTTTATATTGGGTAACGTTTGGGCTCATCGAATAAGCCGTATCTAATTGGCATATTGGTTTGCAGGGTAAAGAGTATTTTCTTGCCCTGCTTGCCAGGCTGGATACTTTACCATGACCACTGAATTAAATATTTCCGAATTTACAAAACTAACCAACCAACGCTTAACATTATTATATTGAGATGCATCAAACCATTTCTGATTAACCGCTGCAAACTGACGTATGAACGGAAAAACAGCAATATCAGCCAAACTCATCTTGTCTCCAAATAAAAAGTTCCTTTCGCTTAAACGCTTATCCAAACGAGACAAAAAGACCTCACCTTTATCACGATAGTAGTCTTCACTGTATTCAGGATATCGATCTGCGTACTTATAACGATCTAACCAGTATTTGAAAAAGTGATCATTATAAGTTATCCAAGCCTTCATTCGATTTCTTCGAATACTATTCGATGGCCATAGCTCATTTACGGCTTTCTTGTAATCAGAGCTGGTAAGCGCCCAGAAAATGATATCAAGACTTTCTGGATACCTCGTCCCATCAATATCAACAAGCTGAGGCACACTGGATCGTCCGCCTAATGACAGCAACTCAGGAGGCTTAGACCTCAAAACCACCTCACGTAAATGTACAGGCACACCCAATAAGGCAATCATATATCTAGACCTAATTGCATAAGGGCAGCGTCTGAACGAATACAGAACAGGTAACAACATAACCTCCTTTTTCTAAAAAATCACAAGCATAAAAAAACCATGCCTTTTAATAAACATCTTATACAAAGTAAGAGGTTCACACGCATGGTTTTTGATCGATTAAAAGCTCAATTAAGCTGGGGTAACATTCTCAGCTTGAGGACCTTTTTGCCCTTGAGTTACTTCAAATGTTACTTTTTGACCTTCTTGCAGAGTACGACGGCCCGTTCCATTTATAGAACGAAAATGAACAAAAACATCTGCTCCACCTTCACGCTCGATAAAACCAAAGCCTTTTTCATCGTTAAACCATTTTACAATACCTGATACTAACTGACCTGACATAACAACCTCATTTTTATGTTGCTCTTAAATGAGCAATCTTTTAACTACACTAAAAGCAACTTAGCTTTGAGTAATTCCCTAATGTTAAGCGTTTTAAGCCAATAATAATCTTAAAAACACACTAACTAATTGATAATAAGTCGTTAATAGCAAAATAGAAAGTAGACTAAAAACAAGTATTGTTAAAAAAAGTAATAACACCTAGATGAAATATTAGCCAACTCCATTCTATTAAGTGAAAACCATAACCCACATTAACCCTCCACCAAAACGGTGCATAAATAATCCATGACACCAAAAGGCACCAAATAATGGCATAAATGGAACAATAATTGCTTAAAGCAGATTAAGCTTTAAATTCATCAATCCAAAACACCAATTAAGCCCCAAAAAAGAGCAATTATGGATGATAGCAAACCTTTTCGGTGCAAAGACAAACGTTAGGAGCCACGTGTGACATCCACAAACAGTGCAGTAGAAATGCTAGTTTCCAGTTCAAACACCCTTTTTATATTACTTGGCGCCATAATGGTGTTCGCCATGCATGCTGGGTTTGCTTTTTTAGAAGTTGGGACAGTAAGACATAAAAACCAAGTAAATGCGTTAGTCAAAATAATGACGGATTTTGCTACTTCAGCGCTCGTTTATTTTTTTATTGGCTATCAAATCGCTTATGGAGTCAATTTTTTTGATAGCGCCGCCGTACTATCGCAAGAGCACGGTTATAGCCTAGTGAAGTTTTTCTTCCTCATGACCTTTGCCGCTGCGATACCCGCCATCATTTCAGGTGGCGTCGCTGAGCGTGCTAAGTTTTATCCTATGCTGATTTCCGCAGCGGTAATTGTTGGTATTGCCTACCCACTTTTTGAAGGCATTGTATGGAATGGCAATTACGGTCTTCAAGATTGGCTAACCAAACATTATGGCGCCCCTTTTCATGATTTTGCAGGCTCTGTTGTCGTTCATGCTTTTGGTGGGTGGGTTGCGCTAGCAGCCATAGTATTACTTGGCACTCGTCGCGGCCGCTTTAAGCATGGAAAGCTAGTTGCTTTCGCACCATCAAACATCCCATTTTTGGCATTAGGCGCCTGGATTCTTTGCATAGGCTGGTTTGGCTTTAACGTTATGTCCGCACAAACGCTAGAAGGGGTAAGTGGCTTAGTCGCTGTAAACTCTTTAATGGCCATGGTCGGCGGCATTATTGCGGCCATGCTGTTTGGTAAAAATGACCCAGGCTTTATCCATAACGGCCCATTAGCAGGCTTAGTCGCTATCTGCGCAGGTTCAGACATCATGCATCCTATTGGCGCATTAGTCACAGGCGCATTTGCTGGTGCTATATTCACCACTCTCTTTACTGTTGTTCAACAAAAATTCAAAAACACAGATGATGTTCTTGGTGTTTGGCCACTTCATGGTGTTTGTGGGGCCTGGGGAGGCATTGCCGCAGGGATTTTCGGATCTGAATCACTTGGTGGACTAGGTGGCGTTAGCTTCCTCTCTCAGCTCTTAGGAAGCCTAGGGGGAGTTGTGATAGCAGCGCTGAGTGGGTTTATTGTTTATGGAATAGTTAAGTCTGTAAGTGGTTTACGTCTCAGTGAAGAGGATGAATTCAACGGCGCTGATTTATCAATTCATAAAATTGGCTCTATTGGCAAAGAATAACACTACTTTTGTTGGGCCTGATGGCGGTTCATTGTTTACTACACCGCCATCAGGCTTTTTCATATTCTAGTTCATTTTAATGAAGGGTATAATTGCCTATTTATCAATAGCGAAGACTCTAATGAAAATCTGGTTACTCACCCATAGCGAAGAACTCAAAAAGCCTTCAGGTACAGGAAAGCTAGTAAAAGAGGTACTGAATGATGAGTGTGAAGTCGTCGTATGGTCCAGAGTTTCACCAAGCATAGATATCTTAAATCTATCTCCTAGTAACACATTACTCATTTACCTATGTAAAAACGAACAACAAAGATTCTGTGAGGATATTTCGCAGTCAATCAACAACATCATTATAATTGATGGAACTTGGCAACAGGCTCAGAAAATATACAATAAATCGCCCTATCTACATAAGTTTAAACACTATGAAATTCAGGGCGTGACATCTATATACACAAAACGTCGTAATCAAAAAAATATCGGCCTTTGCACTGCTGAAGTTGCAACTCAACTATTAAACGAATATAAACATCCAGCAACATCTACCCTATTCAATAAATTTATTGAATTTAATCAGTAACACTTATTCTTATCTCACCCAAATGCTCAACCCAAGCCAGCATTTCATCACCAGCAACCACAGCCCCTACATTTTCAGGCGTCCCTGTCATGATTAAATCGCCAGGCCGCAATTCAAATACCTCTGACAGTTTGCAAATAACCTCTTCAATTGACCAGGTTAAATTGGCCACACTACTAATTTGCTTAAGGTCACCATTCACTTTTAAACCGATCTCCGCTTTTGCAACATTACCTGCAAGCAAATCTGTTTTTAATGAAATAGGACTAATTGGTGCGGACTCATCAAATGACTTGCTAACCTCCCAAGGACGCCCTTTCTTTTTCGCCTGCGCCTGAAGGTCACGACGCGTCATATCCAAGCCTACAGCATAACCAAGAACGGCTTCTCTAGCTTGCTGCAACGATAGATTACGACCGCCTTCTCCTAGCGCCACCACGAGCTCTACTTCATATTCAAACTGTGATGTGGCCATAGGGTATGCAATACGAGTAACGTCAGAGAACGCAGAAGGCACAACACTAGAGGCATCTTTTACAAAGAAGAATGGCGGATCTCGTTCTGGATCATCCCCCATTTCTTTTGAATGTTCTGCGTAATTACGGCCAACACAAAAAACGCGACCAACTGGATAAGCTTGATCATTTTCAACAATAGGCAAATAAACCCTAGATTGCTCAGATACGATATTCTTCATTTAACCCCCAGCAAAGAATAGGAAGAATTAGAAATGGCCTGACTTTAGCCAAATAAAACAACTTGAAGGTACCACCCAATCCTCTAACTTAAACTCAGGCTCACGTAGCCATACACCAGAAGACATTTGAAGGCCGTTATACTCAGCTTGCCCCGATATAACAAATAACTCAACAGAAGCCGATAAGTCCAATTCATACAATATATCTTCACCATTCTGAATACGAACAAACCAGACTCGCTCCGAACCAAATTCGTAAAGAGGTAGAATGCCAGATTGTGTAGATGACCAAATATCGGGAGTATCTATATAGACTTGATTTAAATCGGTGGTTTGAAACTGATGTAACTTAACTAATAGAAAGCAACCATTATGGCTATGAGGCGCATGACTACTACCAGGAGGGTTTCTAAAATAACTGCCAGCGTTAAAATCTCCCTTTTCATCAGAAAAAATACCGCTCAACACTAATATTTCTTCACCTAAAGGATGTGGATGAGGGCGAAAAACTGAACCCGCCTCATATTGCACAAGACTTGTTGCATGGCCTCGCTCTGCCTCTTCTCGCGCCAAAGGCTTTCTGTAAACACCAGACATGGGACTTGCTACCCAATCAAGTTTATTTGTATCGATAAACACAGCTTGGGCAAAGTCCATATTAAGCATAACAACCGCCAATCACAGGAAAACCTCAGTGTAACGGTTTGGTCAAATAACAATCAAGTATTTGTAATATCTAGAAGAAAAGCTTGCAATAAAAAAGGCACCTGATGTTTCCACCAAGTGCCAAATGTTCCAACAGTCTGCCTACAAGAGAAGAGATATGGAACCTTGAATGATCTTGCTTAACATAAGGCTCCCACCTTATTAATTAGCAGGAGCCTTAGAGTAAATAAAATCAACTATAAGAAGATCTTAGAAACCGTAGTAAACACCAACAGCTGTTTGTGTGTCTGCATCAGCAGTAGAGCTAGCTTCGATGCTAGCTACTTCGCCGTATACATAAACATTTGACGCTAGGCTGTATGTTACGCCAGCACCAAACTCGTTGTATTCATCACCAGCATCTGGAGAAATAACTTGTGCAGAAGCGTAAACATCACCAGCGCCGTAACCGTAACGAGCAGCTAGACCAACTCGATCTTCAGCATCTTTAGTAGTTTCAAATTTTGCGCTCACATTCAATGCAGGCATCACTTGGTAACCAACATTCAAACCGATAGTGTTTTCATCATCAGCTTGATCATTCTCAAGAGAATCGTAACCTAGAGCTACAGTCAAAGCATCAACACTGTATTTACCTACAAGAGTGACTGCTGTACCACTATTACGTGCAGCACCATCAGTCTTATGAGCTTGAGCAGATGCTTGAACTTCAAATCCACCCATTGAAGGAGAGAAGTAAGCGATAGTATCGCCTTCAGATGTTGTATCATTTGAAGAGAAACCTAGGTTTTCAAACTGATCAACAGAATCTTGGATAGCGTTGTTGTAGATACTATCAAAAGTACCTACTTGTACTTTACCGAAGTTACCTTTCAAACCAACAAAGGCTTGGTCAAGGCCAACAGATACATCTCCAGACTTTTGATCAGCATCAGCTTCAAGTTCATATTTGAAGAAAGCGGTTAGGCTCTCGTCAATCATAGTCTCGCCTTTGAAACCAAAAGTTGATCCGTTATCTTCGAAGTCAGTACCAGCGTCGTTATTTGTGTATGCGTACTGGATGTTACCGTAGACGTCTACAGTAGAGCCTTCGGCCGCGTAAGTTGATACAGAAGCAAATGCTGCACTAGTTACAGCAATGGCAATAATCGTTTTTTTCATTTTCGTTTCCCTTTTAAATGTTTACGCTTTTCTTGTAGGCGCTTGATATGTGCAAGCAACAATCAAACAATCTAAACATTTCGCAGAAATAGACAACCACCCGCAAGTTAATTGCATAAAGTATCCACTATGTGTGCTTTTTTCTTGAAATATAAAGTAGAAAAAGGATTTTTTAAATGCAAAAATAATAAAAAATACATACAAAACAAAAACTTAATGAATTTAAAATAAGATTGATGTGTACAGAAGTGTTACATAAACACTTTTATTTGAAAATATATCGTCAAGAAAAGCTTTATGCAGGGACAAAAAAACTAATTAAAAAGTTGATTCGTGGAAATGCAACTAAAACTCAAGATCTAAGAGGGCAAAAACCCTCTTATTGGAAAGGATTCGATATCACCACATAAGGTCATCAGGAATTTGAAAGTCTGCATACGGATCATCTTCAACACTCTCAATACGATTATTACAAACAAGAACATAAGACGAATCACGTTCATTAATTTTCACGGCAACAGGCTCTGGGATGATCTCATACGATTCATCAAGTTTTACTATTGCTAAGCGCCCACGACTCAAATCATCGTGCATAGATTGACATATATACAGCTGTTTTACTTTTTTATTGTCGGTAAAATGATAAGCAATGTCTCCATCCTCTTTTCGCACACGATTCTGCTCAATCATCTGGCGAATCTGCCCATGGATCGCTTTTTGTTCTGTAAGCTTCTGTCGCTCCATGTTTAACGCTCGATCTTTCTCAGCCTTCAATTCTCTTTGACGCTTGAGCTCTTCTTGGCGACCGTCATTGTCAGTTGCGACAACCTTGCCTTTTTTCACTTTTTGCTTGTGCTGTAAAGATTCTGCTTTTAGTTTCTTAACTTTCTTTTTATCAACAAGCCCAACACCCAATAGTTGCTCTTGTAAAGACTTCGCAGCCATTAGAAACTCCTCCTTACTACGAACTAACATAATTTAGGCCTAACCTACTAAATTAAACCTCATACAAATCGTTATCTATAAAAACAAAAAAAGCGACTTTAAAAGTCGCTTTTTAGCATTCGCACTGCTGAGAATATCCTCAGCAACGTTACATTATAAAGGTGTAACGTTTTGAGCTTCAGGGCCTTTTTTGCCTTGAGCTACTTGGAATTCAACTTTTTGGCCTTCAGCCAAAGTTTTGAAACCAGAAGTGTTGATTGCAGAAAAATGAACAAAAACGTCAGGACCAGAATCCTGAGTGATGAAACCGAAACCTTTAGTTTCGTTGAAAAATTTTACTGTACCAGTTACTACGTCAGACATGTCTGTTATCCTGTAGGTTAAGTTAATTTATACAAAAATGTAAATCATCTTCGTTATAGTGCTAAAAAAACTCGGTATTACTTATGACTTAACAGGACCGAACATACAAGACGTAATATTCGCAACTCTGGACATAAATATTGCCAACTCTTTTAAACGAAATTGATTGTAGTCCGCTTTGAGCCGCTGGGTCAATCATGTTCTACATATATTTAGCAATATAAGCTAAATAAAAATGTAAGCGGATGTTGGATAACTCACTATCTATATGTATTGTATAGACTTTTTTTCAATTTAAATCAAAAATCAGTTTAAGATAAAACATATAAAAATATTTTTCTTTACGCTCATTTTTCTAGATAACCTCTATCTAAGTAGCACCTAAGGCTCAATAATGGGAGTTATCTATCCCTATGTAAATGCTTAATCGGCTTGTACTCGCAATCAAAATTCGAAGTAATCGTTTGAATTGAAAAAGTAACCGACCTGCTGATACAAGAACCTAGCCACCCTTAAACTCAGAATTAAATCCTAAAAGAATCATAATTTGCACAATTATGATGCTCAACAGCTAAGCTTCAATATGAGAAACACTAAATAAGCTAAAGGTGTGAATGATTTTTGAAAAAAAGAATAGAGATAACGAGAATGTGAGAAGTAACGCGTAAAGAGATTTTCCGCTGCGTCCATGCAGCACAATTCATCCTAATAAGAGACAGAGCCTCCATCCTGGAGGCATGAGCGAATCCATTCACTCTCTGTCTGCGGAATAATTTAGCGAAGATGTGCGGTTTCTGCAAGAAAAATATTCGTATAATTCACTAAATCATAGAAAATGTTTGAAAGAGACCAAATAATCAATAGCACTACATCTCTTAGATATCATTTCGCATGAGTTTTTACCCCCTTGCGGGATGCTTATCCTCTTGTGGGAAGACCTACCATGATCTGAAGCTTCGCCTCGCCATTCGGCGCCCTGAGCTGATTCCTTCGGAACATCGCTCAGTCACATGTATTCAGAAGTAGCGAAGAGATGGGGGCTGTTTTTTCCAGACGAAAAAAAGCCCTGACAGCGTTAGCTATCAGGGCCTTCTTAATTTAAAGCTTGACGACGACCTACTCTCACATGGGATCTCCCA